>NZ_JBVVQA010000014.1:0-62876 GCF_055811455.1 Mesorhizobium sp. WSM4845
CTTTCTCTTCATCAGTCCGTCCTTCAATCGAGGCCGGACTCTAATCTCAGATGGAGGAAATTACCCGTGGCAGGTCAAACGCGCTGCCGATATAGCGGCCAGTGCCGCGTTCGGCCATCAGGGCAAAGGCTGGCTTGCCGGGCTCGCGTTCTGCCGCGCCGCAACTTCAGCGTCCTTCGACATCACGGCGGCTGTATATCTCATTTTCGCATAACCACTGCGGCCTGATGATCGTGCGCCTGCTCCTTCACAGCGAGAACTGGTATGATCCGGCCCCACCGCCGCTCCAAGGAAGGGACGTCATAAAACACCTGAGAGTTCGGGTCAGCGCCGAAGGTAAACACCGACCACTCGACTCCATCAGGATTATTTTCGGCGCAGTTGGAGTTCAGTTCTGCAAGTAGGTTAGAGAAAAGTGGATCATCGCGATACTTCGTTCGCAGAAGATCAATCGTCTGCCGAGTATGAATGGTGATATATGCGTAACCGTCCTGACGGAGAACGCGCCGAACTTCGAGGAGCCACGCCTCAGCCAATTCGGATATATGCGTGAAAACCGATCCGCAGTAAACCAAGTCGAAGGTGCTGTCTTCAAATGGAAGATGCGGTGCTGTGGTGTTGGTTGCGAAGAGCATCGGCGGATTAAGGTGTTCCTGGCACCAGGCGATATGCTCGGCATTAATGTCGAGGCCCCAATGCTCTGATGTCTCGTCTCGCGGAAGAAATCGCAGCATGCGGCCACTGGCGCATCCGAGATCGAGCACGCGTGTCAACGGAATAGGCGGTTGCCCGACTTCATTGAGGATGCAAAGCATTTGTGCCACGTCATCTTGTCCGCATTTCAAATAGTCTAATTCAGTCTGGGCGTATCCTTCCCACAGATGTTGAGGTGGAACCGGCGCGGCATTCTTTGACTGGGAGGGACAAACAAACAAGACGTTATGGTGTCTGGCTAAGGGGATGAATTGGGCCGAGCTGCCGGGACGTTCTCGGCTGAGTTGCTCGGTCGCCAGCTTGAAACGCTTGGTTTTACTTAACTGCCCAGCTAGCTTTTCCATCAGCGCCATTGCGCGACGATCCTGACTTAGTTTACGAGCTAGTTGTTCAATGAGGTTCATTTGCGCAGCCTCCAATTCTGATCGATGGTTTACGCACAAATTCGAGTCTAGGCCCGTCCCATCTGGTGGCTAGGGGAACGGAACGTGACCATTTTACTAAATTAGTAATGTTGCATGAAACGGCTTATTATTCGTCCCAGCCGGCGGACACGGCCCATACCCCCGCCGGTTAGGCCCGGCGGTCGGTTGCCTACTCCCGCAGCGGCTGTCGGGCCGCCCTATCAAGTCGCGGTAGGCGCGAAGTGCGGCTGTTCGTACAATGGAGGCAGCGATGGCTTATACGTATCGGTGCAGGGACTATCCAGGGATGGAGGCTTGTCCTGCAAGCTTCACGGCAGAGAGCGCGTCAGAGGTCATGAAACACGCCGAGCTTCACGCCGAAGTTGCCCACGGCGAGGACCCAAAGCAATGGTCGAAAGAGGACCGAGACCAAGTCCAGAAGCTGATTGTCGCGAGTTAGGCTCGCTTCTTGTAGGGACCGCGCACTATCGGGCTTCTCGGCTTCCTTTCAAACTGACCCACTACCGACATTAGCGATCACTTGTATTTCTCTTGAATCAAGATCATGCTTAGTTGGCAGAGCGGGTGTTGGGCCGCTGGATCGGGATTAGGTGGGGAGGGGTAGCGTTATGGAATTCGCAAGTTGTTATGTACAGGACGGGACTGTTCTCGCGTCCTCGATCTTCTTTACCGTGACGGCTGCCTTCATGGTTGTGGGCGCAATCGCCGCTGCGCGGCTGATTGCGATGTCAGGCGCGAGGTCTGTCGAACAGCCTCAGGCCGCGTAGTCCTGGCTGCCCCCGACATTTTTTCACCTTGCTGCTCATCAGCTTCGCGGAAACGCCGCTGTTGGCACTGTAAAGCCGGCGTCTGAATTATAGCGCGCCACTCCCTTGGTGATGCGAAGCTCTTTCAGATGGCCATTGAAACCATTGGTGGTTGACGTGGATCTCATCCCAATAGCCAAGACGGCGGATGAGTTGAAAAGCGCATTCGCACCGATCGTGGTCGAACTCGTCTCCATCACTCCATCCGCATAGAGGCGAAGCTTAGAGCCCGACCGTTCAAAGCACAGATGCTTCCAGGTGGTGAGGGGCACGCCGCCGCTTGCGCCAACCAAGTTGAATGTGCCGATGCCGTTTATCGACCACACGACATCCTGCTGGTTGGCCGCATTACACCCGCCATGTGTAGGAAATATTGCCCGACGAGCCTGCATGCGTGAGCAGATAGTTGCTGTTCGCGGTCGCGGCAGTGCGGGCGAACATCTCGATGGTGAAATCGCCGGTCCCGAAATTGAAGTCCTCGCTGTCGGGAGTGGTCAGGTAATCACCTGTACCGTCGAGCAGGAGCGAAGACGTTCCGAACGGTGGCGCTACGCCGGTATCGAGCTGCGCGTTGCCAAAGACTGACAGCGTACGGCCTGCCTGGCTTTCGTCCGTCATCGTAGTGGAGCCGTCGGCGCCATCGAAACCGCACAGCAGAACAACGTTTGCGAAATGCGGATCGCCGCCACCGCCGCCGCCGCCTGAGAATCTGGATGGATTGATAATCATCATTGCGTTGCAAATTCCTGGTAACATTTGGGTTTTCCGTTCAAAATTGTGATGGAACGGCGAGGGTCACGCGGCGTCCGCTACGTCTCCCGCTGCAGAGATCGTGGCATCGATAGCGAACGCTCCGTCTGTGAAGGCGCGCTTGAAGACGATTTGGCCGGCGCGCTCAAATACCGCGATCGAATACGGCTCGCAGACTGAACGTGCGATATCCCGCACGCCAGCAGTGACGTCGATAACTGCGCCGTCGATCACGTCATCAATGTTAATGGTGTCGATTTCGGAGGACTCGAAGCCGCCAGCCTCCATCAGAGCTTCTAGGAAATCCGAAAGCTGGCGCTGCGTTCCATCTTCGGAGATGATCCGTAGACGCTGCGGGACGCCAAGGCCGGTTTTGGTCAAGAGAGTGTCGGTCTGGCCGTCGTAATAAAAGGTCTGTGGGTCGCTGGTCGCACCACTAATGGATCGGGTTTCTCCAGTCTGAAGGTTGGTGAAGTAAGAGGTACTGCTGGCAACGAAGTAGAGTTCGTCGGTTAGGCGCTGGAGGTCTGGGTCGCCGAGCTCGCGGCTTGAGTAGGTCTCGATCTGGTAGGGAACAGTCTTGGTGAACTCGATTGCGCCAGTCGTTCCGTTCACACGTTTTACCGTAGCTGCATCGGTCCAGACAATTAGATCGCCATCGTCATGGACTGCATAGCGCAGATCGTCGCTGATGGTGGCGACGACAGTGGAGCTTTTGAAGGTGCCCTGAGCAGTGAAAGTCAGCTTAACCAGATCGGTATCGGCGCAAAGCCAAACATCGAATTCGCTGCCTCGTACTTCACCAGGCGTGATGCATTCGAACTTTGTGTATCCACCCCATGCCACGCCGGAATCGAACGTCTGCAAGAGGGAACTTGCATCGGCGAGGTAGACGAATAGCTGCTGGTCATCGGTAAACCCGACGTATAAAGCGTTGCTCGGCCCATCGATCAGGCAAACGGTCCCGAGGACAGCGAGGACGGAGCCGACATTGGCCCCCGTGGCGATGATCCCGCTACTGGTGGGGCTGGTGAGATAGGGCTTCCAGTTCCCACCGCCGTCTTGCCCCATGTAAATCAGCAGATTCAGGTTCCGGCTATAGCGCCAGCCATGGAACAGAAAGGAAAACTCATCCTGCGATATCGAGAAATATTCCCGCAGCGCGCCTAGAGAAAACTGGCGCACCGAGCTCCCGGGTTCCGTGTACCCAAAAAACAGCAAGTCTTCCCAGACCGGAACGATGTCATTGACGGCGACTGAACTTAGCGTCGAAAACGTATCATAGTCGTGAGTTGTTGCGCCGTCCTGAATCCATTCGGCCTCAAAAACAGGAGGCGCACCCAAGCCGACGATGTCGAAATCAACGACCACGATATCGAGATAGCCGCGATGGGCAGAAACGTTTGTTTCGCCTTCCTCGCGGACCATCGCGGGATCGCGCGGCTGGGTACTGCGACCGTCGTAGACGGTGAATTTCAGGCCCTTCTGGCGGTATCCGACGCTGCCGTCATAGATGAGCTTTCCGTTCGCATAGAGCTTGCGCATCTTCCAAGTCGAATCAGGCACGAGCGGTCGAGCAAAGCGCAACCGCGCCGACATCTTGGCGGTGGTTTTGGTAACGGTGTCCCAATACTCAATGTGCGACGATGTAATTGTCAGGATTGGCGGCACCCAGATGTAAGCAGCCGGCAAGCGACACTTGCCGTAAACGACCGGAATAGTCTGACCGTAGGCCGACGTCGGCAAGGTGGTCTGGACGGTGGGCACTTCCGGAACGGTAGGCGATGATGTGCCTCCGCCAGAGCCGCCCCAGCCACCGTAACTCGGTTTCTTGTAGGAATAGGATAGTGCCATCTACTGCCCCGCTCCGATTAGGAATGCTCGAGCACGGCGATGCGTTCGCGCCGAGGCAGCGCGTTGTGTGTTGGTCATCCTAATATTCCTTGTGAAAAAAGCCGTACAAAGCAGCACAGCTATTGCTAAGTTGTTCTGTCGAGCGTGATACTTGATTGTGCCGAAGCGGCTCGCTGAACAAGAAAACGCAAAATTGATGGTCCGCGCTTTTATTTCCTACTCGCATGCCGATGAGAAGGCGCTAGAGCGCCTGCACAGGCATCTCGCCATGCTCAGACGCGAAGGGCTTGACGATTGGTCAGATAACGAGATTTTGCCGGGACAAAAGGTGGGCGATAAAATATCGAGCAGCCTCAACGAAAGCAGCCTATTTCTCGCACTCCTTAGCCCTGACTACCTTGCTTCTGACTACTGCTACGAGAAAGAATTCATGCGTGCGCAGGAATTGGCGGCGGCAGGAAAAATCAGGATTATACCGATTATTCTAGAACCCTGCGATTGGCTAAGCTCCCCTTTTTCTCAATACTTGGCACTGCCGAAGGACGGGCGCGCGATATCAGATTTCGCCAATCAAAACATAGCCTATATGGACGTTGTAACCGGGTTGCGACGGGTTATATCGGATCTGGGCATAGCTGATAGTGGTCGCGACAATGCGTCATCTGCCGCGGTGGCGGCTCCAGTTCGACGACCAAAGATCAAGCAGGATTTCGACTCTATCCAACGCACCGAATTCCAAGACCAGGCGTTCGAGATAATTTTCAATTATTTTGAAGCCTCGTGCCGGGAGCTCAATTCCGTAGGTGACGGAATCCTTAAGGCAAAGTTCGATCGGATGGATGCTACGGCATTTACGTGCGTGGTCGTCAATAGGGGTAAGCGTAACGCGGAAGCCGCAATAACCGTTCGCAACAGCAAGGGGAAGAGTCATTTTGGCGGAATAAATTATGTCTTTGAGGCTTTCGCGGAGAGGAACACTTCAAATGGTACTATCAGCGTAGATGCTGACGACTATAACATGTACTTGACGATGGAAAGCTTCATTCGGGGCCAGTCCAAACTAACGCACCAACAGGCGGCAGAAGCACTGTGGGATCAATTCGTGGAACGCGTGGGCATCGGCTATGAGTGAGACGCGTAAGCTCCAATGCTTGAACTGCGGCCATCAGTTCGAGGCGGATGTTCTCACCGACAAGGAGAAGGAAGACGCGCGCCGCGAGCACCGCCATTATTCGTCTATCGCCTGTCCGCAGTGCCATAGAACTGATGTTAGGCGGGGGTGGAGTTGATCGTGGTCGACCGGCTCTGGCGCGAGATAAGGCAAGCTTCATAAATTGAGGGAGTCTGGAAAATGATAAAGCACTTATCGGCAACGGAGCTAGGTAGCGTTGCAGCAAGAGGAGGTAGCCTGGAAGTCGACGGCGCACAGTTTTCCGCTACGGATCTGGGCGCTATCGCGGCAAGACTGAATGGAGTAGCGTTCCTTAAGGTTCACAATTCCGCGAAATTTTCTGCAACCGAAATGGGTTTGATAGCCGCACGGAATGCGGGACACGTAGTTTTCGCATAACAAGATATGTCCGTTGAACAGATCAGAGAATGTGCCGAGAGAGTTCGTGCAGCGCTACAAGGCCTCAACCCCGAAGATTCACCGGTAGGACTGAAATTGTTTCCCCGCGGGGCGTGCGGAGATGCGTGCCTCCTCCTCGGCGCCGCATTAGCGGACCATAAGCTGGGTAACTTCAGCTATGTTTGCGGCCTCACTCACAAGGATGGCGGCAACGAATCTCACGCATGGCTTATTGGTGAAGGTCTGATTATCGACATCACCGCAGATCAGTTTGAAGATGGAATGCCTGCCGTTTTTGTTGGCGAAGCATCCGACTGGCATGATCGCTGGACAGAAGTCGTTGAAACAGGGCCTGCAGACTACCGCCAATGGCGAGGCCATACTTTGCACGAACTTAACCAAGTGTATAACGCTATCAAGCCCCAGCTTTAGCCGGCACGCCGCTTCACCTTACCCGGCGGCCCGAATTCCCGCTCCGCAAAAATAGGGCGCTCTGGCGGATGATACCCGCGATGGAATTCAGCCATGTAATCGAGCACATCGTGACCGATGCGGCGCCAAGTTTCCTCGGCGAGTTCGCGAGGGACGTTGCGACGGTCCTCGACCACGCCAGCCTCGACTAGCTCTTCAAAGAAGTCGTATCCGCTCATGAAATACATGAGCCATGCCTTGGCCTCGTCCGGCCTGGCCTTGGCCTTTCTGCGTCTAACTGGCATTGTCTGCCCCCTGCATGAATTTAGGTGCGCTAGGCGCGCCAGCCCATAATTTCCTCACTGCGGCCATTTCGTCTGCGCCCATTTCGCCCATCTCAAGAAGTGCATCTGCTTGATCGTGTATCCATGGGGCAGGCATGTCGCGGTCGAATACCCACCACGCATATGGACGCCCGCCAGGATGGTAAATTGCGTTCTGCTCAAGCATGTAATCGCGATACCGATCCCATTCGCTGCGCATGGCCTCGTCTGTGCGGTTGGAAAGCCAGCCGATGGATAGATCAAGTTCGACATCCCACGGAGGGACCGTGGAGCGGCGCCGATCCGTCTTGCGTCGGACCGGCATTAGGCGCGACTCCCGTAATCACGAGTACGCGGTGCGCGGGGAGCATCTACCGTGTCGAGGTCCAGGCCCAATTCACGCACGCCGCGCATGAAAGCAACGCGCGCATCCCGTTCGATAGCAACGGCCGGGTGCGCCTTCTTGGTGCCGAAGCGGTCGGTGATGACGATGCCGTCCGCTTTAAGAATCTTGCGAGCTTCCTCGCCGCGGTCGTGCGCCTCGGCAGCTTTCACAAGGATCTTAAAGTGGTAAGTTTCGAGATCGAAATCCTCGATAATTCCGGCGACCCATTTGCGCGTTGCCGCATCCAAATGGGCCGGAATCTTGTGTTCCGACATGGAGTCTACTCACTGTTTTAGGGGGAAAAACCGAAACGATTCGGGGCAGGACGCATATGCGTAGTGGGATGCGAGCGGTCGGCGGTGTTGACGGCGCCAGGTCTCGAGATACCCCCTTGGGGGGTTAGTGAATGCCACGCAAACGGTGTGCTGCCTCGGCCTTGCGACGAAGCGCGGACGCTGCGTTGGTGGAGGCACGTGACAGTGCAGCTGACGTTGATTCGTAAGCCGGGAACGCGGTCAACGTGATCTCGTATAGATCGACGTCGGTAATAGTCCGAAGCGGCAACCTATTGCCGCCATCCAACCATTCTTCCGCACGCACCTGAAAGCCAAAACTACAACCTTTGACATCCTGCCGTCTGACTGTGCCGAGTGCAGTCTGTCCTTCGGGTGTGGTCGGGTCAGCATCCAGACTAAACCACAAACCGATGCGGTCCTCACGAAGGGTGAGTGAGCCTGCCGATACTCTGCCAAGCACGCGCCCGCTGTCATGGCTGAGGATGGCCACGACATCCGGCATATCCTTAAGCGTACGCGTGAACGCCCCTTGCGCTATGCGCTCACGAAACTCGCCGGCTATCACGGTTTCAGAATCGAACATCACGCAATAACCGGAGATCACGTTGTCTGTCATTTGCGCTCCAGCTTGGCTTCGGCTCGCCCAAGTTTCGACTGTGCCAGCAGTTCACGGGCAATCTTGATCGGATCCGTATCCGCAAATTCCAGCGGCTTGCCTGGCAGTTTGATGCGACGGGATTTGCTGGCGCTGCGGGTGCGTGCCGTGTCGGCCTTCTCTATGTTACGCGACATATCCGGCCTCCCGTGCTTCGCGGATGTATACGGCGACCCTACGTTGCGCATCGCGATGGTCGCCCATGAAGAACGGGCGGACCGGCCCAAGCGAGGCCCAAGAAACACCTTCAGCCTCGATGGCAAGGATCAGTTCATTGAGTTCGCCGTGCGCCACGTCGGCCGCCTGCAGGGCAGCAACGAGGGCTGCAACACGCTTGGCAACCTCTGGCCGCACTGCATCGCAGACGGCCTTGCTGGCCTTGGTTTCTAGCGCCAGGCGGCGTTTTTGAATCTCTGCCAGGGCGGTCTCACCAACGGCGATGGCGCGTCTCGGCGATAGCCTTGCGCTTCATTGCCTTGGTGGAGGGGGCGTCGCCGAGCAACGCAGCCACGTCAGGATGCACCTCGGGCGTGTCATCGATGGCCAACTCCCGTTCGAGGAGCTTAAGCTCGGCGCGACCTCCACGGACTGCATCGCTGATGCCGGTTTCTTTTTCTACGATAACACCTAGATCGGGCAGCGATTCCGCCTGTGAAGGCACCCGGTAGCCGTCAGCTTTGGGCGCGACGCGCGGCGGGCGCGGGTCATTGACGGGGCGCGGCTTTGCTTTGTTGAAGATGGGCATTATTTGCCTCCAAACAGGTCGCGGACGGCGTCGACAAATGCGCTGCCGGTAATGGTCGTGCTCTTGCGGTGGCCAGCGTGCTGCCAATTCGAAGCCAAGGCGCCAGTCTCTGCAAAACGAGACAATCGGCCCGTCGTGCCGTCTGCGATGACAACCTCAGGCCAGTTACTAACGACTTCGATTCGGTCGCGGCGCAAGAGATCCGCGCTACCGTGAACCGCGATATCGGCCATGATGTCGAGCGCGCGGCCGGCCGTGTCGATGCTGGCCGGTGCGGCAGTTAGGTCGACTCCACCAGGCGTGAGTGCCCGGTAGCGCTCAACCGCATCTGGCGCCTCGTGCAAGGCCGTGTCAGCGGCAAGCGCGACAATTAGCGAGACCACGTCATGCGCCTCGAGTTCCGGCGCGACGCCGGGAGCGCCAATTGGAATAACGCCCCGCTCTTGGAGACGGCGGGAAA
Source organism: Mesorhizobium sp. WSM4845 (assembly GCF_055811455.1). Taxonomy (NCBI): domain Bacteria; kingdom Pseudomonadati; phylum Pseudomonadota; class Alphaproteobacteria; order Hyphomicrobiales; family Phyllobacteriaceae; genus Mesorhizobium; species Mesorhizobium sp. WSM4845. The sequence continues at coordinate 9,395 of NZ_JBVVQA010000014.1, forward strand.
CGGTTCGGCTGCGGGATTGTGGGAATCCCAAACATTGCTCGATCGCGATCAAGCTAGCGTTCAGGGTGGCCATGCATTGGCTCTCCTTTCATTGTTTGAAATTGCGTGAGTGATTGGCAAAAAAACACCGTCCAGATCGGTGACTGGACGGTGCAATTAACCGCGCTCTCGCCTACTGAGCGAAAGAGCGCGTGACGCAAGACGATGACGAGGCGCCGTGCGCAAAGGAAACTCGTGGGGGTATTTCTATCTCTACAAGCTAAAACCGGATTTCTGGCACGTTGTGTTACGCGGCCAGCAACTTAGCCACCTTTTTCAGTGCGTCGTTTGCGGCCTGCACATATCGCTGCCGCGTCATGCCAAGGTCAGCTCCGGCATCGGCTGCCGTTGCGCTGCTGGTTGCGAGCGACAGGATGCGCATGTCATCGCCGTCAAGGTTCGCTGCTAACCACTTCTGCACAATTACGCGTATCGCCTCGTCTGACGCGCGCTTGGCATGTCCGTCATGGCTGGAGCCGCCACCGTGGAGCCGAGACACGCCGCCTATAAAACCATCAGGGTCACCATAGCCTGTTGGAAGGTAGGTGATCGCTGGGGGCACGGGAGTGTTGGCGTATGCCGCGGCTAACATATCGGACCTGGCCGCAGCACCATCTTCCACGCCGTAGAAGAACGGCGTGCGCCCTGCACCTAACGGCTCAATTGGCGCTCGCCGGAACGGCTCAGGCTCCCACTCACCGGCAAGCTCAAGATACGACCGGACGCGCCCTGCGCTGCGGCTGGTCTTGGTGGCTGGCTTTTCGAACGTCCGATACTCCGAAGGCTTCAATGTGCCTTTCTTGCTGAGACCGCGCCCGATCATGGCGCCGGCCGGTACCCTAATATCGCCCGTCACTACCTTTCCCAAGGCAAGGACCGGCCCGCGCTCGCTACGCTCGGACATGGTGAACGTCAAAGCGCCAATGTGCCAGGTGCGATGTCGCCACCGCTCGCTGTGTGTCCGGCCATGACCAGTGCGTACAGCTACACGTCCAATCATTGCGCGCTTGATCTCTTGGATTTCGGGCCGCATGCGCCATCCTGCGCCGACGGCTTCCTTGTCCAGTGTCTCGAAGGGATCTGGCAGGCAATCGGACACGTGCGGTGCCAAAAGCGCGTCCACAGCCTCAAGGGCGGCAAGCCGCATGTTGTCGTTTACAGCCTTTAGGCGCTTCTGTGTGGGCGTGGTGGTGATGCGAACGCGATCGTCTGGCAAGCCGTCCACCCAGGTGCGGCGGTCGGCCAAACTCGTGAAGTCTTCTGCTTTTTTTGGGTTGGTCATGGGTGGTCATCCCAATAGGAGGAACCGGCCAGGCCGGGCAGTCCGTTTCCGCGATGTGCGGGTCAGGTTCAATTTTTCTGATCGAGGGGCTAGACCCGTCGTCAAAATTATCCCGTTGCGGGACCGAAATTATGCGAATATTTGGAAGGTCGTTCTCAATCAGGATGACCAGAATGACTTTCCTCCAGTTTGCATATTTGATGGTTGCAGTGTCCTACGTCGTGGTGGTCGTGGCGCTATTTGCTGGTCATAACTGATGACCCATTTGTCAGACCTTTTTAACGTCGTTCCTGGCCCACGTGGTGCGGCGTTCGACATCAGCAGCGATTGCAGTACCCCTCTGTTCGTTATCATTCGCGGCCTCTTTCATGAGCTTGCGGAACTCCTCCCATGACATTCGCCGGCCGCGATATGGTTTGGCAGACTCCGTGGTCGACGTTGTGCTGGTCGATCGGGCTGTGATGTTCATCTGCGCGCTCCATCGTTTATGCGCCAGGCCGCTTATTCCTCACGCGGTCGTAAACCTCGACATGCGTGCCGCTTACGTCAGTCACCAGGCAGATAAGCTTTGGCCGAACATGTGGGTCGCTCATATCTACGCCAACGACTTTGACGGTCTTTCCGGTGTCTGGAGCGATGGCATCAAATTGATTGGTCAAGGGTATCACTTCAGTTTCCATTCGTTGTGTTCTCCTCTGGTTGAAAATGCGTCACCAACCGTCCCTTGCGTGCGTGAGGCGATAGAATAATCAACGTCCGAATATAGATAAAAGCGAACGAAGATGGTTTCTGTCTCACGCGCACAAGGGCCACTCGGTGACACTTGCCTTTAAGCTGCCTGCTTTAATCGCCCGGCGTCCGCGATTACCTCACGAACCTTCCGCCTGCGTTCCGCCTCTTCCGTGGCGCGAGACGCAAACAGCGTATGCACGGCGGGTCGAACGTTCCATTGCAAGCTGTCACGCCTGACATCGGTGCAGGCTCCAGCCAACCGAAGGCGTCGAGCCGTTCCAGCACCGATTGCGCTTCATGATTGTCCATTGCTCGCATGACGCTATCGCCGCGGCGCACGCTCCGAACTGTGACGCTAGCTGGCTGGTGTGCGAGTATCCAGCCAGCAGTCGCCAGTAATGCGTCGTGGCGCTCAGAGAGGCCGAGCACGTCCGCGTAGAAGGCGATGGCGTGAGGAAACAGGAAGTCGTGTAGGAAGGCTGCAACACGGCGCGCAGTGTCCTCCTTTACTTCCGATGCGGGACGGCTTCCCGTCGACTCGATGCAGTGCCAAATGGCGCAGAGGCGAGCGAACAGTCCGTCATACTTTCCAATGTGGGCGGCAAGTTTCTTATTCACCGCCTCCCAGCCCGTGGCCATGGCATGGTGCTTTGCCTCCAGTTCGTTGCGCAAACTTTGCGCGCCTTTGTCGAACCGCAATGGCACCTCGGTCATCCCGCTTAATGGTTTGCCAAGACCATGGAGCCTGTCGACAACTGCTGCGTACGTTGCAACTACGGGCGGTGTCGGCTCATCCTTCCCGATAGACGCGTTGCCCAGCACGATAGGAAAGAGCCGCTGGAGCAAGCCGTCATCAACGGCATCGTTCGCCACTTTCCGCATCGGCTCCGGCTGGATCCCGCCAAGCATTGAGACGGAAAGGTTGTCAATCCAGACAGCGCCCCGACCAATCCTATTGACGGTGTAATTTCCGCCGTTGAATGACTGAAGCCAAAAGGCGCGGTCTTTCGCGGCGCCTCGGTTTCCCGAATATTTGTCCATGGAACCGAACCAGCCAGAAAGCTCATCCTGAAGGCAGAGAACGCCGTTCGGGCTGTCTTTCAGAACTTCTTGCGCCGCCTCAATGGTGGTGTCCTCGAGGCGTAGCCGAACGTGCTTTGGTGCCGTCGCGGACTTCTTCAGTTCCTTATCAAGTCCATCGTACTCAGACTTGGCTTCGACGTAAGCGCGATAGAGTTCACGGTCGATTTTCTTCAGCGGAGCCGTGGCGTTGGCAATGAGTGGGCTTTTCTTAGTGCTCGGGCTGCCGATCAACGCGACCCAAATTCGCGGCGATTCCATCCAGTCATCATGACGTTTGACCTTCAATTGGATGCTGTCCGGAATTGCTGCCGCACAAACGGCCAAGGCCGCAGCGGCAAGCCCGCCAGCATCGACGCCCATCATCTCGGCTTGAACGCGGGCGTACTCTTCGATGACAGAAGGAAGCAGGCCAGAAGGCAACGGCGGGTGAGCGTAGCGCGCCCATAGATCGACGGGGCTATTGTCGTCGTTTGCGGCCTTCCGCTTCTTTTGTGGTGGCTCCGGTCGGTCGGATGGCGACAAGTTTTCCATGTGAGCGAAGCTAACGACCTGGCCCATCATGTCGAAACGAACCTGACCGCCAAGTTTTACTATCTTGACCACTGTGCCGTGGCCCGTGGAGCCGTGCTCTACGCGGTCACCGACCTTATAAGGTGCTGTCTTAGTCTGCGTAGAAGTCATGGGCGTTCAGGCCTCCAAGGGCTACGCCAGCGGCGCGCGTGATTTCTTCTGCAAGTGCTGGAGTAAAGGTCGCGAGGCGCACGCCGCCGGACTGCGGCGAATAGGTCATGCGCCGGCCGTCGGGCTTCTCAACCAGCTTGAGCCCGTAAAGTCGGCACTCCGAGGTGAGCGCTATGTCAAAGCGCGCAATGACGCTCCCGGTGCCTGGCGGCTCCGGTCTAATACTGAGGATTTTCAAGAGTTGGTTCCCGTTTTCGAAGTTGCCGCGGTTGGATCTGCGGTGTTTTTTGTAGTCGGTTAGCGGTGCTTGGCTTCCCGATGCCTCTTACGCAAGGCAAGCGCCGCCAGGACCGCGGCAAGTTCAGCGTCGAGTTCGGCGAGGGTCATCTCTGAAAGGGGCTTGGTCATGCCGCCCTCGCTTCATGTTCTTTCAGCCAGGCATCGAGTGATGAGCGGCGAGCGGATACCGTGCCGCCGAGTTTGAAAGTCGGAAGGATGTTGTCGTAGATAAGTCGGTAGGTCTGCCGCCTCGTGATGCCCAGAGCGGTCGCGATTGCGCTGGCGCCCATGAGAAGGTCGCCAGATGTATTATCGTTTGAATGGCGCATAATTTCCCCTTTTGTTTCGGCGCCAAAGCGCAGAAATTCCGTACGCCGAAGCGTACACCAAAGTGCTAAGATTGAGGGGTTAGGGCCGCCTTTAACTTGGGCGGGAGAAGCGAGTCGCGGCTGCAAGCGCCGGCTTGCTTCAACCTATAGGCGTTTTCGCCTTGCTGTCAAGATCAGTCCATCATTAACCAGTATTTCTATTTGCGTACTTGTTGGTAGCCGTGCGCCATGCTATTTCATGCGCCATCCAATATGGAGGCCACAAATGGCAACGGTGCGGAAGCGGCAGTGGACTAACAAGAGCGGCACCCATGAGGCGTGGGTGCTGGCCTATACCGATAAGAACGGCCAACGGCACAAAGAGCAGTTTGCCAAGAAGCGCGATGCCGACGCGAAGCGCGTTGAGGTCGAAGGGCAGATCAGCAAAGGCACCTTTCGCGCCGATGCGGCTAACACGTCTGTCGCTGACGCCGCGGCGGAATACGTCAAGCACATTGAAGGCCGGCACCGTCGAGACGAGAAAATAACGGCTCTTTACCTCAAAACCACCAAGGCCCACATCGCCAACTATATCGCGCCCTCCAACGATCAGAACGTCGATTTCGGAGGTGGGATAGGCTCGGTGAAACTGGCCGGGTTATCCGCCAGGGCGGTTGGCAAATTTCGCGACAGCCTGCGCGATGCGGGCGTAAGCGTGCCGACGACACGGGCCATTCTTGGCACACTTTCCCGCGTCCTATCGTATGCGGTCTCCGAAGACCTCGTCGCCGTCAACGCCGCTGCGGGCATTAAGGTGATAGGCAAGCGCGACGAAGGAACGGAGAAGGTCGTGCCTCCGTCCAAGGCAGCACTAGCCGCAGTCCTGAAGGCGGCGGACGCAGATTTCCGCGTGAAGCTAATGTTCGCCGCGGCCAGCGGTCTTCGCGCAAGCGAGCTTCATGCCTTGCCGTGGCGGAACCTCGATCTTGCGAACGGCGAGGTTACGGTCGATCGGCGCGTTGACGCCTTCGGCAATCTGGACGTTACCAAATCCAAGGCTGGCAAGCGTGCCGTGCCGCTAGGCACGCCGGTAGTCGCTGCCCTGAAGGAGTGGCGCCTGCGTTCGAAATTCAGCAAGGACGACGATCTGGTGTTTCCAAACACCCTTGGCGGATTCACGCCACACACTCGAATGATGAAACGAAAGTTCCGCCCGTTGCTGGCCGATGTTGCGGCAAAGGAAAAAGAGGAAGGCCGTAAGTTCGTACCGTTCGGCTGGCACGGTCTTCGGCATTTCGCAATTTCAACGTGGATAGAGGCCGGTCTGCAGCCGAAGACCGTTCAAACGTTCGCCGGCCATTCGACGCTTGCCGTTACCATGGATCGCTACGGCCACATGTTCCCCAGCGACGACCACAAATCGGTTATGGACGGGATAGCGGCGGCCGTGTTTGGTGGCGCATGAATGGCGCATGATACGCAGAAATGGCGGTATTCTGCGGTTTTGCTAAACATTCCTAATCTGTAGGTCACAGGTTCGATTCCTGTCGGGATCACCACGCTTTTCAATTACTTAGCGAGCCATCGCCGTAACCGGGGCAAAACCGGTGGCGGACGCGGCGTTATAACTCGGGTGTATCGGGTTAGAGCGGGTGGCGGTTTGGCGGGCGGCGTGATTCTGTCGGGCTATGGCGAAGCCACCGCGGGCAGCATGAGCGGATTTTTCACGACCATAGCCGTGGCAAGAGCGAAAACCAGAAGCAGCACTGAATTAGGACGAGGCCGCTGCCACCGATCAGCAACGGCACCACCAGCGCCTGCGGCATCGGAGAGACGCTTTCGCGGACGTTGCAATAGGCCCGAGCAGTGCAATTCGGATGCTTACGCCCGATGTGGCGAGCGGTCCGGCCGGCTATCTGTGGCCATCATAAGATTGCCGCGGCAAGTGACTAGCGGAACAGATATTTTGATACCTCTGGATTGCCTCGTCGCCACATAACGTTATCCAGGAAGTAGTGGTGCACGTTGATGAATATCCACGCTATGAAGAGGAACAGCGACGAGCCGAGCACCTCTTTATTATACGGAATCAAAGCAGACAACGCGATCGGGACCAGCCAGAAACCGAGAATCCCAAGAATACTGCCAATGATGATAAAGCCCAGCACTCGCAACCTATACATCGGGCCAATAATGGACAGGACCTTGAATTCGGGTTCTATAACAGCATCTGAACGGTCGAGCTCTACATTGGTCTGATAACGCCAGACCACCGCCAGGTACTGCAACGAATGGAGCGCCGGCACCACAAGCAACCAGAGCGGGTTTATCCTCACAAATAGAATCCAGGCGTATAGAGACACGACGTAAGCGACGACGCCGTTGTACGGTAGCGTGCCACCATGCTTGCGCCAGCGATTGATCAGCATCACGACCGTGGCTGCCGTGGAAGCAGCGGCGGCAAATACGGCAATATTGGTGACCCATGAGGGGGCGGCAAATGTGTAGTAGTCCAAGCCCCAGAATTGCCTTTCGGTGATCACCGCGTTTGTCTGAAGCCAAGCGAACAGCCATACGGCATAGCCGTTGAACAGCAGCACTTTCTTGTCTTGCTCGTTGAAGAACCTGCGCTTCAATACGGCGTCCACCATCAGCATGCCGTAGCCTTGCTTGACATAGTGCCAGCCCACAAAAAAGGCCATCGCATTGCCAGCATACCCCAGCAGGCGCGCATTCCCCGCTATTGAACCGTAAGCAAAAAAACCGCCCATGATCAGCGGGACGACAATGCCCGCGAAGATGTAACGGACCTGAAGGTTCTTGTCATATCCGTCTCCGCGCACCTTCCGCCCGAAATTGCGATAGAAAAGTTGATACGAGTGGGCAAAGTGCGGATGGTTTATCAGATGAGCCAGCAACAACATCGTTGCGCCCACGAAACCTTCGTATTTAAGAGGGACAAAAAACAAGACCGGCAGGATGAGGAACGCGCTCCCGCCAAGCATGAGAAAGTCAGCGACCGGACCAAAAAGATACTTCTGTGGGGCCGCCGCCACAGGAACCGCATCCGCCGAAAGGTGAAGTGCCATATTTATGCCCCTTGGGGAAACTCATTTAACAAGCCCGTCGTTTCCTAACGGTTAACGTGAAACGGTTGTGGTCACGATAATTGTTGGTCGTTCCATCGCTGCGGCATTCTTCTTCTTATGCCCGTCGCGATAGCGTTCCAGGCAAAGCGCATTGTGGGATTCGCAATCGCGTGCATGCCGACGATCTCGTCGGCATGCGCCAACCCGAATGCGATGGCGATCTCGTCACGATAGTCCTGGATTGCTGCCGCGGCCCGACGGAGTAAGTCGGCGCGCTCCACAGGCTCAGGGATACGGCAACGGTGACAACTGCCCTGACGCCACGGTCGCCATGATCCTATACCCAAATGGGTCATGCGCGGCCCATGGAACCACTCTATTATCGATGAGGGGTAGCTTGCTGCGAGCAAAATCGCACTTGGCAATTGGTGGGGCAGGGGGAAACTACGATCATTCCTACGACCGCGCTGATGTCAAAGCTCAGTGGGTGGCGAGCGAATGCTTCAGGCCTTGCTTCATGCTGGAGGGCAACATGCGCGCCTCTTTTCGACGTATGTTCATCAATCTGGATCGAGTACTCCTTAAGCTCGCGTCAGCTGTACTTCTCTTTTGCGCGTGGAGCGGGGATATCCATGCCGGAGAGTTCAAGAAAACGAATTGCTGGTTCGAGGTTCCGCGCGACCGTGGAATGACGTGCGGGACTCTCAATGTCCCTGAAAACCGCAAAAAAGCTTCTGGGACTGAAATCACTCTATCGGTGGTGGTCTTCGAGCCCGACCGCGAGCGGCATGAGCCCATTGTGTTTCTCACGGGCGGGCCTGGCCAGCCCACCGATATTGGCGACAGGGAAGACATCGAGGCATGGTGGCAGTTCATAAGTGATCAAAATTGGATGATCGGGCGCCGAGTGGTCGTGGTCGACCAACGAGGGATAGGAAAGTCAATTCCCAGGCTGAGCTGTTCGCGATACTTCAAGGCCGATCATTGGAACTCCATTTCGCTAAGCGTCGATGCTGAAATCAGCTTTGACAAGCTCATGAGAGATGAGGTGGTCGCGTGCCGAAGCGCGCTGATAGCAAAGGGCATTGACCTCTTCGCCTACAACACCGCCGAAAATGCAGCAGACGTCAACGACGTTCGCATGGCTCTTGGCATAAAGAAGTGGGTACTCTACGGCGTCTCTTACGGCACAAGAGTTGCCTTGGAAGTGATGAACGAGTATCCAGAGGGCGTCTCGGCGAGCATTCTGGATTCCGTTCTGCCCCTTGATATCGACTACCTCAAGGAAGATGGGCGAAATCTGGATCGTTCTTTGCGACTGCTGGAACGAGATTGCCAAAAATCAAAAAATTGCATGCGCGAACTGGGAGACGCGGTGCGAGCGATCGTAAAGCAATTGGACAAACAGCCGGTGCTTTTGCGGAGCGATGACGGAGAAAACGCTCCCGCTCAGTACAGATATGTCTCCGGAGCGGATTTTCTCGAACTTGTATTCGGGTTGCTATATGATCGTTACGCTATCGAAGACATTCCAAAGCTCGTCGAGAAAACATACGAAAACGATTTCAGACCGCTCGCGGATATGATCTTTGAGCATGACGATACCGAGATTGCCCAGGGCATGGATTTTTCGGTCACTTGCTCTGAGACCAACAGATCCGAGTTGCCTGACAAGCGCCTCGAATACTGGACGAAGTGGATCGGAGAGGCCGACTATACCTGGGTTTGCCCGCTTTGGTTTCCCCAGGGAATGACGGTTTCGCAAAAGCATCCCCGCCGCCTGGATATCCCGACCCTGCTGTTGTCGGGCGAGTATGATCCGGCAACACCAACTCACTGGGCATATCGTGCGGCCAAAAGCCTTCCTTTTGGGCAGGTCGTCGTGCTTCGCGGGATTGGGCACGATGTGATCGATTCCGACCCTTGCGGATCGGAGGTCGTCGCCGACTTCCTGGCAAACCCCAGACGCAAGCTGAAGACTGAGTGCATTGGGCGGATGCAGGCTCCGCAGTTCACCGCCGCGGCGGAGGAGCAGTGGCAGGAGCCAGCAACACAGCGGGCTGCGGCGATAAGGTCGCCAAAGCAGATGAGGTCGCCGTTCCGGTTCAGGCATCGCTCTTCAACATTGCCCAGAAAACACTAGTTCTCCTGGCGGCAAGCACCGCCAAGCTGCATCACGATCGCGGGCGGCCCTGAGGGCGGCCCGACTCGCTATTCGAGATTCGGTGTGTTTAGATAGGTGCCTACCAAGGGGCTGGCGGTGGGCGCTGCTTTCGATTTTGACGCGATCGGTGTTGCCTTTGTCGAGGCAGCCCTCGATCCATCACGCTGGGATTCCGCGATGGAGGTGGCAGAAAAGGCCACCGGGAGCGCCGGAGCGCTGCTCTTCGACATAAAAGGGCATCTGCCACTCGTGCCTTGCAGCCGCACCATGGCCCCTGCTCTCGAATCCTACGTCCGCGACGGCTGGATAAACCGGGACGAGCGGTATCGCCTCATCAACTTCCTCGATCGGAAAGGGGTCACCTCGGAGTTCGACCTCCTGACGTCAGACGATATCGCCAAGCATCCATACTACCAGGAATTCCTCGCACCTTTCGGCCTGCGATGGTGCGCGGCCGTCAAGATCGCCGCCGGAGACGACTTCTGGGCGCTGTCGCTGCAACGGTCGATCCAACAGGGTCCGTTCACGCCAGACGAGATGAGACAGCTGGCGGACCTTTCGAAACAGCTGGGCTCTGTGGCCGCAGTTGCGCGGGCAATAGGTTTCGGGAGGGCCGACGCGGCACTGGATGCGTTTAGCGCCACCGAAACGCCTGCGGTCATGTTGGACAGAAGTGGCAATGTCCTCCGGTCCAACGCTCCGGCGGAAAGGCTTCTGGGGCGGGGTCTGCAGATTATGCGCCGACGTCTGGTCTCCTTTGACCGAACCGCGACCGATGCTCTCGACCGATCGCTGAAAGCGCTGCTGTGTTCGCCGGACACTGCCGCATCGATGCCACCCGTGCCACTGCCCAGACTGCAAGGGCGGCCGCTTCTTGCCTATCCGTTGCGACTGCCGAAAGTCTTCTACAACGCGCTGGCGCCGTGCCAGGCAATCGTCATCCTCATTGATCCTGACGCGAGACCTCCTCCTGCTGAAGCCGTGCTGCAGTCCTGCTTCAGGCTGACAGCGTCCGAAGCGAGGCTGGCGAGAAAGATTTGCGCGGGACACGGCGTTGAAGCGGCAGCCGACGAACTTGGCGTTTCCTATGAGACCGGGCGCAACCAGCTGAAAACGGTCTTCGCGAAGACGCAGACGCATCGGCAGTCGGAGCTGGTCGCGCTTCTCACAAGGCTCTCGAACGGTCGATAGTTCGCGCAACACCGTTCTCTCCAGTACCATCGGTTGTTGCACGTCGGTGGAAACGCGTGTGGCGACAGGCGCCGCAATTGGTACTGCGGCGCTTTTGCGTGAGTATCGTCTTGGCGTCGGCGAACCCGCCGCGCAGGCCACGCCAATCACATACGCCGGCCGGTTTTCGCTTCGAACAGGTGGGCGCAGGCGCGATCGACTTCGATCCGTATCGGCGCGCCCTGCTTGAGCGGCAGCCGCTCGCGGAACAGGCAGGCGATTTCCTCGCCGGCGCAGTCGACCTTGGCGAAGATTTCCGAACCCGTGGCTTCCAGAAGCGTGACCGTGCCCGGCATGCCCTGGGCAGTTGCGCGGATGTGCTCGGGACGGATGCCGTAGACAAGTTCGCGTCCTGCAGCGTCGGTCGGACGGGCGCCTTCCGGCAGCGGCAGGATCAGCCCACCAGCGCTGCGGAACACGCCTTCCTCGATGCGGCCGGCAATAAAATTCATGGCGGGCGAGCCGATAAAGCCGGCAACGAAGAGGTTGGCCGGCTGGTCGTAGAGGTCGAGCGGCGCGCCGATCTGCTCGACCAGGCCGTCATGCAGCACGACGATCTTGTCGGCCATCGTCATGGCTTCGATCTGGTCATGCGTGACGTAGATGGTTGTGGTGCCGAGCCGCTGGTGCAGCGCCTTGATCTCGCCGCGCATCTGGACGCGCAGCTTGGCGTCGAGATTGGAGAGCGGCTCGTCGAACAGGAAAACCTGCGGGTCGCGCACGATGGCGCGGCCCATGGCAACGCGCTGGCGCTGGCCGCCGGAGAGCTGACGCGGATAGCGCTCAAGCAGCTTTTCCAGGCCGAGGATATTGGCGGCATTCCTGACGCGGCCGGCGGTATCGGCCGGATCGGCTTTCTTGATCTTGAGCGCAAAGCCCATATTGTCGGCCACGGTCATATGCGGATAGAGCGCGTAATTCTGGAACACCATGGCGATGTTGCGGTCCCGCGCCCGCAGATTGTTGACCATGCGTTCGCCAATGGTGATCTTCCCGCCCGAGATCGTTTCAAGTCCGGCGATCATGCGCAGCAGCGTCGACTTTCCGCATCCCGACGGGCCGACCAGGATGACGAATTCGCCGTCGGCGATATCGACACTGACGTCGTGAATGATCTTGGTGGCTCCGAAAGCCTTCTGCACGTTGTTGATGGTTACCGATGCCATTGGATTTCTCCGGGAGAAAAATTGATGTCGAGCTAGAGTTCGTCTTCAGCCGCCCTTGACCGCGCCGGCGGTCAGTCCGGCGACGATCTGCTTTTGCGCGAACATGGTCAGCACCAGCACCGGCAGCGTCACCACCAGTGCGGCGGCGGCGAGCGGCCCCCAGCTCACCTGCTCGTAGGAAAGCATATTGTAGACGGCGACCGGCAGCGTCCGCGTCTCACGGCTGGCGAGCACTACGCCGAAGACGAAATTGTTCCACGAAAAGATGACCGACAGGATGAAGGCGACAACGATGCCCGGCTTGGCGATGGGCAGGGCGACCAGCCGGAACACCTGCCAGGAGCTGGCGCCGTCGATATTGGCCGCCTCTTCCAGTTCCATCGGCGTGGTTTCGAAATAGCCGATCATCACCCAGACCACGATCGGCACCGTCACCACCAGGTGGATGATGATCTGCGGCCAGAGCGTGCCGAGGATCCCGATCCATTGGAACAGCAAAAACAGCGGGATGAGATAGGACAGTCCCGGTGTCATGCGGGCGATCATGATGACGACCGCCGATTTTTCGGCCTTGAGCCGCGCTATGCCATAGCCGGCCGGTACGCCGATCAGCAGCGCCAGCAGTGTCGCCGTGCCGGTCACCAGAACCGAATTCCAGAGATAGAGCAGGAAATTGTTTTCCTCGAACACTTTTACATAGTTCGACCAGGCGAAGCGTTCGGGGATCAGGATCGGCGGATAGGCGCCGTTGTCGATCTCGAATTTCAGCGAAAGCGAGATCATCCAGAGAAAGAAAAGAATCGCCGGCGAGACGATGACCAGAGCCGCGAAAAACAGGCCGATCTGGTTGAGCAACCGTGAGCTCATCTATTTGCCCTCCGCGTCGTTCCACTGCGAGCGCTGTCGCAGCATCAGGAGGATGAAGGACAGCGCCACGATGACAATGAAGAACACCACGGCCATGGCCGAGCCATAGCCGATGTCGTAATAGGAGAAGGCGGTGTTGTAGAGATAGATGTTGATGGTTTCGGACGCCGTGCCCGGTCCGCCCTGGGTCATCGCATAGATGATGTCGAAGCTCTTCAGCGCATCGATGGTGCGGATGATCAACGCAATCATCAGGAACGGCGCGATCATCGGCAAAGTGAGGTAGCGGAATTGCTGCCAGGCATTGGCGCCGTCGATCTCGGCGCTCTCGAACGGCTCGCGCGGCACCGAGGCCAGCCCGCCCAGCACGATCAGCATCACCAGCGGCGTCCACTGCCAGGTCTCGACCGCGACCAGCGAAGGGATGACCGTGTTGGCGTTGAATATCCATTCCTGCGCCGGGATGCCGACCAGCGATAGAAGGTAGTTGAGCACCCCGAGCTGGGGATGGAACATCATGGTCCAGACCAGCGCCACGGCAACCGGCGTTGCCATCATCGGCATGACGAAGACGCCGCGCAGCAGGCCGCGCAGCGGAAACCTGGCGTCGAAGACCAGGGCGGCGACAGTGCCCAACAACATCGGCGCTGCCACCGACAGCGAGGTGTAGGTCAATGTATGAACAAGCGATTCCCAGAATCGCGGGTCGCTGGCCAGGCGGAGATAGTTTTCCATCCCGGCAAAGCTCCGCGACTGGCCGAGCGTCCAGCGGTTGACGCTCATCCAGAGCGTGAACGCCCAGGGAAAGACGATCACGGCGCTAACGACGACGAGCGCCGGAACGACGAAGGGCCAGTAGTTGGGAGCCAGCCGGATCGTCTGGCTCCCTTCGATGGCTTGCGTCGTCACCCCGGTGCGTTCAGGGGCGATGGCGGACATCAGCCCTGCTCGCTCCTGTCGAGAACCGGCTGGAACTGCGCGGTGGCCTTCTTCAGTTCTTCGGCAGGATCGGCACCGGCAATCATGTTGGTCAACGCCACGCCGTAGATGTCACGGAACTCGGTGACCGGGATGATCACCGGCAGCGCCAGCCTGCTGATATTGCCGGACTGAACCACCGCATCGAGCCAGCTTGCCGGCATGGTGACGCCTTCGCGCACCTTGGGATCTTCCAGCACCGACTTGCGGAACGGCACGCCGGCGCCGGCCTGGAGCAGGCGTGCGCCCATCGCCGGGGAAACCGCCCACTGACAGAACAGATAGGCGGCTTCCTTCTTTTCGCTGGAGGCGGTCACCCCGAGGCCGTCGCCAAACGTCCCGGAGGCATGCGCCTTGGGCCCCTTGGGCATGACGCCATAGCCGACCTTGCCGACCACGCGCGACTTTTCGGGATTTTCCATCGGCGGGGCAAAACCGACGCCATCGAACCACATGCCGATCTTGCCTTGCAGGAAGGCGGACTGCGCTTCCGCCCAATTGAAGCCGGTGACGCCCGGAGGGGCGGACTTGGTCATCAGCCTCTGGTAGAGGGCAGCGGCCTCGATCGCCTCGGGCGTTTCGGTGCGCAGCTTTCCCTTGTCGTCGAGCGGCGTCATGTCGTAGCCGAGCATCAGCGACGTCCACACCGGCGTGTTGGCATTCTTGAGGCCGCGGGCGACGAAACCGAACGTGTTGGTCGATGGATCGGTCAGCGCTTCGGCGGCGGCCACCAGCTGCTCGAATGATTCCGGGTACTTTACGCCCTTGGCCTCGAACAGCTCCTTGTTCCAGTAGACGATCCAGTAGTCCACCGAGAAGGGCAGCGAACGCAGCACGCCCTGGTTGTCCTTGGCGAAAAGCATGCCGGCCTCGGCGAAATCGCTTTCGACCAGGCCGGGATCGGTCAGCGTCGGATCGGCGAGATAGCCGGCGATGTCGGCCAGCCAGCCACCCTTTTCGAACTGGCGCTTCTGCACGTGATAGCTCAAATGCACGACATCGAAGCTCGGCCTGCCGGAGCTGAGCTCGATCACCGTCTTCTGCCGCTGCTGCTGTTCCGGCGTCGCCTCGGCATTGACCTTGATGCCGGTCAGTTCCTCGAATTCGGCGATGTATTTCAGGATGGTGTCGCTGCGCGGGCTTTTCACCAGATTGACGTCGAGCGTGGTGCCGGCAAAGCGCTTCCAGTCGACGCTGGCGGAAAAGCTCGGGCGAATGCCGGCAAGGCCGGCGGCGGCGAGCGCCGTGGTTCCTGCAAGGACTTGCCTTCTCGTTGGCTTGAACGGATTGGACGACATTTCTTCCTCCCTTGGGTTGCTGTCGTTGTGGATAGTGTCGCGGCAGCCGCGAACCATACGTCCTCAGATCTGGAGCGCCAACCGGCGCGCATTGTCGATATGCCGACTGATCGCCTCAACCGCCTTTTGCGGATCGCGGCTCTCGAGCGCTTCGATCACCGTCAGGTGCTCCTGCATCACCGGCACGACGCGCCCATCGATGCGGAAACGCTCCTGGTGGATCAGTCTGATCTTTACCGAATTGACCAGATACGCCTTGGCGATGATCTCGTTGCCCAGCGCATCGATGAAGGTGTCGTGCATGGCCCAATCGATGTTCTGGGCCTTGGCTTCCATTTCCGGCGTGGGCGTCTGCGACAAGGCTTGAGCCAGCATGTCCTCATGTTCGCGCCGCAGGCCGGCGAGCACGGCGTCGGAGGCGTTGACGGTGAACAGCGCCACCGCCTCACGCTCCATGAACAGGCGAAACTGGAAGGCCTCGCGGATCAGGTTGATGTCGATATGGGCGATCTGCATGCCGCGCTGCGGGACGGTCGTCAAAAGCCCCTCGGCCTCGAGACGCGGCACGATCTCACGGATGGCGCCTAGCGGCAGCCCGGTAAAGGCAACCAGTTCGCGCTGCGACACGAACTGTCCCGGCTTGAGATCGCGGGCCAGCAAATGCCGCGTGAAGCTGGCATAAGCTCTTTCCCTGAGGGTTGCCGGTTCGCTGCTGTCGTCCATTTCAGCGCGCTTCCCTTTGCCGGTCAGGCCGGCTCTGTCGCAAACAGCCTGTCATAGGCGGCAGCAAGCTGTTGCCGCCCCTGCGAACCGATCGGCTCCAGCGGCGGACGGACCGCCAGCCAGCGCTCGTCCCCGGTTTTGCGCGCCACCATGACCTTCACCGCCGGGATGACCGAATATCTAAGCAATTCGAGCACGAAGCTCTCGACACGGGCATCGTCGCGCCCATCCTCGGCCATGGCGCGGATTTCGCCGGTGACGAAATTGGCCATGCCGGAAATGGCGCCCTGCCCGCCCTGACGCACGCTTCTGGCCAGGTGCCGCTCGTCGCCGATCAGGATCACCATGTCGCCATGGGCTCTTAGCAGCGCCTCGCTGTAACTCCAGTCGCCACCCGAATCCTTGACACCGGCGATCACGCCGGGGAAGGCCGCACACAGCCGACCGATCAGGGCAAGCGGGAGCGGCACCATGGTGACAGAGGGGATGTTGTAGAGGAGGATGCCGCGAGCCAGCGGCCCGAGCGCAGCGAAGACGGCAGAAAACCATCCGAACAGCCCGTCCTCGCCGACATTCTTGAAGTAGCTCGGCGGAGCCAGCAGGATGTTGCGGACGCCGCACTGCAAGGCATGCCGCGCCTGTTCGGCGGCGTCTTCGGCCGCATCGACCAGCACGCCGGCAACGAGCCGATGTGCCGGAATGCCGGCGGCCAGCATGGCCTCGGTAACAATCCGCCGCTCTGCCGTGCCCACGGAAGCGCCTTCCCCGGTGGTGCCGAAGAGCGTGGCGCTGCTGCAGCCGGCGCCAAGGCAAGCCCGGGCCTGCGTGACCATGGGAAGGATGGCGATTTGCCCGGACGCATCGAAAGGCGTGGCGAGAGCAACCGAAAGACCAAAGCGCGAGACCACTATTTTCTCCAGATGTCGATGTGCAATCAGTACTAGCACACTAACATGTTAGTTGTAAATTTCGGCGCCCACCTTTTCGAAACGGCGTCGACATCGGACGAATATATGATGCGGATTTGGGCGGCTGCCGTCTTTCCGGCAGCGCGATCCCTACTGTCCCGTCGCGTCCGCGTAGATATCGAGGACACGGGTGATGCTGCCGATCAGAAGCTCGTGAGCGAGGGGCTTGACCCGGCGTGCGGCAACCTCGGCGTCGAGCTGCCCCAGATACTGGCTGATCAGCGGTCGGGGTATATCCTTCTCGCCCAATACGTCCAGCAGCGTCCGTGTTGCGCGCTGCGCCTCCGGCGTCGGCCAATAATAGCGGATGCGGTCGCTGAACGAGAAATGCCGCTGCATGCGCTGCTCGTCCGGCGTGCCCGGATAGTATTGCTGCCAATTGTCCGGCGACGCCAGCATGATGCGTTCCATCGCGGCAGGCAGGCTTTCGCGCGAAAAGTCCGGCGCCAGGATATCGGCGATATGGCTGAGCCCATACAGCGCTTCGCGAAGCGCGAAGGTCAGCCAGGGGCCGACCTTGAGGATGGCAAAACCGTCGCGGACGAGAGCATTGAGCGCTTCGGCCGGCTGGTAGTCGGTCGAATGCGCCTCAAAAACCAATTGCGGCATACGGTCGAGCACAGCCACCAGTTCAGTCGCCTTGGCCGGTGCATAGGGCACGATCTCGGTGTTGCCGAACTCGACGCCGGGCTGGACGACGACACCGACCGCACGGCCAAAAGCGGCTTCGAGGCCGGCGCGGGAAAACGCTCGGGCGTGGATTTCTACGGTGCGCAAGGCATCGCCGGGCGCCGTCACATGCAGGTGGTCGAGCGCCTCCAGCGCCCCGCCCGGCACCGGCACTTCGGTGCCGATGACGTAGACCGGTTTTTCGCCGCCTGCCCGCTCGACCGCCGCCTCGGCGATTTCAGCAAGTTCGGCCGCACGCGCGGCGATCGTTTCATCGGCAAGCACGGCTGGATCGTCGGCGCAGGCCATGCTGGTATCCAGATGCATCTTGGTGAAGCCGGCGCTCGCATAGGCATCGATCATCGCCGCAGCCTTCTTCATCGCGGCGGCGGCAGCCATGTGCTTCCAGGGATTCGGCCCGAGATGATCGCCACCGAGGATCAGGCGATCGACGGGGAAGCCGACTTTGTGCGCTTGCGCCTCGACGAAGCTGCGGAACCCCGCAGGTGTCATCCCGGTGTAGCCGCCGTCGTGGTTGACCTGGTTGCAGGTGGCCTCGATCAGCACATCCGCGCGCCGCGCCGCGCCATGGCGCAGGGCAGCCTCGATGACCAGCGGATGCGCCGAGCAGACCGAGGCGATGCCGCTTTTCTCGCCTGCGGCGCGCCTCGCCGCAATGTTCGCAAACCTTCGCGTCGCGTCACTCACTGCGTGTTCCCCGTGGCGATGAATGCCTCGACCGCTTCAAGCGGGAAAATGCCCTCCATCGGCCCCTTGCAGGTGACGGCAAGCGCACCGCAGGCATTGGCGATCCGCAGGGCTTCGGCAGGAGCCGCCCCGCGCAGCCAGAACGAGACGAAAGCAGCACCGAAGCAGTCGCCCGCACCGGTCGGATCGACCTCGTCGACGGCAAAGCCGGACGAGGCGACCGCACCGTGATGATCATGATAGACGGCGCCGGCGGCGCCTTTCTTCAGGACGATGCAGGACAGGCCACGGGCCAGCAGTTCGTCGACTGCACGCTCCTCGTCCCTGGCGGACGAAAACAGGAAGAGCTCCTCGCCGCTCGGCAGGAAGATGTCGGCTCGCGCCAGCACGTGGTCGAGTGCTGCGCGCATG
The DNA here is from genome assembly GCF_055811455.1 of Mesorhizobium sp. WSM4845. Taxonomy (NCBI): domain Bacteria; kingdom Pseudomonadati; phylum Pseudomonadota; class Alphaproteobacteria; order Hyphomicrobiales; family Phyllobacteriaceae; genus Mesorhizobium; species Mesorhizobium sp. WSM4845. The sequence goes on from NZ_JBVVQA010000014.1 coordinate 28,070, forward strand.
CCGGATGCCTGCATGATCTCGCGGCGGATGTTCGGATCGAAGGACACGGTTCCGCCTTTGGCCTTGACGGTCTCGATCGCCGATAGCGCCACCGCGATGGCGCGGTCGGAAAACAGCGACGAGCCCATGACATGGACATGATCGGCACCGGCGAGCAGCTTTGTCGCCGCCGCGTTCGTATCGATCAGGCCGGCGGCGCTGTTGCGGATGTTGAAGACGAAATGCCGGCTGGCGTCGGCCCGGTAGGTGACGAAGGCCGTGCCCGTCGCATGGCCCGTGTGTACCGCGATCGCCGACACGTCGACGCCAAGTGCCCGCAGCCGATCGATGTTCAGCCTGCCGAAATCGTCGTCGCCGACGGCGCCGATGAGACCGGCCGGCTGGCCGAGCGCCGCCGCCTGGCCGATGAAGATCGCGGGCGCGCCCGACGGGTAAGGTCCAAGCAGCGGACCAGGCTCGAGAAAGCTCTGGCCGATCCGCTCGGCCATGATTTCGACCAGAATCTCGCCGGCACCGACCAGCTTCTTCATCTCGCGGAATCCCTCAAATTCGCCCTACTGCAAGTGAATACGGCTTGTGCTTTTTCGCGTCAATTAATAAATTTACGCATGGAAACTATACAATTTTACTGTAAAGTTTCGCCTTGCATTCGAGGGCTTTGATGTCGATGACGCACAAGACGATGGAGGATTTTGCTCGCTCTTGCGGCGTCTCCAGGCCGACACTGTCGAAATATTTCGACAATCCGACCAGCGTCAAGCCGGCGACACGTCAGCGGATCGAGGTGGCGCTGCGCTCGTCCGACTACCAGCCCAATCTGTTTGCACGCAACCTCAACCGCAAGCGGACCCGCAGCATCGGCATCGTCGTGCCGACGCTCGCCGATCCCTTCTATTCCGAGATGGTCAGCCGCATCGAACTCAGGCTGCGCGACGAAGGCTACTGGCCGATCGTGATCTCCTCGCACGGCTCGCGCGAGCTCGAAGTGGAAGCGACGCGAACCATTCTTTCGCTAAAAGTTTCCGGCGCGCTGATCGCGCCGCTCGGCCTGCGCTCCGACGAGCGCACGCTGGAGAAGCTGACACAGACCCTACCGATCGTCTATTTCGACACTTATCTCGAGGGCGACACGCCATTCGTCGGCAACAACAACAGCCAGAGCGTCTCGACCATCGTCGATTATCTCTGCCGCTCCGGCGATGCTCCGGTCTATTTCGATATCCCGCACGTCAACCACAATTCGCGCGAGCGCCTGAACAGCTATGTCGGCGCCATGCAGCGGCTCGGGCATGAGCCGGTGCTCATCGGCACCCCTTATGACTACACCTGGGATTTCGAACGGATCGGCTATGAGCAGATGGAAGCGATGCTCGTCCGTGGCGGCCTGCCGGGCAAGACCATTCTGTGCGCCAACGACCGCCTCGCCTTCGGCGTGATGGCTGCCGCCTACTCGCAGGGCCGCAAGGTCGGACGCAAGGGCGATTGCGACCTGCGGGTCGCAGCCCATGACGACCATCCGCTGAGCCGCTACACCTGCCCTGCCCTCACCACCATGGCGCAGGACTTCGCTTCGATGGCCGGACGCAGCGTCGAGACGCTGCTCGCCTTGCTGGATGAGGACGACGCGACAGTTGCCCCCAAGGTCAGTCTCGACGCAACGCTGGTCATGCGTCAGTCGGCCTGAGCGTTTCCAAACACAGGATCGAAGCCGCGCCATGCGGCAACTGCCGCGCCGACCGCTTGCCGCGCCGCCGGACCATGGCGGCCCATCGAAACGAAGCCGTGGATCTGGCCGGGCCAGCGCCGCAGAACGACCGGCACCTCGTCATCTTCCAGACGCTTCGCGTAGGCCTCGCCTTCGTCGGCGAGGATATCATGGCCGGCGATTGCGACAAAAGCCGGCGCTGCGCCGGCAAGGCTTGCGGCCTTGAGCGGCGACACGCGCCAGTCATCAATATCGCCAGCATGGTTGATATAGTGGTCGCGGAACCAGGCCATGGTCGCCAAAGTCAGGCCATAACCGTCGGCAAAGCGGCGATAGCTGTCCGCCGCCTGCGAGGCGTCCGTGTTCGGATAGAACAGCAGCTGCGCCGCCGGCGGCTTCTTGTCGCCGCGCGCAAGCAGGCAAAGCACGGTAGCGAGATTGCCGCCGGCACTGTCGCCGGCAACAGCGATCCGTTCGGCGTCAATGCCGAGATCGCCCGCGCCGTCCTGCATGAAGGAAAGTACGGCGCGGCAATCTTCGATGGCCGCCGGAAATTTGTGTTCCGGCGCCAGCCGGTAGTCGGGAGAGACGACGACGCAGGCCGCCATATTCGCAAGCCAGCGGCAGATCTCGTCATGCGACTCGAGATTGCCGATCACCCAGCCGCCGCCATGCAGATAGAGCAGCGCCGGGGCAGCGGCCCCGACCGCGCCCTGTCCGCGATAGATTCTGAGCGTCAACGGGCCGCCGGGTCCGGTGATGGTGCGCTCGGTCAATGAGCCGACCGGCTCGCGCTCGCCCTGGGGTGCCGGAAAGCCCTCCTCATAGGCGCGGCGCGCCTCTTCAGGCGTGCCGGCTTCGAATGGCGGGGCGGCCGCCTGCCGGTCAAGGTCGAGCACATGCCGGGCCTCCGGATCGAGCAAGGGTGAAAGCAATGTCGTCATCGTAAGCCCTCCGATATCAGACGAGCAGGCTCGCCGCTTCGGCGTCCTGGAAGAGCGGCGGCTGATCGACCGTTGCGTTGACGGCGACGGACTCGCGGCTCTCACCCGAAGCGAGGATCGCCTCCATGATTTCCAGCACATGAAGCGCAAGGTCGCCGGACGCCCGCGGCTTTCTTCCTGTTGTCAGCGCGCGCGAAAGATCGGCAACGCCGAGCATGCGGTAATTCGCGCGGTCGGGCGCGGCGAAGGGCCAATTGCGCGCGCCATAGAGTTCGCTCTCACTGTGGAAGTCGGCCCAGTCGGCCCCTCGTTCCGACAGCGAGACGGTGCCGCCGAACGTATCCGGATCGGGCAGCCTGAGCGAGCCTTCCGTCCCATGCAGCTCGATCGGGTGGTTGGAGTGCCTGAAGACATCCCACGAGGCGCCGAAGGTGACGGTGGCGCCTGAGCGGAACTCCAGCAGCGACAGGATGTTGGTCGGTGTGCCGACCTTGAAGCTGGTGTTCCGGTAGGGGCCTTCGGCGGTGATCAGCCGCTCCTCCTGGCCCCGCGTCGCCATCGCCATCACGCGGGCCACCGGCCCGAGCAAATTGACCAGCATCGTCAGGTAGTAGGGACCCATGTCGAAGACCGGTCCGCCGCCGGGCTGATAGTAGAATTGCGGATTGGGATGCCAGTGCTCCATGCCGCGCCCCATCATGAAGGCGGTGCCGGTCACCGGCCGGCCGATCGCACCGTCGTCCATGAGGCGGCGTGCCCGCCGTCCGGCGGCGCCAAGGAAGGTGTCCGGGGCCGAGCCCAGCAGCAGCCCGCGCTCCGCCGCCTCGGCGACAAGCCGCCTGCCGTCCTTGGCCGAGGTCGCCAGCGGCTTTTCGGTGAAGACGTGCTTGCCCGCCGTAAGCGCTGAAAGCGAAATATCGAAATGCGCCACCGGGATGGTCAGGTTGAGGACGAGGTCGATCTCCGGGTCGGCCAGAAGCGCATCGACGCTGACCGCCCGGATGCCGTATTCGCTGGCGCGCAGGGCCGCCAAATCGGGCGATATGTCGGCGCAGGCGCGTAGCTCGACCTCGCCGAACAGGGCCGCATTGCGCAAATAAGTCATCGAGATATTGCCGCACCCGACAACGCCGATGCCGAGCTTAGCTCCTGATTTTCCTGGCATTTTCCACTCTACCTCCCGACGTCGCAACGCTCTGTTTGAATCATTGCACCAGCAACGGATCACATTCGAAAGCCGCTTTACAGCATTTAAATGTTGACGCGCGTAAAATTATTATAGAACATGCGAAAATGATGGCGCAACATTGGAGGCCGCCAGCCTTGAGGAGGAGAACATGGCTGACGGCCAACAGCCGATGCGAATCCCGTGGGTCATGCGCGCATTGGATCTTTCCGTCGCGGTCAGGGACCGAGATGGGTTCAGGCATAGATCACCTTGGCCCCGGTCATCTCAAGCTGGCTGCGTATTGGACCGGGCAGGCCATCGTCGGTGATCACCACATCGACGGCCGACAGCGAAAATGCCTTGGAGGTCCCGCTGACGCCCCATTTGCTCGAATCGGCGAGGAGGACAACGCGCCGGGCCATGCGAACGAGGTTTCGCTTCGTTCGCGCCATGTCTTCGTTCACGTCGACCACATCCAGTGACGAGTCTATCGCATGCGCTCCAACAAAGACCTGATGCGCTACCAAGCCGCCGAGAGCCGTATCGGCATCGGTGATCAGCGTGCTCACCGTGTCGGGATAGACCCGGCCGCCGATCATATGAACGTCGAGCCCGGGACGATGCATAAGATGCTGCACGATATTCATGGCCGTGGCCGCGACCACGACATTGCTGAGCGGCGGTAACTGCATGGCAACCTGCATCAATGTCGAGCCGCCGTCGAAGATGACCGATTGGTTGTCCTCGAACAGGTCTAGCGCCGCCCGGGCGATGCGCTTCTTTGCGTCGAGGTTCGTTTGCATCCGCCGGGCGAACGCGGCCGTAGTCGAATCGGTGGTCCGGGTCACCGCCCCTCCACGGGTCTTGGTCAGTAGTCCCTTGCGGTCAAGTATCTCGAGGTCGGAACGCACCGTGACCTCCGACACGCCAAACCCGTCTGACAGGTCCTTCGTGCGCACCTGTCCGCTGCGCTGCACCTCACCCAGGATCGATTGGCGTCTCTGCTCCGACAACATTGCCCTGCCCTTCCCTGCGCCAAGCAACCGCTCTGGCCTCGGCTCAGCTTACCAAAAATATGCAAATTCGAAAGCTTTCGAAAGATTGTATTTCTTGTTTCTTTCGGAAACACTGGGTCCAGGATTTTGAAATCAAACGATTGGGGAATTTTGCACTCATGAGCCTAGGAACCAAGGTGCGTCTTGCGCGCCTCTTCTCGCATCCATCGGGGAAACTTTTTGGCGGCGCGGTCGACCACTTCGTCGGCTATGGCGACGTGCGCAAAGGCGGCCTTGCCGACCTGCCGGGTGCGCTCGCACGCGTCATGGTGGGCAAACCCGACTACGTCAGCATCCAGCCTGGCACCGCGCGCCATCTGTGGCCGCAATATGCGGGCAAAGCTTCCCTGGTGATTCAGGCGGGCTGCTTCACTCCGGACGATCGCATCAGCGAGTTGATCGCAACGCCCGAGGATGCGGTGCGCGCGGGGGCCGATGCGTTGGCCGTGGCCATTCCGGTACGCGGCGCGACCGAGGGCAAATACATACGCTGGCTGACCGATTCGGTAAATGCAGCGGCCCGCTACGGCATGCCTGTGGTGGCGCATATCTACCCTCGCGATTTCACCGACGGAGCAAAAATCGTCTTCGCCCCCGACGAGATCGCCTATGCGGCGCGCATCGGCTACGAGTCCGGCGTCGACGTGATCAAGATCGGCTACACGGGCGATTTCGAGTCGTTCCGAGAGACCGTCCGGACCTGCCCGGTGCCGGTTGTGATCGCGGGCGGTCCAAAGACCGATACGCTGCTCGGCGCGCTTCAGCAGACGGCGGACGCCATCCGTGCCGGCGCACGCGGCGCCGTGGTAGGCCGCAATCTCTGGGGGCATGGCGATCCGGAGAAGGCAGCGCTTGCCTTTCGGGGCGTCATCCATGACGGCCTTTCGGCGCAAGACGCCCTGGCGAAGGCGGGTGCCTGAACGATGCCCACCGTCCCCGCGATCCTCGGCTTCGGCGCTATTGCGATCGACGACATCGTCTACGTCGATCAGCCGTTGTCGGCGGGCAAGGGGAAGGTTCTGCAAAGTGCCCGCGCTTTCGGGGGAAATGTTGCGACGGCGCTGGCCGCCGTCGTGCGACTCGGCGGAACCGCCGGGTTCGCCGGATGGCTGGGCAGTGCCGCGGACGACGCCGTGCTGCGCGATCTCGTTGCGAGCGGTGTTGAAACCGCATTCGCGCCGCGCCACCCCGACGCGCGCCCGGTGCGCTCGCGGATCACCGTCGGCTCGGACGGGGAACGGTTCATCGCGTATGACGACGATGCGATGCTGGGCACCGCTCCGGATTTTCCGGACGATATCCTCAGCCGCGCGACCGTCCTGATCGTCGATAGCTACGCGATCCGGTCCCTGGATGTCGTGGCTCGGGCTCGCGATCTCGGCCTTGCGATCCTCGGCGATATCGAATGGAGCAGCGGCCCAGCCACGGAGCGGCTGATCGCGCTCTGCGACCATCTCATTCTTCCACTCGGCTTTGCGCGGACTGCCACGGGGTGCCGATCGCCCGCCGAGATGCTCGATACATTGTGGTTGCCGTCGCGGTCCGCAGTGGTTCTGACCGACGGTGGCAGGGGCGTGTACTATCGCGGGCGTGAAGAGACAGGTCTCTGGCACCTGCCCCCGCACAGGATTGTGGTCGTCGACTCGACCGGCGCGGGTGACTGCTTTCATGGCGCCTATGCCCATGCGTTGACGCGCGGAGCCGGCACCGCAGGCCGGGTGGCATTCGCGGCCGCGGCGGCAGCCCTTTCGATAACGGGCCGTGGCGGGCGCGAGGCGCTTCCGACCGACGACCAGGTTACGGAACTCCTGGTATCGACGAACGCGCCGTCAGCAGTCGAACTGAAAAAAACGCATGTCAATACTGGAACATAGCTAGAAACTATACGATGAAATATTTCGCAGGTGAACATTCTCCGAGGAGGGCTATAAAAATCAGCGACTTATACTTGCGGAGGGAGGAATATGGCAGAAGTCATTCTTGAGAATATCTGCAAAACCTACGGTAACAATTTTCGCGCAATCGACCAATTGAACCTATCGGTCGAGGACGGCGAGTTCTTGATTCTAGTCGGGCCGTCCGGCTGCGGCAAATCCACCGCGTTGCGAATGATCGCGGGATTGGAGGACATCACCAGCGGCAGCCTTCGGATCGGCGGAGTCGACGTCGTCGACATGCCGCCCAAGGACCGCGACATCGCGATGGTCTTCCAAAGCTACGCGCTCTACCCGCATATGACGGTGTTCGAAAACATCGCCTTTTCGATGCGGCTGGCAGGCAAGCCGAAGGCCGAGCGCAAGAAGCGCGTGGACGAGATCGCCAAAACCCTTCAGCTGACGTCTTTGCTGGACAGCAAACCCGCGAACCTTTCAGGCGGACAGCGTCAACGGGTTGCCATGGGCCGCGCCATGGTGCGCGAGCCGGCCGCCTTTCTCATGGACGAACCCCTTTCCAATCTGGACGCGAAACTGCGCGTGCAAATGCGCGCCGAAATCACCAGTCTGCAAAAGCAGCTCGGCGTAACGACCATATACGTGACCCATGATCAAATCGAAGCAATGACGATGGGGGACAGGGTCGCGGTGTTGAAAGGCGGCGTGCTGCAGCAGGTCGATACACCCAAGAGGCTCTATGAATCGCCGGTGAACGCCTTCGTTGCCGGCTTCATCGGCTCTCCTTCGATGAACCTTTTCGAGGCGACCCTGACGGGCGACGAACTGATGTCCGGCACCTTCGCCATCCGGCTGCAGGAGGCAGCCTTCGAGCGCAGGCCGGGCTTGAGGTCGTTTGCGGGGCGCAAGGTCGTGTTCGGCATACGACCGGAGGATCTTTATGACAGCAGCCTCGAATCCGGTCGCAAGTATCAGACGATACCGGCCAAGGTGACCTCGATCGAAGAACTCGGATCCGAACATATTGTCCATCTGGACATCGACGCGGTCCGGGTGGACTCCGGCGATCCGGACGCGGTGGACGATTTTGGCCTGGCATCGAACGCGGTGGCGAGATTCGAGCCGATCAGCGCCGTCCACTCCGGCTCGGAAATCCGGTTGGCCCTGGATGATGCCAAGTTCCATTTCTTCGATCCCGAGACGCATCTGGCGATCTGAAGATCTGCGGCAGACCGCAGGCGAGAGCGAGGCGCCTGCGAAACGCAAGAAGGCTTCTGAGTAGAGCAGACGATCGTCCGCATTGTGCGGTCGATCTTAAAGAAGGAGGAGAAAATGATGTTTCGGATACAACCCGCGATGCTGAAAATAGCCGCGGCCGCATGGTTGCTTGGCGCAACCGGCGCCATGGCGGACACGACGCTGGAATTCACCCAATGGTGGGAGCCCGAATTGCCGGCCGGCTCGCTCAGGGCAATCATGAATGACTTCGAGGCTGCAAACCCCGGAATCAAGGTGACGCTGGTCAGCGGCCCCTATGCGACCACGCGAGACCAGATCTCGGTTGGTGCTGCAACTGGAACGCTTAGCGACGTCGTCGGTCTCGACGGCGCCTGGGTGAACAATCTGAACGCGCAGAATGCGCTGGCCGACATGAACCCGATGATGGATGCGAGCGAGTTCGACCAGACCCAGGTCGCGGATATCATCAAGGTGGACGGCAAGGCGGTGATGTTTCCCGTGGCTTCGTTCGTCTATCCGGTCTTCGTGAACATGGATCTCGCCGCCCAGGCAGGCGTGACCAAGCTGCCGTCGACCCGCGCGGAGTTTCTCGAAGCCGCCAAGAAGATGACCCATGCCGACAAGAACCAGTATGGCTGGGTGCTGCCCTTGTCGCTGCAAACGCCGTCCGGTGTCCAGAACGACCTGATGTCGTGGGTCTGGGCCTCGGGTCAGTCGATGATGGCTGACGGCAAGCCGGCTCTCGAGGGCAAGCCGGTCGTCGATATGCTCACCTTCGTCAAATCGCTGAACGACGCCGGCGTCATTTCGCCCGGCATTGCCACCAAGACCGAGCAGGAAAAGGTCGAGGAATTCGTGAACGATCGGGTCGGAATGATGATCGACTCGCTCGCGCATGTGAACCTCATTCGCAAACGCAATCCCAAGCTGAACTTCGACCTCATCCCCGTCCCGGTCGTGGAGAATTACAACGGCAAGCGCGGCCTTCCCTACGCCTCCTGGGGCATCGGCATCTCTGCGGCCTCAAAACATCAGGAGGAAGCCTGGAAGCTCGTCCAATATCTGATGAGTGAAAAGGTGAACGCCAAGCTCGTGACGCTTGCAAACGCCTTCCCGGGCAACGTCAATGCCAAGCCCGATTTCGTGACCTCGGACAAGGCTTTCGCCAAGGCTTTCGAAATCTTCAAGACCGGCTATCTCGCCAACGAGTTCACGGGTCTGCCGGTGGCTGAAGACCTGATGACCCAGTTCGACGTGGAAGCCCAGAAGATGCTCGCCGGCGAGCAGTCTCCGGAAGAAGCCGCAGCCAACGCTCAAAAGGGCTGGATGGCGAAATTCTGAGCGACCTGTTCCCCGTTGCTATCTTCCACCGGGTAGCCTGACTTAGGGCAGGCCACCCGTCAACAACGGATCGGCAATTTGAGATGGACCTCTTTCCGAAGCGCACCTTCCTCTTGAAGGCACATCCCAAGGGTGGCACATGACTCGGCAGAAGCGCTCCCACCATCGACTGAAACGAGCGGTCGCACCCTATCTCTATCTGTCACCCTCGCTCCTCATCATCGGCCTTCTGATGCTACTGCCGATGGTGACGGTGATTGGCTATTCGTTCCAGAACAGCGCGGTGCTGCGTCGCGACCCATCCTTTGCCGGACTGAAACACTACCACGCGATCTTTGCCGATCCGGTGTTCTGGGCCTCGCTGTGGCACACGCTCTACTTCACCTGCATGAGTGTCATCTTCCATATGACCATCGGCATGGTCTTCGCACTCATGCTGAACAGCGACCGCATCAATCCGACGCTGCGCAACATTCTGCGCGTGCTCTACATATTGCCTTGGCTGTTCACCGCGGTGATTATCGCCGTGATCTGGCGCCTCCTGCTCGAGCCGAACGGTGTCGTGAACAGCGTTCTCATGCAGATGGGCATCATCGGTTCCAAGGTCGAGTGGTTTTCCTCGACGGCGACCGCGCTGCACGCCGTCACCTTCGCCAACATCTGGGCGGGCTACCCGCTTTTCATGGTCAGCTTGCTCGCAGGCTTGCAGGGCATTCCCAAGGATTTCTACGAGGCCGCCGATATCGACGGGGCGAAGGCCTACCAGAAGCTGATCTTCATCACCATCCCGCAGCTGATGCCGATCATCATCAGCATCTCGCTGCTCGACTTCATCTGGACCATGCAGGTCTTTCCATTGATCTGGATAACGACGGGCGGCGGTCCGATCTACTCGACCGAGGTCCTCAGCACCTACACGTACAAGCTGGCGTTTTCGAGCTACAACCTGTCGCAGGCGTCGGCGAGCGCCGTGGTCATCCTGCTGATCTCTCTCGGCCTGACGCTGTTCTACATCCGCTATCAAAAGGCTCGGTAGTCACCATGAGGAAAAGGCACACACCGAAAGACAGACTGATCACCGTCGCGCTCCATGTCGCGCTTGCCGCAGGGCTCTTTTTCGCGGCCTTCCCGATCTACTGGATGCTGAGCAGCTCGTTCAAGTCGAATACCGAAATCTTTGCCCTGCCACCGACCGTCCTGCCGAAGGCCTTCACGCTGGAAGCGTATGCGGCCATCCTTGGCGACCCGGTAAAGCTGCGCTTCTTCTTCAACAGCTACTTCGTGGCCGGAGCGGTGACCGTGCTGACGGTCCTGATCGCCTTGCTGGCGGCTTATGGGTTCAGCCGTTTCAATTTCCGCGGAAAGGGCAGCCTCAACACACTCATAATCAGCACGCAGACGATTCCGCCGATCACGCTTTTGATCCCCTTCTTCGGGCTTGTCGTCTCGTATGGCATCTTCGACACCTACGTCGCACTGATCCTGACTTACCTGGTGTTTACGCTGCCCTACGCGATCCTGCTGATGACGGGATATCTGAACACCTTGCCCCGCGATCTCGATGAAGCGGTGGCTGTCGACGGCGGCACCAGCTGGACCGCACTCTGGCGGGTGATCGTCCCGATTTCACTGCCTGGTATCGTGGCGACGTCGGTCTACACCTTCCTGTTGTGCTGGAACGAATTTCTCTTTGCGCTGACGCTGACGAAGTCAACGTCCATGCGCACCGTCCCGATCGGCATCCAACTTTTGATGGGGCAGCACGCCTTCGAATGGAACCAGATGATGGCGATGAGCGTGCTGGGCTCGCTACCGCTCTTGCTCATCTACCTCGTTGCCCAGAGGTTCTTCCTCGCCGGCATGACCGCGGGCTCGGTCAAGTAGGATGTCCCTCCCACGGAGAACCGATGGGGAAGGCCGCGCGTCGAATTCGATGGATTGGACCTTCTCTGCTGGCAGGCGATATCGCCGCGGCCTCGGGCGTCTTCATAGCGCCGCTGAATCGTGCTCGTGCTGTTCATCCAGCGCCACATCAACAAAGGGCTGACGCAGTGCGGCATCAAGGAATGAAAGCATGAAAGACCTGAAAGTCGGTTGCCAGACCTTCACCTGGGAAATGCTCGGAGAGCGTTTTACCGGTGGTCCCGACGATCTGCTCAAGGCGATCGCCGATGGCGGTTATGCCGGCATCGAGATCACCGACACGATGATCGGCCGCTATGCCGACAGGCCGGCGGAATTCGCCACGGCGCTGAGATCGGCCGGCCTCACCCTTGTTTCTTTCGCCTTCGGCTCGAAGAGCGGCTTTACGCTGAAGGAGAGCATCGGCGCCGACCTCGAGACAGCGAAACGCTGGATCGATTTTGCCGCTGTCTTTCCAGGCGCGCTGGTCTCGATGGGCTCGGCCACCGTCGTGTCCGACGGCCCGCGCGACGACAAGTTCCCTATTGCTGCCGAGTTCTACAACAAGGCCGGCGAATTTGGACGCAAGGCGGGCGTCGAAATCGCTGTCCATCCCAGCTCCCACCACAACACGCTGCTGTTCGACCGTGCCGACTACGACTGGATCTTCGCACTGATCGATCCCGCGCTTGTCGGCTGGGTGCCCGACACCGGACACATCTTGCGCGGCCATCAAGACATGATCGATACGCTTACCACCTACCGCGACCGCATCCGCTACGTGCATCTGAAAGACGTCGACGCCAGCGGCACCTGGGCTATGCTCGGCAAGGGCGTCTGCGACACCCAAGCGGTGATCGATATCGCCAGCGCCGCACCTCGTTTCAACGGCTGGCTGGTGCTGGAAGAGGAATCCGAGACCGCCGCCGGCGATCCGGCCGCCGCGGTCAAGACCAACCGCCAGACGATGCGCGGCTACGGCGCGTGAGGAAGAGACCATGATCCGGAAGCAAGACCGTCGCCTTCGTGTCGGCGTGCTCGGCTGCGGGCCGATCGCCCAATTCGCCCATCTCGAATCCTGCGTGAAGGCCGGCAACGCCGATCTCTATGCGATCTGCGATGCCGCCCCCGATCTTCTGGCGCGCATGGCCGCGACCTATGAACCCGAAAAAGTCTATGGCGATTACGATGAGATGCTGGCCGACCCGCAACTGGAAGCGGTGATCGTGGCGACCTCCGACGCCTATCACGTGCCGATGTCGATCAAGGCGCTAGAGGCCGGCAAGCACGTGCTGTGTGAAAAGCCGATCGGCGTCTCGGTTGAGGAAGGCGAGATGCTCGCCGATGCGGTCCGGCGCTCCGGCAAGGTGCTGCAGGTCGGCCATATGAAGCGCTTCGACCCGGCACTGGAAGCGGCGCGCGATTTCGTCCGCGATGAGATCGGCGAGATCCTGGCGCTAAAAGCCTGGTATTGCGATTCCACGCATCGCTACACCAACACCGACGCGGTCCAGCCGCTGCCGGTCACCAGCAAGCTGGCGCGCAAGCCGGGCGGCAGTCCGAAGGCCGATCTCAGGCAGTATTTCATGCTCGCGCACGGCTCGCACCTTGTCGACACCGCGCGCTTCTTGGGCGGCGAGATCATTGCCGTGCGCGCCCGCCTCAACCAACGTTTCGGCGCCTATTGCTGGTTCGTCGAAACCGAGTTCGCCAATGGCGCGCTTGGCCATCTCGACCTCACCGTGGCTGTCCGCATGGACTGGCACGAGGGTTTTCAGCTCTATGGCGAACACGGCTCGGTGATCGCGAAGACCTTCAATCCCTGGTATTTCCGGGCGAGTGAGGTCGATATCTTTCACGAGAAGGATGCAACGTCGCGAAGGCCGCTCGGCGCCGACGGGCATTTCTTCAGGCGCCAGCTCGAAGGCCTCGCCGAGACAATCCTTGACGGCAAGCCGATGCGCGGCGCCAACGTCGAGGACGGCCTTGCCTCGATCCGCGCCATGGTGGCGATCGCCCGTTCGGTCGAAACCGGTGATCGCGTCGAGATCGCTTCCGTAACGGGAGCGGTCTGATGCAGATCGGGGTGTTCGCCAAGACCTTCCCCGGCAGCGAGCCGGCTGGCGTGCTGGCAGCGGTCCGCGACGCGGGATTTGCCGTCACCCAGTTCAACCTTGCCTGCGCCGGGCTGCCGTCAATGCCGGATGCGGTGCAAAAAGACGCCATTGATGCCATCGCGGCCGCATCGAATGCTTGCGGTGTCGTCCTTGCAGCGCTCTCGGGAACCTACAACATGGCCCATCCCGCCAAAGCTGTGCGCGACGACGGCCTGCGTCGGCTTGGCGTGGTCATCAAGACCGCGGCAGACCTTTCCGTTCCGCTGGTCACCTTGTGCACGGGAACGCGCAACGCGGACGATCAGTGGGCATATCATCCCGACAATACCGAGCCCTCGGCATGGGACGACATGGCGAGCGAGATGGAAAAGGCGTTGCAGCTCGCGGAGCGCCACGGCGTCGATCTCGGCATCGAGCCCGAACAGGCCAACATCGTCACCTCGGCGTCGGACGCGATGCGCCTCATCGCCGAGATGGGGTCGACACGGCTGCGCATCGTGCTCGATCCGGCCAACCTGTTCGAGCAGGCGAGCTCGGCCGAAGCACGCGCCATCGTCGCCGCCGCCGTCGAACGCACTGCGGGCCACGTCGCCATGGCGCATGCCAAGGACCGTTTCGCTGACGGCCGCTTCACGACGGCCGGCCGGGGTGTCGTCGACTTTGCGGATTTCGTCGCCAGGCTGAAAGCATCGGGCTTTGATGGGCCGCTGGTCACGCATGGCCTCTCGGCCGAAGAGGCACCCAGCGTTGCCCGCTTCCTCAAAGGGCTGGTGTGATGGCGCGCCTGGCCACGCTGCTTCGCGATGACGCCAAGCTTCGGATTTCCGATAGTGGCGACGGCATTGCGGTCATCTTTCAGCATGGGCTGGGCGGTGGCGACGCGCAGGTCGCCCAGGCCTTCCCTTCCGGGCCGGGCTTGCGGCGCATCACGCTGGAATGCCGCGGGCACGGCGCGTCCGGACTGGGCAGCCGCCGGCCGTTTTCCCTGGAGATATTCGCGGACGATGTTGTTGCCGCCGCCGATCAGGCCGGCCTCGATCGTTTCGTCGCCGGCGGCATTTCCATGGGCGCGGCGATCGCCATGCGCCTGGCCTGCCGTCGTCCGGACCGCGTCGCGGGTCTTCTCCTGGTGCGGCCGGCCTGGATTTTCGACGACGCGCCGGTGAACCTACTGCCGATCGCCGAGGTTGCCAGGCTTATCCTGGACCACGGCCCCGACAAGGCGAGGTCGATCTTCGCGCAATCGGAAACCGCCGCGCGCCTGCAGCGTGAAGCACCCGACAACCTTGCCTCGCTGATCGGCTATTTCGACCGGCCGGACGCCGCGCCATTCGCGCAGGTCCTCGCCGACATTGCCGCCGACGGTCCGGGCGTTTCGGCGAGTGACGCCGCCGTGCTTGGCATTGCCACGCTGGTCATCGGCAGTGCCATGGATGCGGTGCATCCGCTCTCGGCGGCCCATATGCTCGCCGCAGCCATTCCCGGCGCGACCTTTGCCGAAATCCATTCCAAGGCGCTCGACAGCGTCAGGCATTTCGCCGAGCTGCAGGCTGAGATCACGACCTTCCTTCAGGCCTACTCGAACTTCCGGAGCCTCGTTCCGTCATGACGACCAAATCCCTGTCCGGCCCCGCTGCCATCGCCGCCCTGCCGCGCAACCGGCTGCTCGGCGAGTTTTCGCTGTGGTCGGCCGACCTTGCCAATATGGAGCGCGACCTCGAGCGCATAGAATCTCATGTCGACCTCCACCACATCGACGTCGCAGACGCCCGCTTCACCCCCGGCTTCCTGTTCTTCCCGGATCTGGTAGCGCGGATCGCCGGGCTGACGGCAAAACCGATCCATGTTCACCTGATGGTCGAAGCCGAGATCGTCGAGGAGCAAACGCGCCAGTTCATCGAGGCCGGTGCCGACCTGGTCAGTGTCCACGCCGAAAACGGCGAAGCCGGCCTGCGCGCCGTGCGGCTGGCGCATGCGCTCGGCGCCGAGGCCGGCGTGGTGCTCAGGCTGGAAACGCCGGTGGCCGCGGTCACGCCTTTCCTGTCGCAAGTGGCGTTTGTGACGCTTCTCGGCACATCCATCGGCGTCAAGGGCCAGAGCCTTTCCGAGCAGGCCTGCCCACGTTTGGTCGAAGCGCGCGCACTGATGAGAAAAGCCGGTCGCGAAACCGATATCATCCTGGCTGCCGACGGCGGCATCCGCCACGAGACGGTGCCGCGCCTGCGCGCCGCCGGGGCCGAGACGGTGGTGCTCGGATCGCTGGCATTCGGCGACCCTGACCTCGCGCAGCGCATGGCCTGGCTGAGTGGACTGAAGGTCGCCGCCTGATGACAAGACTGGCCCTCGCCTTCGATCTCGGCGGAACGGAGCTGCGCGGCGCGCTGGTCGAGAGCGGCGGCCGCATTGTCGCGCAGGTTTCGGCGCCGACGATGGCGATAGCGGGATCGGATGCGGTGATCGGCCAGATCATTGCACTGGCCGGGGCGCTTCTGGCACAGCGCCCACAGGCGGATGTCGCCGGCATCGGCATCGGCGCGCCGGGACCGCTCGACCCCAAGGCCGGCATCGTGATCGCGCCGCCGACGCTGGCCGGCTGGCACGACGTGCCGTTGATCGACATCCTCGGCAAGCATTTCGGCCTGCCGGTGCGGCTGGAAAACGACGCCAACGCGGCCGCCCTTGGCGAATGGCGCTTCGGCGCCGGCCGGGGCAGCGGCTCCCTGGTGTTCGTCACCGTGTCGACCGGCATCGGCGGCGGGGTCGTTGCCGACGGCCACATCTATCACGGCCGGCGCGGGCTGGCGGCCGAGATCGGCCACATGACCATCACCGGCGAGGGCGACCGCTGCTTCTGCGGCGCCGTCGGCTGTTTCGAGGCGGTCGCCTCCGGAACCGCGCTCGGGCGGCGTGCCACAGCGCTGACAACGCCGGGCGACGGCTCCCGGCTCAGGCGCCTTTCGGCTGACGGCAACGTTTCGGCCAGGCACGTCGTCGAAGCCGCACGTGCCGGCGATATCAGCGCGCTCGAATTGATCGAGGCGGAGGCGAAGTGGCTCGGCATCGGCTTCACCAATCTGCTTCACCTCTATTCGCCGGACCTGATCGTCATGGGCGGCGGCCTCGCCAATGGCTTCGACCTGTTGGCTCCAACCATCAGGGCGACCGTCGAGCAGCGGGCGATGCCGGCCTACCGGGATGTGCCGATCGTGCCGGCACAGCTTGGCGACCGCGCAGGACTGATCGGCGCGGCCAGCCTGATCCTGTGGGAAGGCGAACCGGGCGTATCTACTTGACCAGTGGCCGAATGCGCCATGGTGCAAAACCCTTGAGATGCCGGCGGGACAGCGCCCCCCTCTGTCCTGCCGGACATCTCCCCCACAAGGGGGGAGATTGGCTGTCATCGCCGCTTTCGCCAATCGCCGACGCTGGACGGATCAAGCTGCGGGTGAAGCAGCCAATCTCCCCCCAAGTGGGGGAGATGTCCGGCAGGACAGAGGGGGGCGCCAAGGATTGCTGCAGTCTTCATTCTGCGCCGCTGCATCGCCCGACTGAGCTTGGCGGGCGCGCAACCTGCCGCCTACTTCCCGCAATGGTGATCGTTGATCTTGTTCAACGCATTCGCGTCGGGTCCGACCCTGTGGTAGGAGCAGGCTCCTGCGGCAGTCGTGATCAACTGCCGGTCATAATAGCGCGGGCCGCCGAACAGAATGTCGATGATGTTGCCTTCGGCGGGAACGTAGCGCTCGGGATCAGCCCGTTGGTCGCGATCTCCAGCGAAGGCCGAGGCGGACATGCTGCAGCCCATCGCGAAAACGAGGGCGCGGATCGCAAAACGTTTTGTTGTCATCGGAAATCCCCTTCCGGCCGTTCGGTTTCTCACCATACATCCAAAATCGCGAGGCGAACAAAAGTTCCCTCACCCTGGCAGACCAGCTCAACCATATGACCTGTCACAATAGGTTTATCCTGCGGCGCTGCGCGGCACTCTATCCCGCAATCTCCAGCAAGGACGATATCAGCAACCGGCGTTCGTCGACCGAAAGAACGTCCGAATCGAAGAGATTCATGCTGCGAAGTCCTTCGATGGCGAGGTAGCAGACCAACAGCGCCTTGAGGTCCGGCGTCTCTCCCTTGAGCCGCTCGAAAACCTGCCGCCTGAACGCTTTTATCGGCGTCAGGAAATCGGGGTCCTCGGCGATCGCCGAAAATATCCAGGAAGCTGACGGTTTCGATTCCGCGGCATGTTCGGCCGAAAGCTTGATGTAGGTCGCAAGCGGGCTCTCGCCGCTGACGCCGGCAGTGCGGGCGGCGTCCAGCGCCTGCTCGAAGGCGCGCAGATAATCCTCAACCAGCGCCTGCATCAGTTTCGCCTTGGTCGGGAAATTGTACAGCAAGCCGCCTTTTGACACCCCGGCCCGGCTGGCGACGGCGTCCAGCGACAGGCTGCCGGGCCCAGTCTCGCGTGCCACATCAGCGGCGGCGGCGAGAATTTTATCACGCGAATTTGCTCTGCGGGCTTTCATCAATCGTTCCCCCATACATTAGCCTACGCGGAATTGACAAGACCGTCCAGACGGTACAGTAAGGTCGCCGTCATTTGATATCGGGACCAGTCACAGATATGTGTTTGGGTCATCCGACTGTTGTGCCGGGCCATGGCCAAGGGGACTGTTCGTGATCAAGCGTTTTATCATTGCCTTCATTCTGCTCGTGCTGGTCTGCGGCGGCATCGTCGGCTTCAATTTGTTCCGCGACAATGCAATGCAGCAGTTCTTCGCCACGATGAAACCGCCGGCCGCGACCGTGTCGACGACAATCGTCAAGCCGACGGAGTGGACGCCGGGCGTCGAGGCGATCGGCACTGTCAGCGCGGTCCGCGGAGTCGACCTGACCGTCGAAACCGCCGGCATCGTCAAGGACATCCTTTTTCACGCCAATCAGAAGGTTGAAGCCAACGCGAGTCTCCTTCAGCTCGACGATGCCGCCGAACGCGCCGATCTCGATGCGACGAAGGCGCAAGCAGCGCTCGACCAGACGGCGTTGACACGCGCCCTTGAATTGCAGAAACGCGATGTCGGCTCGGAATCGACGCTCGATACGGCGCGGGCAGCCGCATTGGCTTCCGCTTCGCGGGTCAACAGGCTGCAGGCGGTGCTCAAGCAGAAGCTGCTGACAGCGCCCTTCGGCGGCACCGTCGGTATCCCCAGGATCGACCTCGGCCAGTATCTCTCACCCGGCACTTCCGTAGCGACCCTGCAGGATCTGGAGACGATGCGGGCCGATTTCTCGGTTCCCGAACAGCAGCTTCCGCTGCTGAAGATCGGCCAGACGGTGCGGCTGGGCATTGGTGACGGCGAGCTGCCGTTCGCCGGCACCATCCGCGGTATCGACCCGAAGATCGATCCGACCAGCCGGCTGGTGACGGTCAGGGCCGAGGTCGCCAACCCCGAAGGCAAGCTGACCCCTGGCCAGTTCGTGCAGGTGCGCGTCGAACTGCCCGAGGAAAACAACGTGCTGACGGTGCCGCAGACCGCGCTGACCTCCAGCCTCTACGGTGACTTCGTCTTTGTGGTGCGTCCAGCGAAGCCAGCCGCAGCCAATGGCGCCGCCCCTGCCGCCGCGGCCAACGCGGAAGAAAAGCCGACCACGGATAGTGCGAAGCCCGCGACTGAAGCGCCCGCGGCAAAACCCGAGGAACAATCGGCTGCTGCGCCGGCCGAACCGACGGCGGAAGAACAGAAACCGCAGCTCGTGCTTGCCCAGGTGTTCGTCAAGCCAGGCCGCCGTAATGCCGGCCTGGTTGAGATCCTGGATGGCATCGCGCCCGGCGACGAAGTCGTTACCGCCGGCCAGAACCGCCTTTCCAACGGCATGTCCGTTGCCGTCGACAACACCATCGATCCGACCAAGCCGGCAAACCAGCAGGCAGCCCAGAAATGAGCTTCTCCGACATCTTCATTCGCCGTCCGGTCCTTTCGACCGTGCTCGCCTTGATGATCCTGCTTCTGGGTTTCCAGGGCATCTTCAGCCTCTCGATCCGGCAGTATCCGGAGGTCGAAGAAACGGCCATCACGATCACCACAGCCTATCCCGGCGCCAGCGCCGACCTGATCCAGGGGTTCATTTCCGCGCCGATCGCCCGTGCCGTCGCCTCGACCGAAAACATCGATTACGTCACGTCGGCGAGCCGGCCGTCCTCAAGCACCGTGACGGTGCAGATGAAACTCGGGTCCAACCCCGACGTCGCGCTGAACGAAGTCTTGTCGAAGGTACAAAGCGTGCGCGGCGACCTGCCGGACGAGTCCGAAGACCCGGTGATCGTCAAGGGCACCGGCGAGCAGTTCGCGATGATGTATATCTCGATGCAGAATCCGAACATGACGCCGGAACAGCTCACCGAATATATCGAGCGCGTCGTGCGGCCGCGCATGTCGACGGTCGAGGGTGTCGCCGACGTGCAGATTTTCGGGGCCGCCGAATATTCGATGCGCGTCTGGATCGACCCGATCAAACTGGCGGCGCGCGGCGTGACGGCGTCGGACGTGCTGACCGCCATCAACGCATCGAATTTCCTCTCAGCACCCGGCAATACCGAAAACGAGTACGTCGCCTCCTCGATCACCGTCCGCTCGACGCTGCAGACGCCGGAGGCTTTCGCCGCTCTTCCGCTTCGTTCCACAGACGGCAATGTGGTGAGGCTGCGCGACGTGGCGCGCGTCGAGCTCGCCGCGGCGAACACCGACACCAGGGTTACTTTCAACGGCAAGCCCGGCATCTTTCTCGCCATCTTCCCGACGCCGGCCGCCAATCCGCTGACGACAGCGGAGGCGATCCAGGAAATCGTGCCGACGATCCAGGAGACGCTGCCGCAAGGCATGACGATCGAGATCGTGTACGATTCGACCGAGCAGATCAGCGCTTCGATCGAGGAGGTGTTCAAGACCATCGGCGAAGCGGTCGCCATCGTCATCGTCGTCATCCTGCTCTTCCTCGGCTCGTTCCGCTCGGTGCTGATGCCGATCGTGACCATTCCGCTGTCGCTGATCGGCGTCTGCTTCCTGTTGTTTACGCTGGGCTATTCGATCAATCTCTTGTCGTTGCTGGCCATGGTGCTGGCGATCGGCCTCGTCGTCGACGATGCCATCGTGGTGGTGGAAAACATCCACCGCCACATGGAGGAAGACGGTTTGTCGCCGATGCAGGCGGCCTTCAACGGCATGCGGGAGATCTCGTCCGCCGTCATCGCCATGACGATAACGCTGGCCGCCGTGTTCGCGCCGCTGGCCTTCACCGGCGGCCTGACCGGCGCACTGTTTCGCGAATTCGCGGTGACGCTTGCCGGCTCAGTGGTGCTTTCGGGTGTCGTCGCCCTCACCGTCACGCCGATGATGTCGGCACGCATCCTGCGGGCCGGCTCGCACAGCCGCTTCCAGCGCATTGTCGACAACACGTTCAGGCGCGTCGAAAACGTCTATGAGCGGCTGGTCAGCGGCTCGCTAAAATATCGTCCGGTGACGTTGATGATCGTCATCGCACTGGTCGCCACTACCGGCTTCATGTTCACCAAGACCGCCGGCGAACTGGCGCCGGAAGAAGACCAGGGCTTCTTGCTGTCTCTTGTGAACGCGCCGCGCTACGCGACGTCGGACTACACCGAGACCTATGTGAACCAGATTCTCGGGCTGATGAATGATATTCCCGAAACCAGGGCGCGGTTCTCCGCCGTCGCCTTTCAGGGCCCGACGAACAGCGCCTTCGTCGGCTTCGCATTCAAGGACTGGGCCGAGCGCGAGCGCAGCTCGAAGGAGCTTCAGGAAGACATCACCGCCCGCCTTACCAAGGTGGCGGGCGTCGAGGCTTTCGTCTTCGCCCCACCGACGCTGCCCGGCTCCGGCGGCGGCCTGCCGGTCACCATGGTGGTGCGCTCGACCGGCGATGCCTCCCAGGTGTTCGAGGCGGCCGAGGACATCAAGAACAAGGCGCAGGCCTCCGGTCGCTTCCTCGCCGTGCAGAATTCGATGTCCTTCGATGCGCCGCAAGTGACGGTGACGATCGACCGCGACCGCGCCGCGGCGCTCAACCTGCCGATCGCCGACATCGGCCGGACGCTGACCCTTTTGGTCGGTGGGGCCGAGGTGGCGCAATTCGACCGCGAGTCCAACAGCTACGACATCATTCCGCAGGTGCCGCAGAACTTCCGCGACAACCCTGAAAAGCTGGCCGAGTATTTCGTGCGCAGCGCGTCGGGCGAGATGGTGCCGCTCTCGGCGGTGGTGAAGATCTCGACCAACGCCTCGCCGGCCGTGATCGAGCAGTTCAACCAGTTGAACTCCGCGACGATTTCCGCTCTGCCATTGCCCACGCTGACCACCGGCGACGGGCTGAGGACCATCGAGGACATCGCCAGAGAAAGCCTGCCCGACACGTTCTTCATCGACTATACCGGCCAGTCGCGACAGGAGAAGGAACAGGGCTACACGATCATCATCGCCTTCGCGGCAGCTGTTCTCGTCATCTATCTGGTGCTGGCGGCGCAGTTCGAAAGCTTCCGCGATCCGTTGATCATCATGATGTCGGTGCCGCTGTCGATCTTCGGCGCAATCGTGCCGCTCAATCTGGGGCTGGGAACGCTCAACATCTACACGCAGGTCGGGCTGATCACGCTGATCGGCCTGATCACCAAACACGGCATTCTTCTGGTCGAATTCGCCAACCAGCAGCGCGAGCTCCACGGGATGCGGCGGCGCGATGCGATCGTCGCCTCGGCCAGGGTGCGGCTAAGACCGATCCTGATGACGACGGCGGCGATGGCGCTCGGCGTGGTGCCGCTGATCATTTCCAGCGGCGCTGGCGCCGCAGCGCGCTATTCGATGGGCCTGGTGATCTTCACCGGCATTCTGGTGGGAACCATGTTCACCCTGTTCGTGGTGCCGATGTTCTACACCTTCATCGCCAGCAAGGACCTGCCGCATCACGCCGAGAAGCCGGACCCGAAGCTGATGCCGGTGCCGGTTGATTGATTGACAAAAAGGCCGGAAACTTCCGGCCTTTTTTCTTGGGCAGTGATGTCCGAATCGCCTTCTTTATCTATTTGACGATGACGATCCTGGTGTTGGTCGGACCGAAAATCTCGACAAGCTGGTAGAAGTCGGCAGCGTTGTCCGGATGCAGCCGCACGCAGCCATGCGAGGCCGGCTGGCCGAGGCGCCTGACGAAATTGGTCGCATGCACGGCGTAGCCACCCTTGAAGAAGACCGAATGCGGCATCGGCGCGTTGTCATATTTCCTCGAATACCACATCTGGTGCATGCGGGTCGGCTTGAACGACCCGGTTGGGGTGAGATGCCCCCTACCGCCGGTCGAGACTTTCCACGCGAAGGTCGGCCGGCCGTCGACGAGGACTTCCATCGTCTGCTGCGAAAGCGAAATCCGCGCCACGATCTGATTGGCCGCCCGATTGGCGGCCCGATTGGCAGCATCGGCAACGCCGTTGCCGGCGCCGAACAGAAGAACCGTGCCCGCGGTGACGGCGGCGGCGATGTTGATGAGCTTGTCGGAAATGGCAGTGTACATGATATCCCCCTGTCTGCCGGGCATGGCCCGGCTCCAATTCGATGACTGGGCTTGTCGTTGGGTCACGTTTCGAATTGATTTCGCACGGCCGACGTTTCTGTTTCGAAACTGTTCCTCTGGTTAACGGCCGGAGGCCCATCCGAGGCATTTGCAGGGGTGAAACCAAGGACAGGACGGTTTGCCTGGTCGAGCTCGGACCCGCGAAAAGGTACTGCCGTCTCCCGGGGAAAGTGCGGTATTGCCTCACATGAAAGAAATTTGACCTGGCTCGAAACCAATCGGCAACAAAGCGCGGACTCGTGCGGCATGATCTGGATACAGGCCGCCCGCAGAGTTGACCCAACGAAAACAGCCGGCACAAACGAAGATGAACATGCAGTCTAACGCGATCTCCTGGCTGTTCAGGATAAGCATAGCCGGAGTGTTGATTTGCATGCCGCACTGTTTTCGCCACGGTCTGGATCGTGTCCAGCCTGCGCATAACCGGCTCAAGGCCCTCTGGCGGGTCGGTTTTGGGCTGAAGAAGATGCGCGGCACCTCCGGCAACTTGCAGCCGAGAGGACCGAAGGCCCGCGCCGCAACGGGGGGCTCCGATGGCGGCGCGGGCACTTCGGGGTTTTCCCTGAAGCGAACCTGAAACCAAATTTGGGGGACGAAAACGATGAACACGAAATTTGCAGCTTCGGTGCTTTCCGCACTGCTCTACGCACAGGGCCTGCTCGGCTTTGCCGGCCTCGCCACCGTGCTTCTCAGGGATCGTGCCCATGCCAGCGAATTCGTCGCGGCCAGCGAAATGCCGTCAGGTCCGTCGCTTCTCGTGGTGCGCTGAGCGTCTGGGCCTGTGGACAGTACGGTGAGGGCCGCGGCCTCAGTCGGCGAACTGCGTCGGCGGATCGAACCGGTAGCCCGCACCCCGTATGGTGGTAATGGTTTCGGTGTCGAGCTTGCGGCGCAGTCGCACGATGCGCGAATCGATCGAGCGATCGAAGGCATCGGCATTTTCGGCGGGCGCGGCGGCAATGATATCATCGCGCGTCAAGACCTTGCGCGGACTGGCCAGGAACAATCTGAGCAGCGCCACCTGACCCGGCGACAACTGTTCTTCCGTGCCGGAGCGATGCATGACCATGGCCGACCGGAGGTCGACCGTCGCGTTCTCCAGCACGACCAATTCCCCGGCGTTCCGGCCGCGCCGTGCCAGCAAGCCGCCGATACGGGCGGCGAGTTCCCTGACGTTGAGCGGGCTCTCGACGACGTCGGCGGCGCCGAGCTCGAGCGCCAGCACCTTGTCGACGAGATCGGCCGGCCGGCAGATCAGGATGAAATCCGGCCCGCCCTCGCCGCCATGGCGCTTGAGCAGATCACGCCCTTCCGCCTGGCTGAGGCTGTCGCCGACGACAACGACATCGATGCCGTTTCCGGAAAGCAAGGATTCGGCCTCCCACGGCTGCCGCACTGCGCGCACGTCATGACCGCGCCGTTCGAGATGGTCGGCCAGATCGGTTGCGACCACTTCGGCGACGGAAACAAGCGCGATGATGGATCGTGCAGCCATTTTTTTCTACCCTGCAACCCGGCAACCCAAGATGAGTGCTGGACATGATGTTTATACCCAATCTACTTTCCGCTGAAAGTGGGAGCGAGAGCATCGTGCGGGCACGAATTGTCGTCGTCGAGGACGAGCCGGATCTGAGGGACGCGGTTGCCGAGTATCTCGACGCCAGCGGCTACGATGTCGCTACGGCCGAGAGTGCCAGCGCTGCGCGAACCTTGCTGGAAACGCAGTCGTTTCACCTGGCCATCCTCGACATCGCCATGCCGGGCGAGGACGGCCTGTCGCTTGGCCGCTGGATGCGCTCGAAAACGCCGATCGGCATCATCTATGCCACTGCCGCCGGCACCGCGCTCGACCGCATCGTCGGGCTGGAACTCGGCGCCGACGACTACATCGTCAAGCCCTACGAATTGCGCGAGGTGCTGGCGCGGGTCCGCAGCGTGCTGCGCCGCGTGCCGCAGCCGGCCGAGCCGCAGGCCGCCAAGGCCGAAACAACTGCCAACCGCCGTTCCATGAGCTTCGGACCTTTCCATGCCGATCTCGACGGTCGGTTCGTCACCGGCACCAATGGGACGGTCATCGACCTGGCCAAGAGCGAGTTCGACGTGCTGGAGGTCTTCCTGACGCGTGCCAACCGCTTGCTGACGCGTGCGGCGATCTCCGAGGCGATCGGCTTCGCGGAAGATCCTGAATCCTCACGTGCAGTCGATATCCGCATCATGAGGCTGAGGAAGAAGATCGAGGCGGACCCGGCTAATCCGAAATTCCTGCGCACAGTCCGCGGCGAAGGCTATATCTTCTCGCTGCCGACCGGCGAAGGCAACTGAGCGGCGCGACCAACCACTCTCGGTGACACGACTGTGAGATGACGGCTGACCATGACGGCTGAAGCACGCGGCGATAGGCACGGCGTCAGGCAGGGCGCGGCGACGGCCGCTGTTCACATCGTTCGCCGGCTTCACGAAGCTGGCGACTGGCAGCGCGAGATGGGCAGCATCCTTGAAACGCTGTGCGAGGCCATGGATTGCCAGCGCGGCATCCTGTTTCGGCTGCGCGAGCTGCCCGGCGAGGGCTTTGCCCAATCGGTGGCGGCCTACTGGATCGACCCCCGATATGGTGGCGAACTGGCATCGCCGACGGTGATCATGCAGTCGGTCGTCAATTCGGACCCACTGCTGGAACGGTTGGCGGAGGACGAGCGGCAAGGCAAGATCTTCGCGGGACACACGCGCGACCTCGAAGGCTTTCTGAGAACCGACTTCGAAAAGCAGCACATCAAGTCGTTCCTGTCGGTGTCGGTCTTTGCGCATGGCCATCTGTGGGGCACGCTGGCGGTCAACGACTGCGTGAACGAGCGCGAATGGACCGACGAGGAAGTGGCGACGCTGCACATCGTGGCGCTGGCCATCGGCGACGCCATCGAACGATCGCTTTCCGATGCCCACGCCAGCGAAGTCATCCGCCGCACCATGCTGCAGGCCTCGCTCGACGCGATCATCGTCATCGACGAGACCGGTTCGATCATCGAGTTCAATCCGGCCGCCGAAAAGATGTTCGGCTACCAGCGCAGCGACATCCTCGGCAAGGACCTGCTCGACACCGTCGTTCCGGACTATTATCGCAAGGGCTATGTGTCGGGCGCCGAATACATGTCGGGCCGCGGCGCGCCGATGGTCGGGCAGCGGATCGAGACCGTCACCCAGAATGCTGCCGGCGAGGTCTTTCCGATCGAATTGACGGCAACCGAGATGCGGGTCGCCGACCGCCGCCTGATCTTCGGCTCGATCCGCGACCTCCGCGACAAATTGCGTGCCGAGGAGGAGATCGGCCGCCAGCGCGAAAAGCTGCACCAGAACGAGAAGATGGCGGCGATGGGCTCGCTGCTTGCCGGCGTGTCACACGAGCTCAACAACCCGCTTGCCGTGGTCGTCGCCCAATCGACTTTGTTGCACGAGTTCGCTTCAGACCCGCAGACCAAGGTGCGCGCCGAAAAGGTGCGCGCCGCCGCAGAGCGCTGCGGCCGCATCGTCAAGAGCTTCCTCTCGATGGTCCGCCTGCATCCGGCGTCGCAGGCCGAGACCGACCTCAACCAGGTGGTCCGCGCGGCACTCGAAGTGACCGCCTACGGCGCCAGGTCGACCGGCATCATTATCGATACCGATTTCGCCAGCGGCCCGCTGCTGGCCATGACCGACGCCGACCATGTGACGCAAGTTGCCGCCAACTTCCTCATCAACAGCCAGCACGCTCTGGCCGGCATCGGCGGCGACAGGCTGATCAAGGTTCGCACGTTTCGCAGCGATCGCGGCAATCCCTGTTTCTCGGTCGAGGACAACGGGCCGGGCGTGCCGGAAGCGATACGCTCTCGCATCTTCGAATCGTATTTCACCACCAAGCCGGTCGGCGTCGGCACCGGCATCGGCCTGTCGATCTCGAAATCGATCATCGAACGGCACAATGGCAATGTCTGGTTCGAGGAAGTTCTGCCGAGAGGCGCCCGTTTCGTCGTCCAGTTGCCGGCGATCGCCGGCGGCGCGGCCGCCGCCGGCGAAAGCCCGTCGCGCTCGAGCGGATTGCGCCACGCCCTGATCATCGACGACGAGCCGGATGTCGCCGCCTCGCTGTCCGACATTCTGGAGTTGATGGGCATCAAGTCGCGGATCGTGCCGGCCTGGGCGTCGGCCGCCGCGACCTTGTCGGGCCATATGCCGCCGGACATCGTCTTTTCCGATCTGCGCATGCCCGGCACCAGCGGCATATCGATCTATCGCGAACTGCTCGCCGAAAAGCCTGATCTGGCGCGGCGCTTCGTTCTGGTCACCGGCGACCTGATCGGCGCGAAAGCCGAAATCGAGGCATTGCCGGCGCCGCAGCGGCCGCAGATCCTGGAAAAGCCGTTCAGCACGCTGGACGTGCGCGGGGTGCTGTCGGCCATCGCCGAGCAGGCCGCATTGGGCAGCTAGGACTTCGGACTGGTGGAAATCGGTTTTTGAAAAATCCGATGCTCAACAAAGGGGCTTTCCAGAGAAAAAAGACTCCCGGCCGAGGATGCGGCGGGAGCCTGCCTGGAGCGCTGGAGGGGTCGCTCGGGCATCAAAAAACGTTCGGCGTATCGGTCAGCGGCGCGGCATTGGCGATCACGCGAACCGCGCGGGCCTTGTGAATGCCGGATTGCTCGGCAATGACGCGCAGGCACTCCGCACTCTCGGCGCCCCAGGCCTGCCCCTTGCAGACAAAATCGATCTCCGGCATCGGCAGCCGCGCGGTCTTGGTCGTGGTCGGCGCGCCCTTGACGATGTTTGCCGGCGGGTTCAGTGAAGCAAAGGCGGGACCAACAGTCGGCGCGAACGCCATGCCGGCGAACGCGGCGGCGCCCAGCACCACGAACAGCGCCATCGGATGGTCGTTGGCGCGCTGGCGCAGCGCCAGCTTCGGCCGCCGATCCTTGCCCTTCAGCGCTTGCAGACGGCGGTCATTGCAGGCAGTCCGGATTTTCGTATACATCGCGCTTCCCTTCGTGGATCTTCTTTTTTTGTTGAAACGAACTTAGTCGCACCTTGTAACGGACGAACGACGCACGCAAACTGACCGTGTAACAGCTTTGAAACGGGATTTCGGCGGGCACATCCGGTCATCGCAGGGGCGCGGGATCAAATCGCGCCGCCGCTCTGGCCCGGCGACGTCCGGTCGCCACCTTGAGACGCCCTCGCCTGCACCATGAGGCGCTGGTGATTACTGCGGATTCAATTCCCTGAGGATTTTCCGTGCCGCAATGCGCCCAGCCACGATTGCGCCTTCGACATAGCCCGGAAACAACGGCGACAATTCCGAGGATGCGAAATACACCGGCGGCGCGCCGGCCAGGATGGTTTGTTCGGCCTCGGTGGCGCTCGTATCGATGATGAGATCGGCGTAGCCGCCACCGCTCCAGCGATCATCGGTCCAGTCGCGACAGCTGAAGTCGATGAAGCCGTCCGCGTCCGTGCCGAGCGCCTGCCTCAGCCGCGCGATAACCTCGGTGCGCAACGCGGCATCTCCTAGTTCCCGCCAGCGGAGGGCAAGCGGCCCGCCGACGAAGACGACCAACGCAGGGTGGCCACAATCCTTGCTGACGTCACAGGCAAAAAGTGCCGGCGGATCGCGCCACATCACCATGCCGCTCAGGCCCTTGGCGCGCCAAAAGGCGGTGGCATAGCGCAGCTGTATTTTGATCACCGCGCCGCTTTGCCAGACGCCGAAAGCCTTTTGCAAGACAGCCGGCAGCGGCGGCGCGAAGTCCAGCTTCGAAGCCATCATCGGCGCCATGGCGATCAGCGCTATTCGTGCCGTGATCGAGCCCATCGTCGACGCGAGACGAACGCCTCCCGGTCTGCGCTCGATCGTTCTGACCGGCGTGTTCAATCGCAGGCGGTTGCCGAGATCGCCAGCCAGATCATCCGCCAGGGACTGCATGGTTTCGTGCACGAAATACTGCAGCTCCGACACCTCGTTGGTGATACGGCGGTCATTGTCGATGAGGTGCCAAAGCGGCAGTTTTTCAAGCGCTTGGCACCACAGGCCCTCGATCATCGAGCGGAAAGCCGCCTTGGCCTCGCCGGGATCGTTCTGGCGATCGAGCCATGCGGCGACGGTCAAGCCGGCGATAGCCGGATCGCCCGGTGCGATCGCGTTCATGCGGTCGCGGATCGACATCGAGGCGTGGTAGATTCGCTCGACTTGCTTTGCGCCGGTCAGCGGCTGGGCAACGAACTCGCCCTTGGCATAGGTCTCGACCAACGTCTTGCCGCGCGTTCGCACCAAGGCCATCAGTTCCGGCATGTCCTCGCACAGGAACTGACCGCCGCTGTCGATCCGCTCGCCAAGCCCGTTCCACTGGGACTCGACCCGCCCGCCGACGCGGCCGCGCGCCTCGAGCAGCGCAAGATTAATGCCGGCCTTGCTCAATTCATGCGCGGCTGACAGGCCGGTAAAGCCGGCGCCGACGATGGCGATATCGGTTCGTACGGTCTGGCGCTTCAAGAGCCGGCCCTGAAGGTCTCGAAGTCCGCAATCATCCGCGGCTTGAGCTTCGGAGACAACGGTCCTGTCGAGATCATCAAACCCCGCTCGATCGAATTGCAGGTCGCTGGCTGCTCCGCCGGGCGATCCGCTTTACCCAATGGTCTTTTCCAGCATGCTTATCCAGTTGCGGTAGGCGATCTTCTCGATCAGCCCGCGACCGAAGCCGCGCGCGGCGAACGCGTCGAGCAGCTTCGGCAGGCCGGTGACGTCGCCGATCACAGCCGGGATCATGGCGCCGTCGAAGTCGGACCCGAGCCCGACGCCGTCTTCGCCCAAAGCCTGCAGCAGTGAATCGACATGGCGCACCATGACGTCGAGACTGGTATCGGCATTCATCCTGCCGTCTTCGCGCAAAAACCCGGTCGCGAAATTCAGCCCGACCATGCCGCCCGAGTCGCGGATCGCGCCGAGCTGCCATTCGGTGAGGTTACGCGAATGGCCGCAGATCGCATGGACATTGGAATGGGTCGCGACCAGTGGTGCGTCGCTGATCTCGGCGACGTCGCGAAACCCCTTCTCGTTGAGGTGCGAAAGATCGACCATGATGCCGAGTTGGTTGCAGGCCTTGACCAGCGCCTTGCCGGCATCGGTCAGGCCAGGTCCGGTGTCGGGCGTCGACGGGAAACGGAACGGCACGCCATGGCCGAAAGCGTTCGGGCGGCTCCAGACGATGCCGAGCGAGCGCAAGCCGGCCGCATGCAGCACATCGAGCATGGTCAGTTCGGGGTCGATCGCCTCGACGCCTTCGATATGGAACACCGCTGCGATCGACCCTTGCACCATCGCGTTTCGCACATCGCCGGCGCTGCGGCAGACGGTGAGCGCCGACGCTCGTTCCAGCCTGAACAGGATCGAGGCCATGGCGATGGTGGAAGCAAGCGCGTCGGCGCGCGCAATTTCGGGCGGCAAGGGCTCGATCTCGCTCGGCGCGGGAGGAACCGCACTGCGCTTGGATTTCTCGACCGGCGGCGGAAAGATCGCGAACATGCCGCCGGCAAAGCCGCCCTGTTTCGCACGCGGCAGGTCGATGTGGCCACCCGATGTTCCCTCGATGAACAGCTTTTCGACATCCGCGTCTTTCGACTGGTAGAGCCTGAGCAGCGTATCATTGTGGCCGTCGAAGACGGGAACACGATCGGTTTCGGACATCAGGGGATCATTTCGGTTCGATTGGTCGGGCGGGCAATACACTACTTAGGCAAGGCAATACCCACTAGGCAAGACGACCCAGTGGCCAAGGCTGGCCACGGGGTAAGAATGGCCACTGGCAAGACTGGCAATCTGCGCAAATGAAGCGAGCGCTTGTGGCTGCCCGCCCGCAACCGTCATCGTGCGCCGAGGCCTGGCGCCGGGATCGACGCTATTGCTTCAGCACGTCGGCCCATTCCGGGTGACGTCTGAACTGGGCGTTGGCGAACGGGCAGAGCGGGATGATCGTCTTGCCCGCCGCGCGCGCGTCCTCGACGGCGCGGGTAACGAGCCTGAGCCCCGCGCCCTGGCCGCGAAACGCATCCGGCACTTCGGTGTGGTCGATGATGATCTGGTGCTCGCCGACCTTGGTAAAAGTCATCTCCGCCTCGGCGCCGTCAGGCCCGCGCAGGAGATAACGGCCCTTGGAACCGCGATCCTCCAGTTCGACCTCCGGCAATTGGTCAGGCATTGCTTACGCTCCTTCTGCCGGCGTAGCGGACAGGAACCGCCGCGCCGCCTCGATCTCGCTCGACTGGACCTCATGGCCGCCGCCATGCCACTCCACTGTGACGGCGGCGCCATCGGCGCGCAAATAGGCTTCTAGCCGCGACGTCAGGTTGGGCGGACAGATCGGATCGCGCCTGCCTGCTGTGACCAGGATGCGGCGGCCGGCGAGACTTCCCTCGATTTCCGGCTCGAATGGGATCAGCGGATGCATCAGCACCGCCGCGTCGAACAGAGAGGGCGCCGCGAACACCACCGAGGCCAGGATGTTGGCGCCATTGGAATAGCCGAGGCCAAGCACCGACGCGGGCTTTGACGCCTCGACATGCGCCCCGATATGCGCCTTGACGAAGCCAATCATCTTGTCCGTCGCCCGCGCCAGGTCGTCCATGTCGTAGACGCCCTCGCCGGTGCGGCGAAAGAAGCGCGCAGCACCGTCTTCCGAGACATCGCCGCGCGGCGAAACGATAGTCGCCTGCGGCGCGAGATTGCGCCCGAGCGACAGAAGCTGGTTCTCGTCGGCCCCGGTGCCGTGGAAGACGAAGAGCAGCGATCCATCAGGCGAACCCGGCAGTGTCTTGTAGGTGTAAGCGTCCTTGCTCATGGCCTTGTCCTTAATGCATGTCGCGCAAAAGTGCGCAGCGGTTTTGCGATGACGACATGCACAAAACCAAACTAAACGCGCGTCGCCCAACCTGGTCAAACGAAATGCGCTTTTAGTCCTCCAGCTTTTGCAGATGTTGCTCGAGATAAGGCCTCAGATGCTGGTGCTGCGACGGCAGCTTCAGCGCCTCGCCGAGATGGGCGGCGTCCTCGTCGCGGTCGAAGCCCGGCTCGTTGGTGGCGATTTCGAACAGCACGCCGCCCGGCGTGCGGAAATAGATCGCCCAGAAATAGTCACGGTCGATCACCGGCGTCACCTGGTAGCCGGTGTCCATCAGCGCCTTACGCACTTCGAGCTGCTTGGCGCGGTTTTCGACAGCGAAGGCGACGTGGTGGACCGAGCCGGCGCCGAGATCGGCAAAAGCGGCGCCCGGCAGCGATTCGATATCGATGATGTTGGCGCCGTTGCCGTCCTTCACCGCCAGCCTTTTTACGGTGCCGAACGTGTCGACTTCCTCATAGCCCATGAATTTCAGCAACTCTTCCGTGGCGCCGCCATCTTTCAGCCTGAGCGACACCGAGTGAAAGCCGCGAATCGCCTCGTCCGAGGGAACATTGCCCTTCGCCCACGGCGTACGGGTGTCGGCCTTGTTCTCGACCAGCGCAAACCCGTCGCCATCGGGACCGGCGAAGGCTAGGCGCTTCTCGCCGAAGCTCTCTTCGCGCGACAGCCCGGCGACGCCCTCATCGGCAAAACGCTTTTCCCAATAGGCAAGCGTGCCTTCGGGCACCGAATAGACCGTGGTGCCGACCTCGCCAACGCCGTGGCGGCCCTTGCCGATGTTGGGGAACGGAAAATAGGTCATCACCGAACCGGGCGTGCCGAGCTCGTCGGCATAGTAGAGATGGTAGACATCCGGTGCGTCGAAATTGACGGTTTTCTTGACCCGGCGCAGGCCGAGCTTTTTTGTGAAGAACTCATTGTTCTGGCGCGCATCCCTGGCCATCGAGGTGACGTGATGCAGACCCTTGATCTGGTCGAGCATTTTGCTGCTCCTTCGCTTGTCCTGTGCGGCCCATGCCGCGGTCCACGCCAATATGAGGAGCCGCCAGCCGGCGGCAAAGGCCGCAAACACAGAATAGACTGTGCTCTATGGGTGAACAATAAAGAGACGTTTGTTCACCATTTAGCGAACGCCTGAGGCTTGTGTCGCCACAAAAATTCGCTCCATGAGCGGCAGGTTTTCGATGAAGGACACCAGCCGTGGTCAGAAAAGACAGATGCCCGAATGTTCTCCTGATCACCTGCGACCAGTGGCGCGGCGACTGCCTGTCGGCGGCAGGCCACAAGGTGGTGCGAACGCCGAATGCCGACGCGCTCGCCGCCGAGGGTGTGCTGTTTCGACAGCACTTTGGCGGGGCGGCGCCCTGCTCGCCGGCACGCGCTTGCCTCTACACCGGCCTTTACCAGATGAACAACCGCGTCTGCCGCAACGGCACGCCGCTCGACGCCCGCCATGGCAACATCGCGCTCTCGGCACGCAGTCTCGGCTATGATCCGACGCTGTTCGGCTATACCGACGTGTCGCCCGATCCGCGCACGCTGGCGCCAGGCGACCCGCGGCTGAGAAGCTATGAAGGCGTCCTGCCCGGCTTCACCGTGCGCCAACTCCTGCCGGAGCACCAGAAACCGTGGCTGTCATGGCTCGAGGCGCGCGGCATCGATAGCAGCGCCGGTTTTCCCGGTATCCATCGCCCAGCGGACGAAATCGTTGGTGCCACGACGGACGGCGCCGTGACCACCTCACCGCCCGTCTACTCGAAGGACGAGACCCCAGCCGCCTTCCTGACCGGCGAATTCGCCCGCTGGCTGGGCGAACAGGAGGGCGATACACCGTGGTTCGCGCATCTTTCCTTCCTCAGCCCGCACCCGCCCTTCATCGTGCCGGAGCCTTACAACAAGATCTATGATCCAGCCGACGGAACAACCTTCCGCCGCGCCGCGAACTGGCAGGCCGAGGCGCAGAGCCACCCCTACCTTGCCTATGAACTTGGGCAGCAGCAGCGGGCAAATTTCCGCCCCGGCGCAGAGGGCAAGGTGCGCGACTGGGGCGACGACAATTTTCGCCGCATCCGCGCGCTTTATTACGGCATGATCTCGGAAGTCGACGCGCAGCTTGGCCGCATCTGGCAGGCGGTCAAGGCGGCGGATGCCTGGGACGACACCATCATCGTGCTGACCTCTGACCATGCCGAGATGATGGGCGACCATTTCATGCTGGGCAAGGGCGGCTTCTTCGACGGCAGTTTTCATATTCCGCTGATCATCCGCGACCCGCGTCGCCGCAAGGCGGCCGGCGCCAGCGTCGACCGCTTCACCGAAGCAGTCGACATAGCGCCGACATTGCTCGATCTGCTTGGCGAGGTATTCCCGCCGCATCTCGACGGACAATCGCTGAAGCCGTTCCTGGATGCCGGGGAGCCGGACAATTGGCGCGAGGCCGCGCATTGGGAGTTCGATTTCCGCTCGGTTGCCGACGCTGATGCCGAGCGCCATTTCGGCATCGGTCCGCGCCAGTGCAATCTGGCGGTCATCCGCACGAAACAATTCAAATATGTACATTTCGCCGGCGGCCTGCCGCCGCTGCTGTTCGACCTGGAGAAGGATCAGGACGAACTGAGCAATGTCGCTGCCGATCCGGCCTATCTGCCGGTCCGGCTGGAGCTTGCCGAAAGGCTGCTTGCCTGGCGGGCCGAACATCTCGATCAGTCGCTGGCGCTTGCCGAACTGACCGAGGATGGCGTGGTCGGCCACGTCGCAGGCCTGCCACTTTTCCAGTCATGAAAAGGGGGGGGGGGGGGGGGGGGGGGGGGGGGGGTGGGGTGGGGGGGGGGGGGGGGGCGGGGGGGCGCGGGGCGGGGGGGGGGGGCGGGGGGCCGCGGGGGGGGGGGGGGGG
>NZ_JBVVQA010000014.1:62886-157465 GCF_055811455.1 Mesorhizobium sp. WSM4845
CCGCGGGCGCGGGCCCAACGCCCCGGGGCGGGCGGGGGCGCCCACGCCGCCGGCCTGCCACTTTACCCGGCAGCAAACGGCCCGGGCCGTGGCCGGCGCGGGCCTCTTTCATCGTTGGCGCGAGCTAGCGCATCATCATGCGCTGGGTGTCGCGGTTTTGCGTATATGTGGCCTTGTCATAGGGAGCCTGCGCCTCGAGCTGCTCCTTGGTGAAGTTCGTGTAGAGATAGCGATTGCCATCCTTGTCGGTCATGAATTTAAGGTTGTCCATGCCGATCGCCACTTCCTTCTCGCCAACGCCGAGGAAACCACCGACGTCGATGATGACGGCGTCGACCTTCTTGTCGCCGGTCAGCACGACGTCACCAATCTCACCGACGTTGACATCGTTGGCGCCATAGACGGTGGTTCCAACCAAATCCTCGGAGCGGATTTCGTTGATCGGCATTTCGGTCAGCGCCGACTTGTCGATCGCCGCGGTCTTCGTCTGGTCGGGGGTTTCGTCAGGCGTTGTTGCAGCCGGAGCCTCGGCCGTCTTGTCCGCCGGCGCCGGAGCAGTGGTGTCAGGCGTTGCTGCAGCCGGAGCCTCGGCTGTCTTGTCCGCCGGTGCCGGAGCAGCCGGGTCTGGCGTCGTCGCCGGAGCCTCGGCTGTCTTGTCCATTGGAGCCGGAGCAGCGGGTTCAGGCGTTGCCGCCGGAGCTTCCGCAGTCTTCTCCGCCGGGGCTGGAGCCGCAGTGACAGCAGGGGTGGTGGTCACTGGCGCCGGCGTCGCCGCGTCAGTCGATGCGGTTGTCGCCGGGGCGGGATCATAGGGCTCGCGGTCGAACTCCGGCAGCGCCTCCAGGTCTTCCTTCGTGGTCTCGGCGACCAGCCAGCGGTCGCCGTCCCTCTCCGCCCACTTGGCCTTGTCGAACTGATAGGCGACATTCTTTTCGCCAACCTCGAGGAAGCCGCCGACGCCAATGATCAGCGACTCGGCCTTGCCATCCTTGGCCAGGACGATATCGTTCACGTCGCCGATGTTTTGAGCGTCGTCGCCAGTGCCGTTATAGACGGTTTCGCCGATGATGTTCGTGGCAAGGTTGCCGTCGGCACTCTTCACAGGTTCGGCCAGAGCTGCGGCGCTATCGGCTGGAGCCGCCGGAGCATTCTGCGCCGTTGTATCCGTCGAGGTCGATGGAGCGGGAGCCGTAGCCGTGGTGTCGGTGGCCGTAGGAGCCGGATCATAGGGCTTGCGATCGAAGTCCGGCTGAGCCGTCAACTCATCTTTTGTGGTTTCGGCAATCAGCCAGCGGTCGCCATTCCGTTCGGCCCATTGCAGCTTGTTGTAGTCGAAAGCGACATTCTTGGCACCGACGCCAAGAAAGCCGCCGACGCCGATGACGACGGATTTCGCCTGACCGTTTTCATCGAAGACGACATCACTGACCTCACCGATGTTCTCGGCATCGTCGCCGGTGCCGTTATAGACGGATTCACCAATGATATTGGTCATCAGGCTGCCCTCGGCCCGCGCAACGGGAGCCGCCGGAGCGGTCTCCTGGACCGCCGGGTCCTGGGTGGGCGCCGGTGTTGTGGCTTCCTGCGCATACGCACCGGTCGCAATCAACGCTGCCAGTGCGGTGGTGGATAAAAGGGTGCGGATCATCGTAATCCTCCTCGTGCGTTATCTCTGGCCGCGAGCAGGGAGATCGGTCGCGGCGTTACACATTTCACAACGTCGTGACCGCGCCGTTGTTCCGACACCAGGGCGAGCGTTGTGAAAAAACCACCCGAATCGCGCTCAATTATGCGTTTGGCCGGGTGACATTGGCTCCTGTATTTTCGTTAGAGCTGCGGAACTTTTTTTCAACCGCCCCGTTTCGGCCCATGGCTCGGTCTGTTGCGGCCGATGATTATCCAATGGTAGCCAAGAAAAATCGGAGCGGGGGAATGCGATTTGCGGCGGTGCTGAACCAGGAGGGCGGCACCCTGCGAACGATTGATCTCTCCGCCTTCACCGACCGGATGCGCCAGGCATTGGAGGCAGCAGGTCACTGCATCGATATCGAAATCGTTGCCGGCAAGGACATCGTCGCAACGCTGGACCGCATCGCTTCCAGGCACAGTGTCGACATTGTGCTGGCCGGTGGCGGCGACGGCACCATTTCGGCCGCGGCGGCTCGGTTGATGGGCAGCAAGAAAGCATTGGCCATTCTGCCGGCTGGCACGATGAACCTGTTCGCGCGCGGGCTCGGCATTCCACAGACCCTTGACGCGGCCGTGAAATCTTTTGCCGACGGCGAGGTTATCGCAGTCGATATGGCAACCGCCAACGGTAAGCCATTCGTGCATCAGTTCTCGATCGGCATGCATGCCAGGATGGTTCAGCTTCGCCAGGCCATGGAGTATGGCTCGCGGTTGGGAAAGATGCGGGCTTCGGCAAAGGCTGCCTGGGCGGCGATCAAAAACCCTTCGGCGATGAAGGTGACGCTGACCATCGGCGAGGCTGAGATCGTGACGCGCACCACTGGCATCGGCATCACCAACAATCTGTTCGGTGAGGGTCATCTGCCCTATGCCGACAACCCCGCCGGCGGCGTGCTCGGCATCTATGTCACGGTGGCGCGGCGGCGTGGCGAACTGGTCAGGGTCCTCTTCGACATGGCGCGCGGCAAATGGCGCGACAGTGAGCATGTGGAGATCCACCAGGCTGACCGGGCCGTTTTGAAACTCCACTCGGCTGCGAAGACATTTCGCGCCGTCATGGATGGCGAACTGGTCAGGCTTGACCGCGAAACCACGATCGAAATTCATCCTGGTGCGCTGAACGTTCTCGTCCCGCCGCGCGCTGTCCAGGCGAAGGCCGCGTGATGCATCCCGGCATAGTCGATCGGAAGGCTTCAGCCTCTGGGAATCTCGCCCTGTTCGTTCCTGGGAAGCTCGCCCTGTTCGGTTGTCGGCGTCCGGTCTATCATGTTGCCGTAGATCTCAGCGATGCCCCAAGCGATAAACGCCAAAAGCAGCGCGGCGATCAAGATACGGAAGGTGTGCCACCCCCAGCGTCCCTGGCGGGCTTTGTCTTCAGGAACGATCTTGGGCATGATCGGCCTCCATTTCGTTTGGCGCTGGCATTTCTTTTGGCGCTGGCATGTCGGTTGGCGCTGGCGGCGCGGCTGGCAAAATGTGGTTGGGTAACGGTTCCTCAGGGCGAAGGTTCCGGTTTCAGGGCCCGGCAACTGGGCCCAGCGCGGATGGCTGCAAGCCGATGCATTTGGGGGCCTTGTGAATAGCACGGTAGTGAAAAAGCCGAATCTGCCGGTCGATGTCCTTGGCGTGGTAAGGGCGCAGGACCGGCTTGCCGTACTCCACAGTCTCGACGCAATCGACCCGGCGGCCGATCCTGACTTCGACAAAATCAGTTGGCTCGCCGCCGCGGCGATGCAAGCGCCCGTCGCGCTGGTGACGCTCGTCGATGTCGAGCGGCAATGGTTCAAGTCCTGTGTCGGCCTCGACGAGACCGAGGCCGCGACCGATACGTCTTTCTGCGCCCACACCATCGCCGCCGGCGACCAGCCGATGGTGGTGACCGACGCGACCACGGATTCACGCTTCAACGCCAGCCCGCTGGTCA
This sequence comes from Mesorhizobium sp. WSM4845, assembly GCF_055811455.1. NCBI lineage: Bacteria > Pseudomonadati > Pseudomonadota > Alphaproteobacteria > Hyphomicrobiales > Phyllobacteriaceae > Mesorhizobium > Mesorhizobium sp. WSM4845. The sequence continues at coordinate 66,500 of NZ_JBVVQA010000014.1, forward strand.
CTGGCGAGCATCATTTCCGTTTCTATGCGGGTGCGGCGATTGTGGTGGCCGGCGCCCGGGTCGGCACGCTCTGCGTGCTCGACCGGAGGCCGCGCGCGTGGCCGTCCGCCGCCCAGCTCGAACAATTGACGGCGCTCGCCAGCCTCGCTGCCAGCCTGTTCGCGTTGAAGAACGCCACCCGCAACGCCGCCAGCGCCGCTGCGGCACTGGCGCGCGAGGAAAAGCGGCGCGGCATTGCGCTCGATGCCGCATCGCTCGCGAGCTGGGCATGGGATATCCATAGCGATATGATCGAATGCGATGCCCGATTGTCCGAGCTGTTCGACCTGCCGCGCTCGACCCGGCTGAGAGCACGCGATATCCTCGCCGCCATCGACCCGCGTGACGCCTACCACACCGAGACGCGCTTTCGCGACGTGCTGAGCGGCGGCGACGATTATTTTGGCGAATACCGCGTCAAGGGCTTCAGCCCGCCGCGCTGGCTCGCTACGCGCGGCCGGGTCATCGAGCGTGACGGCGACGGCAAGCCGACGCTGATCTTCGGCGTCAACTACGACATCACCGAACGCAAGCTCGGCGATGAGCGGCAGCGGCTGTTGCTGCGCGAGCTGAACCATCGCGTCAAGAACACGCTGGCCACCGTCCAGGCGCTGGCGACGCAGACAGTTCGCCATGCCCGCCAGCCGAGGGATTTCCTCGACGCCTTCAGCGCCAGGCTTCAGGCGCTGGGCGCCGCCCACAGCCTGCTGTCCGACCGCGAGTGGCGCGGCATTGGCATCCGCGAACTCGTGCAGATCGAGGTCAAGCCATTCGACACCGCCGATCAGCCGCGCATGACGATCTCAGGCGCCGATCTGCTGCTTTCGCCCGACCAGGCAGTCGGGCTTGGCCTGATCCTGCATGAACTGGCCAGCAACGCGCTGCAACACGGAGCGCTGTCGGCGGTGTCGGGCAAGGTCGATCTCGACTGGGAGGCACAGGTTAGGAAAGGCGCCCGGCGCCTGGTGCTGACCTGGCGCGAAAGCGGCGGGCCTGAAGTTGCCTCGCCCGAACGCCACGGCTTTGGCTCGATCCTGATCCGCCGCAGCCTGGCCAAGGTCATCTCCAGTGAAGTGACCCACGAATTCCGGCCGGAAGGCGTGTTCGCCGAAATATCGATGCCGCTGGAGGATCTGCCGAAGTGACCGCTCGACTATGGACCCGAACCAAAGGTCCGCGTCAGGGAAAAGTGGAACCCGGTTTTTCGGATCATTGCCGAACAAGAAGAAGAAACGCTTCGAGCTATTTCGCCGCGCCGGCATCCGGATCGTCGGCATCGGGCTTTGTGTTCTCGCGGTAGATGGCGTAGGCGGCGAGCGCAATCGCCGGGGCGAGTATGGTGCCGAGGCCGCCTTTCCCCTTGAGTAGCGCCGGCAGCACGGCGAGCGCGGCCGTGATGCCGACCGCCTTCATATCGGCATTGCGCCTCCGCGCCCGGCGTCGGGCGCGCGCGCCGGCCGACAGTTGATGGATGAGCAGGAGGAGCCCTGCGATCACCAGGAAGCCGACCCCGAAACCAAGGCAAGCTGCCATCGGCCCATAGCGACCCGCCACCCAGACATAGGCCGCTCCGACGAGGAAACCGAGGCCGCACAGTGCTGCAAGTGCTGCGAACGCATAGACGATCGCAGCCGTGCGCGCGCGGCGCACGGCGGCAACGGCTTCACCCGAGGCGAGGCCCGAGAGTAACGATGCCAGCATTCCCATCTGGGCTGAGACTAGCGGCGTGCGAGAAGCGCAAACAGAAAGCCGACGCCTGCCGCGATTGCCAGCGACGTGACCGGCTTTTCGCGCACGCTCGCCACCACTTGAGCTTCGATATCCTTGGCGTTGCTACGCATATTTTCAAAGGCTGCTTCGCCTTGGGAGCGCAATTGCTCGACCCCTTCCGCAGCAACCCGACGAGCAGCCCCGTAACCGTGTTGGCCGGTCTCGGCCAGCTGTTCGGTGAGTTTCTGAATGTCGACTTTCAGCTGCCTGATGTCTTCTTCAAGGTCCGAATTCGGCCGGCTTTCGTTCGGGGACTTTCCTGCGGCAGTCGCCATTGCTTGACTCCTTGCGTTTGCTCGGGTCGAAACGTTCGACCCACCCCAAGGTTCCGAAATCGGAACAACTGCCATGAAAGGGTGTTTGCGCGGCCGAGTCCAGCCGGCACGTCTCCGCTAGCCGCTCAGATCAGCGGTCGGCGACCTTCGCTCAACCCTTCCCAGCGGGCGAGGTCCTTGAGCCTTTCGTTGTCGACCACCTCGCAGCCGCCGTCGCGCCAGAAGATAAGCTTGCGGTCGATCAGCTTGCGGATCGTCTTGTTGGTGTGGACCAGCGACAGGCCGAGCGTATCGGCGAGGTGCTGCTGAGTGATCGGAATCTGCACGGGCTTCCTGCCGTTCAACCCGACCACCCTGGCGCGAGTGGAGATGGCGCGAGTGGAGATGAAGGCGATGAGATAGGCAGCACGCTCGAGCGCGGTGCGTCTGCCGATACTGAGCAGGTTCTCGTCGAGCATGCGCTCCTCTCGCGCAGCGATCCAGGTGATGTCGTAGGCGAGGCCCGGATGGCTGCGGTAGAGTTCGGGGAGGGCCTCCCGCTCGAAGAGGCAGAGCAGCATCGGCGACAGAGCTTCCACGGAGTGCTGCATTTCGCCCATCAGACTGCCTTGCAGACCAATGAGGTCGCCTGGCATGGAATAATTCAAAATCTGCCGGCGGCCATCCGACAGCAATTTGTAACGGAAGGCCCAACCCGACAGCACTGTATACAGATGGGCACTGCGGCTTCCCTCAACCAGAACCGTGTCGCCCTTCTCGACGGCCAGTTCGCCCTTTTTGAAGCCATTGACGAAGACGAGTTCCTGCTTCTCGAACGCCCGGAACGCCGGCAACGGCCGCAGTGGGCAGTTCTCACATGAATACCGGCGGGCGGACAAGGAACGGCCGTTCTGGCCAGACATTTCAATCCCTCTGCGAAGCCCTCTTCCGGAGGGCGATAGCAAACGTCCTGCAGGCGTCGAGGTTCCGCCATCTGCGGCGGCATGTCTTTTTTAAATGACAGGATGCGAAATAACTTTAAATGACAGGAAGCCAAATAGGGATCATGACTCCTAAAGCCCTTGCGCTCCCTGTTCCCTGCGCCCCACGGAGACATCGCCACGTGCCCCCATTGCTGGACGGATTGCGGATTCTTGTTCTGGAGGATGAATTCCTGATCGCCATGGATGTCGAGCAGCTTTGCCGCGACTATGGCGCCGGCGATGTGGTCGTCGCCCGCGATCTGGCTGAGATCGATCGGCAGAGCATTGCCTCGCGATTCGACGCGGCCATCGTCGACCTCATGCTGGGCGGCACTTCGACACTCGATTTCGCTTCGCGGCTGCACGAATCGGGCGTGCCTTTCGTCTTCGCCTCGGGCCATTCCGACATGGACGAAATCAAGGTGACGTTTCCGGATGTCAGATTGGTCACCAAGCCCTATTCGGGAGACGATCTCGTGGAGGCAGTGGCGTCGGCGTGCGGGCGCGGACCTGTTGTTTGATGTCCCAGAAACCGGAGCCCGATTACAGGGTCCCATTACCGGTGGTGCGTATTCAGGCGGCGTTCGACCCCGTCACCTGAGCCGAGATCGCATCCGGACCAAACTCGTCATCGCCGGAAATCTTCAGGATTTCCTGCAGCCGCGTGCGGGCGCGGCTGACGCGGCTCTTGATCGTTCCGACCGCACAGCCGCAAATTTCGGCGGCTTCCTCGTAGGAAAAGCCCGACGCGCCGATGAGGATGATGGCTTCGCGCTGGTCCTCAGGCAATTGCTCGAGCGCGCTCCGAAAGTCCTTGAGGTCGAGTTGGCCGTGCTGGGCCGGATGGACGGCTAGCCTGGCGGTCATGATGCCGTCGCTGTCCTGCACCTCGCGGCCGCGCTTGCGCATCTGCGAATAGAATTCGTTGCGCAGGATGGTGAACAGCCATGCCTTGAGATTGGTGCCCGGCTCGAAGCTCTCATGCTTGTCCCACGCCTTCACCAGCGTTTCCTGCACCAGATCGTCGGCCTTGTCGGCGTTTTGCGTCAACGACACGGCAAAGGCCCGCAGGCTCGGAATCGAGGCGAGCAGATCCGTCTTGAAGCTCTGGGACACGGCCGCCATGCCTCAATCCTTTTTCCGTGCAGGTGCAGGTTGGGCCTGTTCCAACTGTCTGAGCAATTGGGCGAAGCGATCCGGCACATTGTCGGAGACCAGCTCGTCGTAATATTGTTTGAGTTTGCGGCCGATTTCCGAGTTTGGCCCGAGCGGGTCGCCGGAAGCAGCCCGGCGCCTGTTCGTTGCAGCGCCAGCCGTGTTGTCTTTCCTCATGTCGTCATTTCGCCCTTTGTTCCCAGTACCCTGCCGCCCTTCAATACACGACGCAAAGCAGGCGGCCCCCTCGTCTGGTTGCCAGTCCCGATCTCAAACGCCTTCCGCTTAGATTAGTTCCAAGGCCTCGGAACTTTTTCGGAAAGCCGGCGTTTATGTCTTCAGGGTTTTATTTTCGGGGCTTGTCATCAGCTTGGCCTGCAACCTATGCAATTACGTCAGAGGGAGACGTCTATCATGAGCCTATCCGCAACCATCGCTCCACACCTGCCGTTCCTGCGCCGCTTTTCGCGGGCCGTCTCCGGATCGCAGGAGAGTGGCGACGCGCTGGTCGCCGCGATGCTTGAAGCCATCATCGCCGACGTCGACATCTTTCCGAACGCGTCGAACGACCGCATCGCGCTCTACAAGGTCTTCGCCAGGCTGTTCACCTCGGTCGCCATCCGCGTTCCGCAAGAACACCCGCAGTCGGCGTGGGAACAGCGCGCCGCCGCCAATCTGAACGCGATCTCACCCCGTCCGCGCCAAGCCTTCCTGCTGGTCGCCGTCGAAGGTTTCAGCGAAGACGAGGCGGCGGAGATCCTCGACGTCGACGATCAGGAGTTCTCCGAGCTTCTTGCCGAGGCCAGCAACGAGATTTCCCGCCAGGTGGCAACCGATGTGCTGATCATCGAGGACGAGCCGCTGATCGCCATGGACATCGAGCAAATGGTCGAGAGTCTGGGCCATCGCGTTGTCGGAACGGCGCGTACCCATGCCGAGGCGGTGGCGATGTTCGCCAAGACGCGGCCGAAGATGGTGCTGGCCGACATCCAGCTTGCCGACGGCAGCTCGGGCATCGAAGCGGTCAACGAGATCCTGTCGACCACCCCGGTGCCGGTGATCTTCATCACCGCTTTTCCCGAGCGCCTCCTTACCGGCGAGCGGCCGGAGCCGGCATTCCTCGTCACCAAGCCGTTCAATCCGGAGATGGTCAAGGCCCTGATCAGCCAGGCGCTGTTCTTCGACCGGCATGCGAAAGCCGCTGCATAGGGCCGGGCAGCCCGGCCCTGAGCGCCCCTTTCCACAGTTCCTCTGATCGCCCGTTTTCCACAGATGGTAGAACTGGCCGCTTGCGGCCGGCGACCATCACTTGCAACTCCCTGCGCATGATGGTCCTTCGAGTCAATTCGAGCGGGAAAGCTTTCCAGGGATCGTCTTTTTCGGAAATGCTGGAACAAACGGCAGCGAAAGACGTTTTTGGCATACTATTTGAAGGAGATGGACCATGCTTTACTGGGCCCTCGTATTTCTCGTCGTCGCGATCATTGCAGGCGCTCTTGGCTTCGGCGGTATTGCCGGCACCTCGGCTGGTATAGCGCAGATATTGTTTTTCATCTTTCTCGCGTTCCTGATCATTTCGCTTATTGCGGGCTTGTTCAAACGCGCGTCGTGAACTGCGATCGAACACTGGGAGCCGCACCCCTCAAGCGGTTTCCAGCTACCGCCGGGCGATGTCCTTAGCAGGACGTCGCTCGGCGGACTTCTTTTTGGAACCCAATTTTCCGTCAGCCGTTCAGCCTGCATTGGGCGGGCGAACTGACCGATGCAATCCAGAGTGGGAGACATGAAAGACAGCGGACGGAGCGATGAGATCATTGCTTTGCAGTCCGCTGAGAGTGGAATGCAGCTTGGCCGGGCCCTTCTCCATGCACTGCACAATGCCGGTATTTCGGTTCTCTATCAGGATCGCGAGATGAACACCGTCTGGGCCCGCAACATGCGCCCGCCCTGGATTGCCGACACGGGGATTTCCGGCACGGAGGTTTCCGACACGGGGGGTTCCGACACGGGCGACGGCAACGGCATCCTGCCGCTTGCGCAGGCGGAGCGCATCGGCGCGGCCAAACGCAAGGTCGTCGCATCCGGCAATCCGGAACATCTTGAGCTCAGCATTCCCGCCGACGATGGCGTCCGCTGGTTCCAAATATGGGTAGACGCGGATCATGACGACGGCGGCGCCGTGCAGGGCGTCGTCACCACCATGGTCGAAACGACCGAGCAGAAACGTCGCGAGCAAACCCTGAAGACGCTGCTGCGCGAGGTCAGCCACCGTTCGAAGAACCTTTTGGCCATCATCCAGAGCATCGCCACCCAGACCAGCCGTTATTCGGACACGCTCAGTGATTTCCTGACACGCTTTCGCGGCCGGCTGCAGTCGCTTGCCTCATCGCAGGACCTGGTGACCTCGTCCAACTGGCGGGGAGCGGCATTGCGCGAACTGGTGTCCGGCCAGGTCGGCCGCTATGGAGCCGACCCTGTGCGCAGCCTGCGTTTTCGCGGTGCAAACCCCTACCTCAATCCCAATGCCGCCCTGCATATCGGCTTGGCCATGCACGAACTTGCCGTCAATTCTGTCAGTTATGGCGCTCTGTCGCGAGCCGACGGGTTCGTCGAGGTGACGGCCGACCTGACGGCCGCTGCCGCTGGCGAGACCGCACTGTCGCTGACATGGGCCGAGGCCATCGGAGCCAATGACAATCAGCCCAGCGAGAAGCGCTTTGGCAGCGTCGCGCTTGAGCGCGTCGTGCCTGCGTCGTTGAACGGCACGGCGAAACTTGAAATCAGCGGGGATCGTCTCGAGTACCATCTCGTCGTTCCTCGCAGCAATTTCGAGACGGATTGAAGGGGCAACAGCCGAGCCCGAGGGGGTTGGGCAAGAGCTGGGATTTGATACCGGTCGCGCCGGCTTAACCATCTGTTCACCATAAAGTTCGATGCTGTTTTTCTCAGGCACCACTCCGCATGACGTTTTCGATCGCAGTTGCTGCGCACGGGAGGAATGGCTTTGACGGTTGCCGACATCAACAGGCTGGAACAGGCCGCACGCGTTTCGATGAGCGGGTTTCAGGATCCCGAAGCATCCGCAATGCGGTCGCCCCGTGCTTCCCTGCCGATCCTCGGCCTCGCCGCAATCGGGCTGGCTGCAGTGGTCGTCCTGGCCGCCGCGTTCCAGTTGGTCTAGTGCATGTCACGCAAAGGGATGCCCTCGGGCTTGAACCGAGGGTGTGCAGCGGTTTTGCGATAACAATTTAATGCAAAGCGTCGGACGCAAGTGGCCGGCGGCTCGCGCTTGCCTGATGTCGGCTTGATCTCCAATGGTCGCGCCAGCCGGCATCGCAGGAACTTTGGCGGATGTGGCCCGTTCTATGGCGGGAGGACCGTCGCCATGGAACATATCGCTGCCGTGCTGCTGGTCATCGGCTGTTCGAACACGATGACCGAGTGCCGTGAATTGCCCGTATCGGTGAGCGTTTTCGAAACCGCTCAGGAGTGCACAGCCGCGCGTCCGTTTGCCATGAGCGATGTGCAGGGTCAGGCTCCGCGCATCATTGCCAAATGCCTTTCGGTCGATCCGGCACTTGAGGATGATTACGACCAGATCGTCTGGAACGTGCGCGCAGACGGCACGCTCGACGCTTCCGTGGAGATTTCCGACCTCGAGCTTGCCTCGAGCGGCACGCGTCCGGAAAAAGACTCTCTTAGCCAACAATGAAATCGAACAGGGCAAAACACTTTTTCGCGTGATAAATGACGGGCGGAGCTACAATTGAGGACAAAGGCGAGGAGTGACCCTATGCGGAAGATGATTATTGCCATGGTTGCCGCAATCGCGGTCAGCGGTTGCAGCACCACCGAGCAGGATGTCGGCGTCGGCGCCGGTGTCGGCGCTCTGGCCGGCGGCCTGATTGACGGCGGCAAGGGTGCGCTGGTGGGCGCAGCCATCGGTGCCGGTACCGGCCTGCTGGTGCGCAACCTGCGCAATGGCTATTGCCAGTACCGCGACAACCGTGGCCGTCTGTTTACGGCGCGCTGCTGATCCGTTTCAAACGCAAGAGGCATTGGAAGCGGAGACCGGACGAGCCGGTCTCTGTTTACTTGGACGCTGTATTTGGGACGCTGTATTTGGGCGCCTTCGAAAACGCTCGGTTTGCGGCAGTGTTTCAGTCCGACAGCGGGATCCTGATTTCCACGCTCAACCCGCCATCGTGAAAATCGCGATTGATCGTACCGCGCAATTCGCGCGTCACGTTCAGATCGATCAACTTGGTGCCGAAACCGGTTTTGACAGGTGGCTCGAGCTTCTTCTTGCCGGCTTCGCGCCAGTTGAGAACCAACGTTCGGTCGCTCCTGTGGCCTTCGACCGACCAGTCGACCTTGAGTGACCAGTCGCCGTTCCTGGTAATGGCCGAATTGCCGGTTTCCCCATATTTTAGCGCATTCGTCGCCAGTTCGTGAAAGGTCAGGCCGAGCGCTTGCGTCGTCGTCTCGTCGAGCAACACCTCTGGCCCCGACAATATCCCGTCGGGAAGCTCCTTGCCGAACACCTGGCCAAGCTCGATGCGCAAGAGATCGCCAAGATCGGCCTTCTGCCAGCGCGAGCGCGTCAGCATGTCCTGGGACGCCGCCATCGCTTGCAGCCGGGCCGAAAAAGAGGACGAGAACTCGTGGACGTCGGTGGCGTGCGACGCCGTCTGGCGCGCAATCGCCAGCACCCGCGTGATCGAGTTCTTGATGCGGTGCTTCATCTCCTGCAGCATCAGGTCTTTTTCGAGCAGGCTTTTTTCCGTCGTCTCATGAAGCAGCGAGACCGCGTCATAGGCCCGCTCCTGATAGCGCGCCACCAGCGCGATGGTTCCCGCGAGCAGCAGGCCGAACAGGCCGAGCATCACCGGAATGGCGCGCGAGGACGGTTGCGAGAAGGCGCTTGTCGGCCTGAACAGGACGGTCCATGGACGCCCGGCGATGGTGAGTTCGCGAGAAACCAGCAACCTGTCGCCGAAGCTCGACGCCGGCGGCGTTTCCGACTGGAACAAAAGATGGTCGGCATCCACCTTGCCGTCATAGATTTCGATGTTGACCGGCAGCAACGGCGTCCGGCTGAGCGCGGTCTGGAACAGGTCGCGGGCGCGGAACGCCGCATAAAGCAAGCCTGTTGTCGAGGATCTGGACGCATCGATGCCGTCCGCCGCGGTTTCGATGTTGAGCCGCACGAAGACCAGGAAGCCGGTGAAGGTCTGCGCAGCACCTGTTTCCTGGCCCAGCTGCACGCGCCCGCTCGCGTGCTGCTGGTTGTCGGCCATCGCCCTTTCGATCGCCTCGCGCCGCACCGGTTCGGTGAACATGTCGTAGCCGATGCCGGATTGATTGGAAGGGTCCAGCGGCTCGAACAGCGTGATGGGCGCACGCCATGGCAGCGTTGTCGTGGCCGGATAGATCGCATCGCTGACGCCATAGTCGTGCAGGATGGCACGCTCGACGGCTGCCTCGTCGCCGGCTCTCACCAGCCGGAGAAAGCCGATGCCGCGCAGGCCGGCGAAATTGTCGTTGATACCCAGCGCATCGAAGAACGCCTTGAACTCGCTCCGCGAAATGTCACCATTGCGAGCCTCGAACAGCGCATGTGTCGATCGCAGCAGTGACAGATGCAGGTCGATGCGGCTATCGATCCGGTTGAGGGCGTCGTCCGCCGTCGCCTCGAATTTGATGCGCGCCGCTTCCTGAGTGGCGAAATAGGCGAATCCCGCCATTGTCAGGCTGATCAGCGCGACGGCAATGAACGCGACGATCGGGAAGAACTTCTTCAAATTGCTGCTGCGACCCATGGTTCCCCATCTTATGGGCAAGTCCCCGTGGCAACACAATGGCGCGGCCAAACCATCATGACGGCTGGCATATCACATGACAGGTAGTTGACGCTTCAGGCGGCGATCTTCAGCGCGCCTGGTCCCGGAATGGCGCCGGGCGGGCACTTGCCCAGAATGATCATGCCGAGCACCTCGTCCTGGGTGACGTCGCCGGTGCGCGCCGTTCCAACGACCCGGCCATTCTTCATGACGCAGACGCGGTCGGCAAGCTCGAACACATCGTGGATGTCATGGCTGATCAGGAAGATGCCGATGCCGTCGGCCTTGAGCTGCATGACCAGTTCGCCGACCTGCGCCGTTTCCTGCGGTCCCAGTGCCGCCGTCGGCTCATCCATGATCAGGATGCGGGCGTTGAACAGGATGGCGCGCGCGATCGCCACCGACTGCCGCTGACCGCCCGAAAGCTTGATCACGGGGTCCTTGAAGCGCTGGAAACGGGGATTGAGCCTGCCCATCACCTTGCGCGCCTCGGCCTCCATGGCGCCATCGTCGAGCGTGCCCCAGCCGGTCATCAGCTCGCGGCCGAGGAACAGGTTGGCGGCGGCATCGACATTGTCGGCGAGCGCCAGCGTCTGATAGATCGTCTCGATGCCGTATTTCTTGGCGTCGCGCGGATTGGCGATCGAAGCCTCCTCGCCATTGACGAAGACCTGGCCCGAATCGCGCTTGTAGGCGCCGGACAGGATCTTGATCAGCGTCGACTTTCCCGCGCCGTTGTGGCCGAGCAGCGCCACGACCTCGCCCGGGAAAAGGTCGATCGACGCATCGTCGACGGCGCGAATGCCGCCGAAGGCAATCGAGATGTTGCGCATGTCGATCAGTGGCGTGGGAGCAGTCGTGTCAGCCATGATCGTTCCTTTCCATGGTTTTGCCGAGCATGATGCTGGACCGAGACGGATGTCCACTTTTCGCTGACGCGGACCTTCGGCTCGGGATCATGCTCAGACCCGCTTGCGGTAGACTGTGTCGAGCCAGACGGCGACGACCAGCACGGCGCCGACGACGACGCTCTGAAGCGGCGAATCGATGCCGAGCAACACCATGCCGGACTGCAGCGACTGCATCAGAAGCGCGCCCAGCATGGCGCCGAGCACCGTGCCGGAGCCGCCGGCCAGCGACGTGCCGCCGATGACGGCTGCTGCGATGACCAAGAGTTCGTCCAGCGTGCCCAGCGCATTGGTCGCCGCATTGAGGCGGGCCGAAGCAATTGCCGCGCTGATCGCGGCCAGAACGCCCATGATCATGAACACTTTCATGGTCACCCAGCGCGTGTTGATGCCGGCGAGTTCCGCCGCTTCCGGGTTGCCGCCGATGGCAAAGACGTAGCGGCCGAAACGGGTGCGCCGGGTAATGAAGGTCATGACGATGCCGACTGCGACCGCGATCAGCACCGGTATGGCGATGCCATGGGCGATGAACAGCCCGCCTTCGGGGATGGTGATGCCGTTCCGCTGGGCGTATTGGCGCACGATGCCGATCGGCCAGGGATAGGAATTGGCGATCCAGACGGCGCCGAGGATGGCGGCGCAGGCGACAACACCAAGCAGGCTCTCCGCCCAGACCGGGCGCAACGGAAACTTGAAGCGCTTGCGCTGCGACCGGCCGTTGAGCAGCATCAAGGCGACGGCCACACAGGCGAGAATGCCGACGATCCAGCTCGCGGTCGCCCCAATCGAGCCACGCGGCCCGCCACCCATCAGCTGGAACGTGGCATCGAGCGGCGCGACGGTGCGCCCGCTCGTCATCAGCCACGCCATGCCGCGCCAGATCAGCAGGCCGCCCAGCGTCACGATGAAGGCCGGAACCTCGAGATAGGCGATGATGAAGCCCTGAAGCGCGCCGATCATGAGGCCAAGCGCCACGCCGGCAGCCAGTGCGATGACCCATATCCAGGGATTTCCAAGCTGGAATCCGATGACGCGGATGAGGAATTCTGCCTGCGCAACGCCCATCACCATGCCGATGACGCCTTCGACGGAGCCGACCGAAAGATCGATGTTGCGCATCACGATGACCAGCACCATGCCGGTCGCCATGATCGCGACCGAGGAAGTCTGCACCGACAGGTTCCAGAGATTGCGCGGCGTGAGGAACAGCCCGCCCGACAGGATGTGGATTCCAACCCAGATGATCAGCAGCGCGCCGACCATGCCGAGCATGCGTATGTCGAGCTCGGTCGCCTTGAGGAAGCGGCCGAAGGGGCTGAGCTCGGATTCACGCGCCCGATCAGCAACCGGCGTGTTGGAAGTCGTGTCGGTCATGATGTCCTCCCACCGTTGCCGTCTGCCGCGGATGCCGGAAGCAGCTTAGAAATTACCCGCGAGACGCGGAAAAACAACTCTTTTGAAAAAAACGCCGCGGCGTGAAGCCGCGGCTTTTCAGGTTTTTTGGCGAAGGCGGATCAGTTGCAGACCGGGACGGTGCCCGCCGCCACGCCGGCGCAGACCTCTTCCTGCTTGATCCAGCCGGCGTCGATGACGACGTTGAGATTGTCCCTGGTGATGGCAATCGGCGTCAGGAACAGCGACTTGACGACATTGCCGCCCGGCGTGGTGAAATCCTTGACGCCGGCAATGTCTGTCATCGGCTTGCCGTCGGCCAGCTGCGAGGCGATCTCGGCGGCGTTCTTGCCGAGCTCGCGCGCGTCTTTCCACACCGATACGGTCTGTGTGCCGAGCGCGATACGGTTCAGCGCGGCATGGTCGCCGTCCTGGCCCGAAACCGGGACGGATCCGGCCAGGCCTTGCGCCGTCAGCGCCGCGACGACGCCACCGGCGGTGCCGTCATTGGCGGCAACCACCGCATCGACCTTGTTGTCGTTGGCGGTCAGGAACTGTTCCATGTTCTTCTGGGCGTTGGCGGGAAGCCAGCCGTCCGTATAAGCCTCGCCGACATTCTTGATCTTGCCGCTGTCGATGGCATCCTTGAGCACTTCCATGGAGCCGGCGAACAGGAAATCGGCATTAGGGTCGGCGCCCGAGCCCTTGATGAAGACGTAATTGCCTTCCGGCGCCACCTTGAACACTTCGCGGGCCTGCATGCGGCCGACTTCCTGGTTGTCGAAGGTCAGATAGAAGACGTCCTTGTTCTCGATCAGCCGGTCATAGCCGACGACCGGAATGCCTTCGTCCAGCGCCTTCTGCACCGCCGGACCGATGGCCGAGGCATCCTGCGCAAGGATGATCAGCGCGTTGGCGCCCTGCGAGATCAGGCTTTCGACGTCGGTCAGCTGCTTGCCGGGATTGGACTGTGCGTCAGCGGAGATATATTTGTCGCCGGCGGCCTCGATCGCCGCCTTCATGGCGGCTTCGTCGGTCTTCCAACGCTCTTCCTGGAAGTTCGACCACGAAACGCCAATGACCTTGTCCTTGGCCTGCGCGGCCGACGCGAGCGTCAGCGACATGGCGACCCCCGCCAGAATGGCGGCTGCGAATCTCTTCATGATATTCCTCCCTGCGCCGCGTAGGGCGCGACCAACTGGCCCGAAGGCCGGCACAAAGGCTCTATTTTTTCGAGCCTCGAAAAAATACTGGTCCAACGCCGAACCGCTGTCAACACCAATTCTGATGGATTTTGAGGTCCTGTCGGGCTTTTTTTCGAGGCTCGGAATAAATAATGACAGCCCCTTCTGCTTCTGCCAGTATTTGTCGGCATTACCGACGGCCTTCCGATTCATGAGCGGCCGCGGCGATGAGGAGGAAACAAAAAATGTCGGTGGGAATCCGTCATGACGATCTGCGCCGGCGCAACCGGGCGATGGTGATTTCGGCCGTGCGCCGGGCAGGCCAGCCGTCGCGGACCGAGATCGCCGCGACCACCGGCCTCAGCCATTCGACCATATCCGCGATCTCTGCCGACCTGATCCAGGAAGGCATCCTGGCCGAGAGCAAGGCGAGCGAGACGGTTTCGCTGAAACGCGGCCGGCCGCAGGTCGGCCTCAGCCTCAATCCGCAAGCCGCTGCGGTGTTGGCCGTCGTGTTGTCGCTGAATTTCCTGTCGGTCGCCGTCATCGATTATGCCGGACAAGTGGTCGCCGAGGAACAGCGCCGGCTGGACACGCTGACCATGTCGCGCGACGAGCTGATCGGCGAATGTGTCGCCATCGTCCGGCGCCGGCTCGAAGATCCCGACCTCGATGTCCAAAGCGTCGCCCGCATCGCGCTGGCGATCCAGGGCATCACCGATTCCCACGCGCGCGCCATGTTGTGGTCGCCGATCACGCCGCAGACGAACATCGCCTTCGCCGACATTCTGGAACGCGAGTTCGGCATCCCGGCCATCATGGAGAACGACTGCAACATGATGGCCGTGGCGCTGCGCTGGCGCCACCCGGATCGCTACCGCGACGATTTCATCGCCATCCTGCTCTCGCACGGCATCGGTATGGGGCTGGTGCTGAAGGGCGAGCTGTTCACCGGCACCCACTCCTCGGGCGGCGAATTCGGCCACATGATCCATCGGCCGGGCGGCGCGCTTTGCCGCTGCGGGCGGCGCGGCTGCGTCGAGGCTTATGCCGGCAACTACGCCATCTGGCGCAATGCAAGGCAATTGAGCGAAAACGCCGAGCCGGTCGCCGATGTCAGCGACGCCGAGATGCGGGCACTGGCGGCCCGGGCGCGCGAGATGGACGGACCGGAGCGCGAAGCCTACCGCAAGGCCGGCGAGGCGCTCGGCTTCGGGCTCGGCAGCCTGTTCGCGCTGATCGATCCGGCGCCCGTGGCCATGGTCGGCGCCAGCGCTGCCGCCTTCGACCTGATCGAGCCGGCGCTGCGCGAGGCTATCGCCCAGACCGCCGGCGGCCAGCATTCGGGTTCGATTTCCTTCGACACCGAGCCGAACGAGTTGCCGCTGATCCGCGAAGGCTGCGCCATGCGGGCGCTAAGCTTCGTCGACCAGGAGATTTTCGCGCCGAGCATCCAGGCACGAGCCGGCTCGGTCGGAAAGAACGTGGCTTGAAGGATTCCCGGGTCGCGACTTGGGGTGTGTTGAGATTCAGGTCAGGCCGAGTCGAGAATGGTGGGTTCCGAGAACCGGAGCGGAGCGTACTTTTGGGTACGTCAGCACCGGAAGCGCAGGTATCAGCCGTTCGCAGGCCGGCATCACCTGAACCATCAGCTAGGCCGTGAACTCATAAATGCGGGGATGACCAAGATGGGTGAAATGGGAAGCTGTCCTTAAAGGTTGCGGAGGTTCAGCCGGGGATAGGGGTGCGGAAGCCGTGAGTGTCGCAAAGCTTTTTGGCCCTGCCATCGATTTTGGAGTCACTATCAATTTCTTCGACTTCGACAGCCCCATCTGTCTTATGCGCAAAGAAGAGAATGGAGGTCGACACGCTGCCACCATTCGTAAGCCCACAAAGGTAGACACCCCCACTTTCTCCTATGCGAGCCATCGCGATCCACACTATTGGTTCCGTCGAGATGGCAAGGTGCTTCCGGATTGCAAGCTTCAAGGGAGCTACATCGCTAAGCGTGATGTCGTGGGGAAAGGTTTTCTCGGTGGCATCTTGAGCTAATGCCGAACTAGTCCACGCTCCGACGACAATCCATGCAAGAAGAATTAAACCTCGCGTCATCCGAACTCCACCGGTGCAAGTTGCCTTTGTGATTAGGATGATTGCGAAGGGAAGGTATTCCAAGTCGGAAAGCGTCCGCAATGGATCGCTTTCCGACTGAGGCTTTCATATTGAGGCGGAATCTGATCTCGCTAGGAGGTCGCTATAGCAAGAACCCGGTCATCCATTCCGCGCTGTAGAATCCTGCGGCAAGTATGATAGCGATGGCAACCAGTCCGGTCCAAATACCCCGCATAGCGAAGGGCGACAAAATAGCCATTGCGGGGATACCAACCCGGACCAATGCTGATCTCAGATAGATTTCCTTGTTCGCATAGTTCCAGGAGCCGCCCTCCTCGGTCCCTCCGTCATTCCCCAAGGATAGCACCGCTGCGCAGCCGGTGGTGGCCAGCATGCGGCCGCCTTCGAAGCTTCGAGATAGTCAAGGACGAGCAACAGGAGGAAAACGCAAAGAGATGCTAGGACTGCCATTTCGATGAGGCTCGGCTTGCGGACCATCATGGCCACTACTGTATGTCGCCGCGGTTCCGCTTTCCACCCATGCCGGTCATGCCGAATTTATGAGTTCACGACCTAGTCTTCCCTGATCGCATAGCCCGCGCCGCGGATGGTGCGGATGACATCGGGCATGCGACCATTGTTGACCGCCTTGCGCAACCGGCCGACATGGACGTCCACCGTGCGCTCGTCGATGTAGATCGTCTCGCCCCAGACATTGTCGAGCAACTGGCTGCGCGAGAAGACCCGGCCGGGGTGGCGCATCATGAATTCGAGCAGCCGGAATTCGGTCGGCCCGAGCCGGATCTCGCTCTTCTTGCGATAGACCCTGTGCGATTCACGATCGAGCATGATGTCGCCGACCTTGAGCACGCTGGACAGCACTTCGGGCTTGGCGCGGCGCAGCAGCGCCTTGACTCTGGCCATGAATTCCGGTGTCGAGAACGGCTTGACCAGATAGTCGTCGGCTCCGGTCGAAAGGCCGCGCACCCGGTCGCTCTCCTCGCCGCGCGCGGTCAGCATGATGATCGGCAGCCGCTCGGTTTCGGGGCGCACCCGAAGGCGCCGGCAAAGCTCGATGCCGGAAACCGCCGGCACCATCCAGTCGAGCACCAAAAGATCGGGCACGTTTTCCTGCAGCCGGATTTCGGCCTCGTCGCCGCGCGTCACCACCTCGACCTGATAGCCTTCGGATTCAAGATTGTAACGGAGGAGGACGCCCAGCGGCTCTTCATCCTCCACCACCATGATGCGCGGCGCGATCATCGGCCGGTTACTCCTGTCATGTCGCCAGCGCCGACATCGTCGTTTCGTCGAGCTTCGGGCGATCCGCCGGCAATTGCTGCCCGGTCACGACAAAATAGGCGTTTTCGGCGATGTTGGTGACATGATCGCCGATACGCTCGAGATTCTTGGCGCAGAACAGAAGGTGCGTGCAGGCGGTGATGTTGCGTGGGTCCTCCATCATGTAGGTCAGGAGCTCGCGAAAAACCGCCGTGTATTTCACGTCGATCTTCTGGTCGTCGGCGCGCAGTTCCTTCAACGCGCCGGCATCGCGCGACACATAGTGCTCAACCACGCCGCGCAGCTGCACAAGAACGAGATCCGCCATCGCATCGATACCGTGCGACAGATTCCGCGGCGTCGCGCTCTGCCCGACTGCGCTGACCCGCTTGGCTATGTTCTTGGCCAGATCGCCGATGCGCTCGAGATCGCCGGCCATGCGGATTGCGCCAACCACGGCGCGCAGATCCTGCGCCATCGGCTGCCGTTTGGCGATCAGCGTGATGGCGCTGTCGTCGAGTTCGCGCTGCCGCGCATCCATGATGGCGTCGTCCGAGACGACGCGCTGCGCCATCGCATTGTCCGACGCAAGCAACGCGCGGATCGAGGCCGCGACCATTGCGGCGGCGAGCTCGTCCATGTCGCGGATCAGCCGGTCGATGTGCTCCAGTTCCTCGTCGAAAGATGCGACGGTGTGTTCACCCATGGTGCTGTCCTCGTGTTCGAAATTCGCCGGACCGCTCAGCCGAACCGGCCGGTGATGTAGTCCTGGGTGCGCTTGTCGTCGGGGTTGGTGAACATCTTGTCGGTCGCGCCCTCCTCGACCAGATACCCGAGATGGAACATCGCCGTGCGTTGCGACACGCGCGCCGCCTGCTGCATCGAATGGGTGACGATGACGATCGTATAATTCTGGCGCAGTTCGTCGATCAGTTCCTCGACGCGGGCGGTGGCGATTGGATCGAGCGCCGAACAGGGCTCGTCCATCAGGATCACTTCCGGCGACACGGCGATGGCGCGCGCAATGCAAAGACGCTGCTGCTGTCCGCCGGACAGACCGGTTCCCGACTCGAGTAGGCGATCCTTGACCTCGTTAAACAGGCCGGCCTTCTTCAGGCTCGATTCGACGATGCCGTCCAACTCGGCCTTGCTCCTGGCCAGGCCGTGGATGCGCGGACCGTAGGCGACGTTTTCGTAGATCGACTTCGGAAACGGGTTCGGCTTCTGGAATACCATGCCGACGCGAGCTCGCAGCTCGACGACATCGATTTTCGGATCGTAGACGTCCTCGCCGTCGAGCGTGATCTTGCCGCTCACCCGCGCGATATCGATGGTGTCGTTCATTCGGTTCAGGCAACGCAGGAACGTCGACTTGCCGCAGCCCGATGGCCCGATCAACGCCGTCACCTGATGCTCGCGGACATCGAGATCGACGTCGAACAGAGCTCGCTTCTCGCCGTAGTGAACAGAGACCTTTTCGCCCTTCATCTTGATCGAAGGGGCGTTGGTTGCGCTGCTCAGTTTCTGCTCGACGCCGGCTTCCGTCATGATGTTCATATCCTCTACTCCTTACCAGCGCCGCTCGAAGCGCCTGCGCAGTATCACCGCGATGGCATTCATGATGACCAAAAACACCAGCAAAATCAAAATCGCCGCCGAAGTCTTCTGCTGGAACCCCGCTTCCGGGAAATCCGCCCACATGAAAATCTGCACCGGCAGGATCGTCGCGGGATCGGTGAAGCCGCCGGGAATGTCGACGATGAAGGCGACCATGCCGATCATCAGCAACGGCGCGGTTTCGCCGAGCGCATGCGCCATTCCGAGGATGGTGCCGGTCATGATGCCCGGCATCGCCAGTGGCAGGACGTGATGGAATACGGTCTGGACCTTGGACGCTCCGATGCCAAGCGCCGCCTCGCGGATCGAAGGCGGCACGGCGCGCAGCGAAGCGCGCGAGGCGATAATGATGATCGGCAGGGTCATCAGCGCCAGCACCATGCCGCCGACCACCGGGGCTGAGCGCGGCATGCCGAAGAAATTCAGGAATACGGCAAGTCCAAGCAGGCCGAAGACGATCGAAGGCACCGCCGCCAGATTGTTGATATTCACTTCGATCATCGTCGTCAGCCGGTTCTTGGGCGCAAATTCCTCAAGATAGATCGCCGCTGAAACGCCGATCGGGAAGGCGATTGCGAGGGTTACGATCATGGTCAGGAACGATCCGACGACCGCGCCCCAGACACCAGCCAATTCCGGCTCGCGGCTTGCGCCGGTGAAGAAGAAGATCGAGTTGAACCGGCTTTCGATCAGGCCGGCGCTCTTCAGCGTGTCGAGCCAGACGATCACCTTGTCCGAAATCTTTCGCGATGCTTCCGGCGTCTCGATGACGCGCAGGAATGCCTGGCCGCTCGCGGCGGGCGCCGTGCTGTCCAGCGCCTCGATCACCGTGCCTTTTGCGATCACCGTGCCGTTGGCCGCAGACGACAGCGAGGTCAGCTTGACCGTGCCGCCATTGAACGCGACCAGCAGCGACGACGCGCCGCTCGTCAGCGTAAACATGCCGTTTTCGCCCTCGGTCGCACCATGGCCGCGCGCCAGCGCCAGCATGGCATCGTCGCCGAAGGTCAGATCGATGTCGCCGCTGGTTTCCGAAGGCGTGACGCTTGTCGAAATCGCTTCGTCCGAACCGACGTCGGCAAGCAAACCCTTGAGATAGAGGTCGGCAAAATCGTCAAGTGGAACCGCATAGTCCACCGTTCCTCCGAGCATCCCCGGATCAGCCGCAATATCCTTGCGCAGGAACACGCCTGTGCCGGTGGAAATCAGCCCGCGCAGAAGGCGCTTGTCCTGGCGGCTCTTCACATCCGGAAATTTTGCCGTAAGCGCTTCCTGAGCGATGGCGTCGTAGTTCACTTCATCGAGTTTCGCCGGGTCGACCTTGGCCGCTGAAAGATCGATCGGCAGCGTCACATAGTTCTGCCGCAGCGCCGGAATCGCCTGCGTGACGATCGTCGACAGGAGCAGCACAAGGAACAAGCCGGCCAACGCGACAGCTGCGGCGCCGAGCCATTTGAACCACGTTTCGGTACGGTAGCGGCCCTTTAGCCGCGCCTTCGCGGCATCGTCGGTATGAATGCTGACCGGCCGTCCGACGGCGCCGAATGACGAGATCGCATCAGTCATATTGCTCTCGGTATTTCTGGACGACGCGCAAAGCGACGATGTTGAGGGTAAGCGTGATGCAGAACAGCACCAGGCCGAGTGCGAATGCTGCAAGCGTCTTGGCGCTGTCGAACTCCTGGTCGCCCACCAGCAGCGTCACGATCTGCACGGTCACGGTGGTGACTGCTTCGAGCGGGTTGGCCGTGAGGTTTGCCGCCAGCCCCGCCGCCATGACCACGATCATCGTTTCGCCGATCGCGCGGCTGACGGCAAGCAGCATCGCCGAAACGATGCCCGGAAGGGCAGCGGGAAGGACCACCTTGCGGATGGTTTCCGACTTGGTCGCGCCGAGGCCGGCAGAACCGTCTCTCAGGGATTGCGGAACGGCGTTGATTACATCGTCGGAAAGCGAGGAAACGAAGGGAATGATCATGATACCCATGACCACGCCTGCGGCGAGCGCGGATTCAGACGCGACGTTGAGGCCCAGGCTTTCGCCGATACCGCGGAAGTAGGGCGCAACCGTCAGCGCGGCGAAGAAGCCGTAGACGACGGTCGGAATGCCGGCGAGGATTTCCAGAACCGGCTTTGCGACCGCGCGGACGCTTTTGGAGGCGTAATCCGAAAGGTAGATCGCAGCCATCAGCCCGATAGGCGCAGCCACCAGCATGGCGATGAAGGTGATGAGCAACGTGCCGGCAAAGAGCGGCACCATGCCAAAAATGTCCTCGTTGACCGCCCCGGCCTCCGCTCCCGCGCCGGTGAAGGCGCTCTGCGGCGACCAATGCGTGCCGAACAGGAACTTGTAGAACGGCACCTGTTGGAAGAACCGCAGCGACTCGAAGATAAGCGACAGGACGATGCCGATCGTCGTCAGGATCGCGACCACCGAACAGGCGATCAAGGATGCGCGAAGAACGCGCTCGACCACGTGGCGCGCCCGGTAGGCCTGTGCGATGCGGGAATAGGCCCAGTAAAATCCGGACGCGGAAAGCACGAGCGCGACGGTCCAGATGATCCAGGTGCTGGTCGCATGGACCGATTTGTAGAGGGCGGCGGCCGCCTCTTTCGTCGGATCGGCAAAGCCGACAAGCCCGCCAAAGGCCATCGCGCGAGCGTCGCGGATGAAAGCTTCGACCTGCGGGACGCCCATTCCCGACAACTCGGAGGAGAAGCGGTCGGTAACGATCGACGATTCAATTCCTGGCGTCACCAGCGACCACAACACGATCGCAAGCAGCGCGGGACCGGCGGCAAAAAGCGCCAGAAACGTGCCATGCTGGCCAGGCAGCGAATGCAGTCGCGCGACGTCGCCATTGACGCTGGCAATAGCGCGGGTCCGGCCGAGCCAATAGGCAGCAGCGGCCAGAACCACCAGAAAAACAACGAGATAACCGACCATGATTCGGGACGTCCCCTCGACCGCCGGTCATTCACCGGCTCAAAGCACGGGACCTATGGTCCCGCGCTTTGTGCTTTAGGATATGAGGGGTCAGAGCGGTACGCTCGGACCCCCGAAACATCAGGAGCCCATGCCCTTCAGGGCCTTGGCGTTTTCGGCCGACTTGGCGCGCTCGGCGTCCGGCAGCGGGATCAGGCCCTTGTCGGCCAGATAACCATCAGGACCCCATGCAGCCTCCGAGGTGTACTCGGCGATGAACTCCTGCATGCCGGGAATGACGCCGACATGCTCTTTTTTGGCATAGACAAAGAGCGAGCGGGAAACGCCGTAATCGCCGGATGCGATGTTCTCGAAAGTCGGCTCGACGCCATCGACCTTGTGGCCCTGCAGCTTGTCGGCGTTCTGGTCAAGGAACGAGAAGCCAAAGACGCCGAAGGCATTGGGGTTGGCTTCCAGCTTCTGGACGATCAGATTGTCGTTTTCGCCGGCCTCGACAAAAGCGCCGTCTTCGCGAATCTCGCCGCAGCCCTTTTCATTAGCCGCCTTCACTTCTTCCTGACAGGCCGCATCCATGACGAGCTCAACGAATGCATCGCGGGTACCGGATGTCGGCGGCGGGCCAAGCACCTCTATCTTTGTCGCGGGAAGGGATGAATCGACATCCGACCAGTTCTTGTAGGGGTTGGGGACGACCTTGCCGTCAACAGCGACGTTCTTGGCGAGCGCCTTGAAAACCTGTTCCTTGGTCAGATCGACGACAGTCCCTGCCTTCGAGTTGGCCAGTACGATGCCGTCGAAGCCGACCTTGATCTCGACCGGCGTCACGCCGTTTGCCTTGCAGGTTTTAAGCTCGCTATCCTTGATGGCGCGCGAGGCATTGGTGAAGTCGGCGGTATTTTCGCCCACGCCCTGGCAAAACAGCTTCATGCCGCCGCCGGTGCCAGTCGACTCGACGACCGGGGTCTTGATCTTTCCGCTCTGGCCGAGCTTTTCAGCGACAGCCGTCGTGAAGGGGAACACTGTGGACGAACCAACGATTTGAATCTGGTCGCGCGCGGCGGCATAACCAGCCGACGCGGCGAGCGCAAGCGCCGCGGCCGACGCCGTAAGGAGGAATTTCTTCATGTGGCCTGCTCCTGTTCGGAAAAATGGTCTCTCAGCGCCATTCCTTCGGCGCCCGCTGAGGCCATAGCCCCCGATTATTACAGTCACATGACAGTTTGATGTCAGCCCGGTAACCGCCGCACAGCCCTGTCGAAAAGGCAGCGCTGCGGGTCTCGCCGCAACAGCCGTGGTTTGCCGCTGGAATCAGCAGCTTGCGCGATTTGCGGCCGGCATTTGCCTGGACGGACGGACAATTGGCGCCGAAAAAGAAAATCCGGGCGGGAGCGCGTTGCATGCGGCCAAGGAGGTCATGGCCGTGCCATCGCCGAAGCAGGTCCGTTGGGGTAAATCTGACCCTGCTTCTTGCCGGCGGTCGCTGCTCCCGCCCGTAACTGGAGGAGCGGAACTCGAATGCGCTTATTGTTCCAACCAGACGCATGATTTGGTATGGTGCGATCGCACCATAGTCTTGTCGCAACGCGTCGCCGAATCGGCTGGACCCGATAGGCTGACGTGGCTATCTCCCGTTTGGATTTCCCCGTCCGCGGACCTTTTCGAGCAAGGCGCCGCCTGGGGCTAATGGGCTTAGGGCTGATGGGCTTGGGCAGGCAATCGTCCATGCCCGACCCCCAATCGCGCCAAAGTCGCGCCAGGGACGCTGCGGCACTTTGATTTTTGCGCATGATCCCCAGCGAAATTGATTCCGATTCTCCGGGTCATGCGCTAGCCTTGCCCGCAGTGTATTCCGACGGTTGTCGGTAGAACCGAAGCCGCGTTATAGATCCCGCAAGGGTGTTGCCGATGTTGCGACGGATCCTGCCTTTTTTCGTGTGCCCGATGCTGCTGCTAGGGGGCGGCTGCTCGCGCAGCTACGACGGCACCGTCGTCATTCCAAGGCCGCTCGATGTCCGGCGGTTCTGGGACCGGCCGCAGCAGCAGGCGCAAGCCGAACAGCCGCAGTTGCTGCAGACCGATGTCTTTCCTGCGGCGCCCGAAACGCCGGAAACAGCGGCGGCCCGCAAAATCGACACCTCCGTGGCGCCGAGAAGGAAAATCGCCAGGATTGCCAGACAACCACCGACGCCGTCATCCGAGCCGGCGAAACCGCTCACCTGCAGGAACGTCAGCCAACCAGGAAAACGGGTCCGCATGGTCTGCGAATAGCCAGCCGGCATTCAAGCGCTGGCAGCTAAAAAGATGCGCCGCCTTGAAAACGTTGCTGCGCACCCGCCGCAGCGGTTCGGTCCGCGCAGGCCGAGAGCATGAGCCGACTGGTGGGTTTCGGGCTGCCTGATCGGCGTTGCCGGCAGCCGCGTTGAACCTTATCCGGCCTTCGACGTTAAACAGCCATCGCAGTGCCCGCACAACACACGCTGTAGCGTTTCGATTTGGCGCATCCTTTCCGAACCGAACGCAGCGAGGCGGAGATCGATCCCGATCCCTGGGCGCTAGGTGGTCAAAGGAGACCGAACACATGTCCATTCACTTCACTGTCTCGGACGTGACCAGAAATCTGTTTCACTCGCTGAGAAGGGACCATGAGCGCGCGCCGAGGCCTCTCAGTCCTGAGCAACGTCTTTTGCTGGAATGCTACCTGGCCGGTCAGATTCCGGAATCGGCCTGGAGCGACTACGTCTTCGAGACGCCGGAATTGGCACGCCATGTCAATGCGAGACGCGGGCAACACTGATATCTGGTGAACCGGTCAGATCGCTCGAGGTGACGCCACCGAACAGCGCTTGGCTGAATCGGCGGCCCGATCAGCGTGCCGTTACGCTTGAAGCCGCGGCTTCCCGGGAACAATAGCCCTCGAGACAAAAAGGCCGGCACATGGCCGACCTTTCCTTCCACCTCGGCCGCGCCAGTACATCCGTGGTCACGGGTTGGAGGTGAATTGCCGACCAGTAGATAGGGATCTGGTAACGATTCCTTAACCGACGGGAACCGCTCGTCGACGCGTCGTGGCCAATCTGATTTGCGTCTTCGTGATCAGTGCAGAAAGTCGTCTTTAAATACGCCACATATTATTAATCGTTGTACACCAACGTATTAGCGTATGAGGCATATCGAAGATGCATGTCGCGCTTAAGCGCGTCGCATTGGATCCGTTCGGCCGCGACGCGCTTTAGCCTATTCTGGAAGTCGACTCATGGCCGTGCTTGGCGCTCTCCCTCCTGGCGTTCGCTGTCGACCAATTCGCGAAGCAGATTGGCAAGGAGTGGTCGACTGCCTGTGCCGGGGGTTTCCGAAGCGTGACCGGAGTTACTGGATACAGGCGCTGACCCGTTTGGCGCAGCGGCCTCCCGTCGCCGAGTTCCCACAATACGGCTTGGCCTTGGAGAAGGCCGATCGGATCGTCGGCGTTGTGCTGACCCTTTATACCCGTTATCCCGGGCAGGAAGGCGACGAAGTCCGCTGCAACCTTTCAAGCTGGTCCGTCGATGCAGAATTCCGTCCCTATGGCGCCAAATTGGTCACGACGATTCTCAAGCGAAGGGACGTGACCTACACCAATATTTCGCCGGCGCCCGCAACATTGAAAGCCAACTGGGCGCTCGGTTTTCGGCCCTTCACCACCGGACAATTTGCCTTCTTGCCGGCTTTTAGTTCGGCGCAGCGGTCATGTCGCGTGCTTGAAGCTCGTCCCGATCTTGCGGAAATGGCGATGCTGTCCGACAGCGAGAGGTACATACTCTCGGAACACTCAGCACTTGGCTGCCGGTCATTGATTTGCATTTGCGACGGAGCAGCGTTTCCTTTCGTATTGATGCCGCGCCGGATATTGCGCGGTCTTATCCCATCCTATCAGATCGTCTATTGCCGCTCCCTCGCGGATTTGAGCCGGTGCGCCGGTGCCATCGGGCGCTTTCTCTTGCGAAGCGGCATCCTGCTTTGCGTCGTCGACGCCAGGGAGCCGATTGGAGGTCTGTTCGGGTGGTACCGCGCCAACAGCGGGCTGAAATATTTTAGGGGTCCCAGACCACCCTCGCTTGGAGATCTGTCGTTCACCGAGCTTGTAATGTTCGGTCCCTGAACGACAAGCGCAGCATCAGTCATGCCGCACCGCTTTGCAGCTGAAATGGCAAAAGCGAACCCCCGCCTCTCGGGGCGAGGGTTCCTTTTTGAAAACGACGGTCTGCTACTGAACAGGGGCTGTCTGAGCTGGCGGGGTTGCGGGTGCCGGCGTCATCGTGTCGGCTGGAGGTGGCGGCAATTGGCCAGCGGTCGTCGCCTGCGTTCCTCCCGATTGAGTTTGGTCACACGCCGCCAGGGCAGCAAGCGCCAGGCCGAACGCGGCGAATAAGGGCAGTTTGCGGGTCATACACAGTCCCTTCTATGGACGCCACCCGCGCAGGCCTGATCATCAGGACCGCTGCCTCCAGGTCAATCGTCGCTTCGTCGTCGACGCTTCAAACATCCTTACGTCCCGTAAAAGGCGGCGGGCCTTCGGGCTCGGTTAGATCGGCCTGGGCAAGCAAAACCGTGAGAGTGAAAGCCTCACGCCCCGGCCTGCGACTTCACATGGGCGATATAGCCGCGCACGTCGGCCGCCGGCTCGGCATAGGCCTTGCCGAGCTTCTTTTCGATCGCCGTCATGTACTCCTTCGCCCATTGGGGCAGCGCGTAGTCGATGGCGGCCAGGAATTCGAGCGTCGCCGCCAGGCGGATGTCGGCGATCGACGGGTTCTTGCCGCCGATGAACGGCTTGCCGTTCCTGAAGAAGCTGTGAAAGACCTCCAGCGGCTCGGCTATCGCTGCTATAGCGGCCTTCTGGGCTTCCGCCTTCTTGTCGGGATGAGCGTCGCTGTGGCCGACCTCGCCGGCATATTGCGGGAAATTCAGCGCAGGATAGGTGGCGCGCGCCACATAGGGATAGAGCGTGCCGATCAGATAGAACATGGCGCTGTCGATCATCGCCCGCTTGGCCGGCGCCTTGGGATATAATTTCTCCAGCCCGTGCTTGTTGGCGAGATACTGCATGATGGCGCAGCTTTCCCACAACACACTCCTGGGCAGGCCCTTGTCCTCAATCATCGGCGTCAGATGGGCCGGGTTTCGCGCCATATACTCGGGCGAGCGCGTGCGGCCCCATACGTCGGTCTCGGAATGGTCGAGCCCGGCCGCGCGCGCAAACACCCGTACGCTCATATTGTTGACGCTCGGCTTCAGCATGCTGAGCGTCAGCGCAGGCTTCTTTCCTGATTTCGCCTTGGTCTTCCGCGCCGATTTCGCGGACGCCTTGTCTGCAGCTTTTGCGGCGGCTTTCGTTGCCGACTTGGCGGAAGCGCCTGACGCCTTGGCCGCAGGCGTTGTCGCCTTGGCCGCAGGCTTTGTCGCCTTGGCAGCTGGTTTCGTAGCGGCCTTGGCGGCCGGCTTCTTCGCACTTTTCGTGGTCGTCTTTGCCATTGTGTTCCTCCCTTTTTTGGCCTGTCGTCAGTATGGATTTTTCGGCGCGCGGTCTTCCGATAAGGTCGCACGGGAGCGCTCGACCAGCGCCTGGATCGCGTCGGCGAGATGCACTTCGGCGATTGCGTAGTCGCCGCGCGCGACGCGAAGCTTGTGCGCCTGCATCAGCACGTCGGCATGGGTAAATCCCGCCGGCGGCTCGAAACGGTAGGAAGCGAGCTCGATCAGCAGGCCGAGCGGATCCTCGAAATAGATCGAATCCATAAAACCGCGATCCTTGACGCCGCTGTGCTTGATGGCGCGCTCGTCGAGCCGGGCGACCGCCTGCAGGAAGGTGACCCGCGACACCGCAAACGCGATGTGATGGACGCAGCCCGGATCGGTCGGCGTGCGCCGTTTGACCGGCGTGCGGCTCTCGTCGGTGAAGATGGTGATCAGCCGGCCGTCGCCCGGATCGAAATAGAGGTGGCTTTCGCTGGCCTTGTCGAGGTTGGGCTGCTCGAAGATGAAAGGCATGCCAAGCACGCCTTCCCAGAAATCGATCGAGGTCTGGCGCCCGGCGCCGACCAGCGTGATGTGATGGACGCCTTGTGATTGCAATTTCTGCATTGGCCGTCTCCCTGGCAGCCGGATGTCGTCGTCGTGTTCACCTCGCCCCGGTGCCGCTCGCAGTTGTGCTGCCTTGTGCCTGGCACGAGGATTATCAGAAGATGCTAAATCAACCGGCGACGATGCGCCAGAAGCCAGGCCACATAGGGACGCTTCTTGGAAGGCCCTGGGTAGCGCAAACGGTAGCTAAGCGCTGCGAGCCTTTCGGCCGCCCTCAAGCTCGATGATTCTTTGAGCCGCCTTCGCGATAAAGCCGGACCGGGTATAACCGTGCGCCTTGGCAAAGGCGTCAATTTGGCTTAGAACATCTTCAGCGAGCGTGATGTTCACGCGGACAGCTTTCTTGGCCTCGGTCTTCACCGAAACCAAGATTGCAACGCCGTCTCGATTATCGGCGTCGGCCATGACGCCTTCCAGGCTGGAGGGTTCTGGAATGGCTTCGCCATCTTCCACAAGCCCTTCGATGTGAAAGGCAAGGGCCTCCTCAGCCATAGCACGAGCGTCGTCCAGATCGGTGCCGGCGGTGACAACGCCGGGAAAATCAGGAAAGGACACACCGTAGAGTGACGGTTCCACATCCCAAAGATATTCCTTTGGGAACCTTGCGGAGCATTGAACGTCAATCCGGTCTAAAGCTGCGGTAGATACAATGAAGCAGTATATCGGGTTGATCCATAAGGATACCGACAGCGACTTCAAGAATGGTCATACCGAGCAGGCGGATTCCACTCGGCATCGTTCTTCCCGGCCATGGCCAATGAGGGGCTGAGGAAAAGAACCACGAGGAGGAAAAAGCGCCGAGACATATCAAATCCGATGATGTTGCACGCCGGATGTGGGATATTGAATCAGCAGATGCTAGGGGGTACATCATCATTTGCGGTGTTTTTCGCTGGAGATATGATGATGTCCGAGGATGTTTCCCCCACCGCGTTCTATAAAGAAAAAGCAAAAAACATTCTGAAGGGCGAGCTGAAACGCCGGGGGATTAGCTATGAACGAGCGGCGCACGAGAGCGAGCAATCTGGCCAACAAGATAAGCCGGGGCAGCTTCACCGCCGCGTTCTTCATGATGTGCATGGACGTGATCGGCGTTCGGCAAGTCAGCCTAGAAGTTTAGGGCAGGCCCAACGGGCCATGCTCTTCATCGGCGGGCGAGGACACGCAGGGCAGCAGGGCAGCCGTAGATGGAACTTTAGCGATTTCTAAAAATTGTCTGTGATCAGTGGGCATGCCCTCCGCCCGCTGCAGATCGGGCCGCACCCGATCGGGCCCGCGCTCTCCGCCAGAGGCGCGGGCTTCTCCTACCGTTACCGATTTCGCTGAGATGGTCGGCCCGACAGCCGCTGCACTGACGCTCCACAGATCTCAGGCGGCAGGAACTGGCGCCGCCCGGCGGCTTTCCATCTGTTCGAACGATGCGCTGTCTTCATGGAACACGTAAATATTGAAGCCGGCGGGGCTTGAAAATTGCCCGCTGGCTTCGGCTAGCGGGCTTTTTGCATCTCTTGAACGGGGCAAGGCTGCATTCGCCCTCATGGACCGACTCGGGACCATAGAGCAGCAGGACAGCTTCTTCGCTCGGCAGCACGCCGGCAGGGCAAGTCGGTTCAATAGCCATGCGCACTAGCTTGAGGGCGGCCCATGCGTTGCAGATGTTATCTTGGCCGTCCATACTTTCTAGCTGATATGGGGCGGCCCAGCAGTCAGTTGGAGTTTGGGTGGTGGCCGCTGGGCCTAACCGGCGGAGCATCTGCGGGACGGTCGCCGGCTACTTCTATATATGCATAATTGCTAATTTAGTAAAATTGTCACGTTCCGTTCCCCTGGCTATCAAATCGGATGAGCTCAGAGTCAATTTGGTGCCTAAACCAGCGAGTGACGGCGGGGCCAACCATAGGGCATGCATCACTTCTAATTTCGTGTCTTCGATGCTATCGATCGCGGTAGGATCGCGGGGGCGGTAATGCTGAGTCGAGAATTAGGCTGCTTGTTTATTCACATTCCGAAGAATGGCGGGACCAGTGTCGAGGATGCCATCTGGCCGGATCGGTGTAACCGAACAGCCGACCAATATTGGAAGAACCCAGAACTAAACCGGCATCAGAAAGAAGGGCTGCACCACCTTACCGCCGCCCAAATCCGGTCAGAGATAGGGGCGGAGACTTTTGATCGTATGTTCAAGTTTTCCCTCGTCAGAAACCCATGGGACAAAGCCGTTTCACAGTTTCTCTACACCAAGACCTGGCGCCGTGATTTGCGCAAAATGCTTGGTCTGACCCGCTTTATGTCTTTCCGTTCGTATCTGAAGGCTATCCAGCGCGTCGATCATCCTCAATGGCGGGCACAACACGTGTTCATTGATGACAACAACGGAAGCTTGCTGGTTGATCACGTCGGGCGTTTTGAGCAGATCCGTGAGGAATTCACCCACGTTTCCGAGAGAATCGGGTTAGCAAACGTCGCTTGCCGCATAGCAAGAAGTCAATTCGAAAGGCCGACTACCGCGACTACTACACTCCCGAGACAAGGAACATGGTGTGGACCATCTACAGGACTGACATAGAGCGATTTGGATACGAGTTTTAGGCAGCGCGCCACCACTGGACCCAGGGTAGGAACCCAGGTCCGCCGCCTGCTGGTTTCAATGACGAGGAGTACTCGTTTGGGCATCGGGTTAACCGTTCGACGGTTTCCTTGCATCAGAAACTTGGAAGATTAGTGAGGCAGAAACATTGTTGGCGCGATGGACAAGAACGATGGCGACTATCCTCCTGAGCGTTTTCCGGGCAACCTGCCCGAGGATCTAGTGGTGGTCACGGAGGCGTGGCGGGATCGCAATTTGGTCGAGGAATGGGAAGAAGCTGACGCCGTCCTCAACAGCCAGCTTTCCGTGGTTCCGTTCCTGGTTCTGTATGTGCTCTCAATGTTGGGGTTGGCATGGTACGCCAAGGCTGGCAGGTTTCTTCTATAGCGCCGTGAGTTCCGTTACGCACCGCGGAGGTGTGAAGGTCACGGCCTGGAATCACCTTGAACCGGGAAATGCGGGAACGGCTCTGGAAACGGGTTCAGAAAGCCCCAGGACAGCCGCCAAAGGGCATGAAGCGGCCGGCGACACAAATGGGTCAAGCCGGGATGATCGGCCGCGTAAAGCCAGGAGGAAGACCTTCGGCACGCTTCGCTGCAGGATTTTTGGGATGAGAGTTAGCGACCAGTGGCAAGGGATCAGCATTCAGGATTATATTCCTCCCCGTTGCGGCGAGCCCCTCAACGGAGATCGCCATGCCCCAAAAGACCCTCGCACCCTGGCCGCCCGCGAAAGCATCTATGTCAATTGCGGACACCCGATGTGCTGCAAATCGACGAAGCTCGACATCCGGGCGCTGATCAGGCTCGGCCGTGACCACGGCTCGATGCACGACGATCTGGTCGGGCTCTTTGTCTGCTCAGCTTGCAAAGCTGCCGACCGTGACCGCCGGCCGGTGTTCTTCACATGCATTCCTGACTACGAAGGCCAGCAGCGGGCGCGCAACTTTCGAACGAGGGGGGCTGAAAGTGGCCAGCGCCCGCTGGCGCCAGCAGCCCATTGCGCAAGGGCGATTTTACGATTGAGCAGAAGGAAGTGGTCGGACTACACTAACCGCGCGTCCCAACTTTCGGATCATCCGGCGCGCTTTCCGATGGGTTTGCAAGCAGCCTCCGATCGCGTGCCACCAGCAACTTCTTTTTTCTTGCGAGCAGTTTGTGGCGATTTCCCTTAGAGTCCGCTCGGCCATCCTTTGCGGCAATCGCGTAGTCGGCTCTGTTCGTTCGATAGTCTTCGTTTTGCACAGACATGTTTCTATCTCCCGATACAGGATTAACGCGCCACAACAGAAAGCAGTTCCTCATAACGCATATGAACAATGGCGAGGTGCGATAATTCAATCTACTACCATGTCACGCAACGGCTTTTTTTGCTTCGGTGGCCTGTACTTCTCGACTAGCCTGACTTTGTCGATATCGACCGTCACAAGCGTTCCAAGGTCAATTGTCGCCCTGCCGCTTTCCTCGTCTATGCGCGTGATCTCGCCGGTAAGCTCGATCTGCTGCCCCTTCTTCACTTTGGTATTGTCGATGATCGAATGCGGGAAGTTGTACGAGGGGATTGAGAGGCTGACACGGTCCTCAGTGACCCGCCTGCGGACGGTGGCCGTGATCGCCACCAGGTCTCCAATCCCAATTCCCCGCGCCATTCCATGAGTCTGGAGCGGGCGGCATTTTAGTCAAGTGATAGCTAATATAGGTGACCGCTTCATCCAATTGATGGACGAAGCCCATCAAGGGCCGGTGCTATTTTGGATGCATGTCGCGACCTTACTTATCCCCGAGCCAGCTTGCTATCGCTATGCTCGCGATCAGCGTCAGCTATGCCGAAGCCGCGGACCGTAAGGTCGAAACCGCGACGCCCGGTACGTACGCCAATTCGAAGAACCTGCCGGTTTGCAACGGGTCAAACTCACTCTTCGAAGTCCTCGGTGACAAGTGTTTTCTCGTCAAAGGTTCGATGATCTATGGCGATATCGCCGAGCTATCCCAGATAGTTACTTTGAGTCGGTAGCCTGCGCGCGAAAGCTTCGCCCCCGTGCCCTTCATCTGCCGCTGTCCATGCCGCCGCCCGCTTTGAGCCTCACGCTAGCGCCGCCTGTTCAAGATGAACTCGATGCCGGCAGGATTCGAGCGCTACGCGGAAAGTCGCCCAGGGTTTTTCACTCGGCTCTCAGTACCTGGTGTCTGATCAACCAGTCACGAATGATCAATCGGACGGCTTCAGGTCGCGAAACATCATGCTCGGCAACGAATTGATCGACGCCCGCCAGCATGTCCGGTTGAAGGCGGACCATGATCGGCACACCCTTACCAGTTGGGGCCGGGCCGCGCCGTTTCTTTGATATCACGGTTTCTTGCTTTGGCATAAAAACTCTGATATCAGAATTCCCGTTCTTGCGGAAGCGCTAGAGCCTCACACACAACCGAATTGGAGAAGATCCGATGCCGAACACCCTTGTTCAGGCAACCGCCGAAGGCATGCCCGATGTCAACCGCCGCCGCCTTCTCAACCTGACCGGGGCAGGGCTCGCTCTCGCCGCCACCGCTGCCAGCGTTCGAAAAGCCACGGCAGTGCCGATCGACGCCGCACCAGCCGGGAGGGCAAATGCCTCGCCCGAGCTTCGTGCAGCAATCAAGGCACACAAGAGAGCGCGCGCCCATTGGGACAGCGTTTGCAGCAGCTGCGACGAGGTAGCCCTTGGCCGGAAAGCCACAGCCGCAGAACACCGGACGTGGGACGATGCCAGCAATGGCGAATATTCCGCGCTCTGGAACGTGTGTCGGTTCCCCGCCAGCACTCATGCCGACCTCGCCACAAAGGGCCGCTATCTCAAGCGGTTCCACAACACTTCCTACAGCCAGCTTTTGGAAGAACACGTCGACGCGCTCTTGCTGTCCATGATCGGGGCAGGGAAAGGTGGTGCAGTATGAATCCGGTTACCGCCGCACCGACCGTCGAACCGTTTTGCGTCTCTGACACGTTCGTCACCGGCGCCGGCCCGCTCCAGTTCATGGGCGAAAATCTCAGGCTAACCCTGCACGTCTTGCAGCGGTCGACCTATGACGGCGGCACAGAAAACGCCGTGGTCTCAAAGATTGTTGGAAGTCGCACCGACATGCTGAAAATCGCGGCCGCCATCCTTAGTGCTTGCAACTCCCGGTCAACGCCAAGCCACAGAGTGGTGGAAAACTTCATGGAGT
Source organism: Mesorhizobium sp. WSM4845 (assembly GCF_055811455.1). Taxonomy (NCBI): domain Bacteria; kingdom Pseudomonadati; phylum Pseudomonadota; class Alphaproteobacteria; order Hyphomicrobiales; family Phyllobacteriaceae; genus Mesorhizobium; species Mesorhizobium sp. WSM4845. The sequence continues at coordinate 99,895 of NZ_JBVVQA010000014.1, forward strand.
TTCTTGAAGGGCCCACGGGACGGCACTGAAACCCGGCACCAAGACGAAAACCTAGTAGGCCCGCTGCCTCAGGGTGGCGGGCTGTTTGGATTGCGGTTCCCGTAGTTGAACAGTCAAGCAATAGCGCCGCCGGCCTCGTTCCCAGCGGCGTTCACCATCTCCAAGGAGGCAGAGTAGTTCTCCGCGACCTTAGGCATCTTCAGGCGCCTCGTTTCGGTGCCATCCTTGTCGGTCGTACTGACCTCGTTGGTCTGGAGTGCAATTTGACCCTTCCTGATAGTCATGAAGTGTAGATGCGGGCTCACACCATCCACTGGATGGTCAGAAACTTCGAGGCTGAGAGACAGCGCCATCATCTGTGACCAGCCCTCGCTTGCTTGCATACTGATTGTGGCGCCCGGTTCACGGAAATAGGTTCGGACCAGCCTTTTGTACTCGCGGACCTTGGACCCGGAGCCGATATGGAGAGCGGCGAAGAGGTCTCGCTTAGCAGCGTGTGGCACGAAATGCGGCGCCACCATGCGGATTATGGCGATGGGCGTAGCGCCAGGCCAGCCCATGTCGCGTTTGAATGAGCAGCCCACCAAGAGCAACTGGCAGCCGACGTCACGCTCAGCGGCGGGCTGGCGCCTGAACACCTCCCGCGCGATGCGCTGGATGTCCACTGCCGCTGCCTCGGGCTCGTACGTCTTCCCCGGTGGCGTTGCCACGCTGTAGCGGCTCTGCAGAACCTCCCAGATGGCAAAACCGCAGGCTACCGAGCCGGCGAATCCTAGCCCAATGTACGGGCCCAGGGCGTAGACCTTCCTGAGCATGTCGCGGCGCTGGCCGTTCCGAAGCGAAACCCTGACGTCCGAGACGAGCACGCCAACGCCAAAGACCGAGGAAGCTCCAATCACCCATGTCATGCGGACCCGCCCGTATGTGTTAAGCGATTGCGATAGTCGCACGGAACTTGGGCCCTATGCGACGGGCCTAACGATTCGTTTGTGGCCAAAAAGGAAATTGGCCAAATGTTGGACAGGTCGGCGAGGTTTTCAGCTAAGTCGTTGAAATCCTTGGTACGCCCAAGGGGAATCGAACCCCTGTTCCCGCCGTGAGAGGGCGGTGTCCTGACCGCTAGACGATGGGCGCGTTCAAGAACCGGCGATATAGGCTGACGGCCGGGAAAAAGCAACTGGGCTTCTGGCAGTCAATGATGTCGGGGAAATATCGGTTGCAGACCTATCGTTTTGGCTCGATCAAGTCCCAGGGATTTCCATGGAGATCGGCGAAAACCGCCACAGTGCCATAGGGCTCAACGCGAGGTGCCTCGCGGAATTCAACGCCCTTTGCGAGCATTGCCGCGTGGTCGCGGACAAAATCATCGGTTTCGAGAAACAAAAAGACGCGGCCGCCGGCCTGGTTGCCGATGCGGGTTGCTTGCGTATCGTCCGACGCTTCGGCCAGCAGCAGCTGCGCGCCTTGTCCGTTCGCCGGCGCCACCGTGACCCAGCGCTTGCCGCCGCCGAGATCGACGTCCTCGGTGAGCAAAAAGCCCAGCTTGTCGACATACCAGGCGATCGCCTCATCGTAATTTGCGACGACAAGCGCGACAATGGCGACGCGGCGATTTTCGGCGAAACCAATCATTTGTTGCGGATCGAAAAGCGACCGATGATGCGGCGCTCAGTGATGTCGTAGACAAAAATGGCGCGGCTGCCGTCGGCAAGCTCCGCATCGATGGAGACGCGGTCGCCGGAAAGCGACTGGCTGATGACCTTGGCGCCGACCGGCAGCACGATGTCGCCGGTCAGCGGCTCGCCTGATGGCACCTGGATGTCGCCGGCAAGGGACGGGTCTGCCGGTGGCGCGGTGCGCGTTTTGTAGACAAGGGCTGCAATCACCACCATAAGGGCGAGGAACAGCAAGCCGAGATTGATAGCGACGAAGCGGACGAGCTTCTTGCGCACCTTTTCGACTTCGGGGTCGAGCGGCTTTTCCTCGTCTTCATCGGCAGCAGCCATGGCAAACCATTCCGGAACGATTTTCGATGAGCGCTCATAACGAAGAGACCCCGATATTGATAGAGGATGGAATGACGGGCGGATCACCAGACACTGTCGAGGGATCGCCAGACGGATCGGTCGTGCTGGAAGCAGGCCCCGATGCGGCCGGCCAGCGGCTCGACCAATGGCTGGCGGGCAAGCTCGGCCCGGACATGTCGCGCAGCCGGGTGCAGATGCTGATCAGACAGGGCGCCGTCAAGGTCGGCGGCCGGCCGGTCAACGAGACCAAACGCAAGATGGCGGCCGGTGACCGGGTATCGGTCGAAATGCCGGAGCCGGAGCCGGCGGAGCCGCAAGGCGAGAACATCCCGCTCGACGTCCTCTATGAAGACAATGAATTGATCGTCATCGACAAGCCGCCGGGGCTGGTCGTCCATCCCGGCGCCGGCAACTGGACCGGCACGCTGGTCAATGCGCTGATCCACCATTGCGGCGACAGTCTTTCCGGCATCGGCGGTGTGCGGCGGCCGGGCATCGTCCACCGACTGGACAAGGAGACCAGCGGCGTCATGGTCGTGGCCAAGACCAACCGCGCCCACAAATCATTGTCGGAGGCCTTTGCCGACCATGGCCTGACCGGCGATCTCAAACGCGCCTATCTGGCGCTGGTCTGGGGCATTCCGATGAGACCGACAGGCACGGTCGACGAGCCACTCGGTCGCGCCGCCGACCGCGTGCGCCGTGCCGTGGTGCCAGAGGGCCGCGACGATGCCCGCCACGCCGTCACCCACTTCACGGTGGTCGAGCGCTTTGGCGAGCAGCAAAAGGAGTTTGCCACGGCGAGCCTGGTCGAATGCCGGCTCGAGACCGGCCGCACCCATCAGATCCGCGTCCACATGGCTCATATCGGCCATCCGGTCGTCGGCGATCCCGATTACGGCCAGGCCTTTCGCACCAAGGCGAACCGGCTGCCCGAGCCGCTGAAAGGCCAGGTGAAGGCCTTTCAGCGACAGGCATTGCATGCCCGCCTGCTTGAATTTCGGCATCCGACTACCCATTTGTCGATGAGGTTCGAGGCGCCGCTACCGAGCGACATGGAGGAACTCGTGGACGGCTTCCGCAGACTCTGAACCAGCTTCATCCATTCAAAACCAGATCGGCAAAAACCTGACCCGCGTTGTTCACTTTGGCGTGACACACTGTTTCGTGTTGAACCAAATGCTGTCCTTTCTGGTTTTGTTCCTGTATACATCCGCTGTCGCGAACGAGCCTTTTGGCGTTCGTGACATATGCCCGCCGCGTTAGGGGGCACCACTCCAAGAGAGAGGGGCGCTATCATGGCCCAGTCACTACCCAGTATCGTTTCCGGCGAAGGCGGCCTCAGCCGCTACCTGGAAGAAATCCGTCGCTTTCCGATGCTTCAGCCGCAGGAAGAGTACATGCTCGCCAAGCGTTACGCTGAGCACGAGGACACCACGGCTGCGCACAAGCTCGTCACCAGCCACCTTCGGCTCGTCGCCAAGATCGCCATGGGCTATCGCGGCTACGGCCTGCCGATCGGCGAAGTGATCTCGGAAGGCAATGTCGGCCTGATGCAGGCCGTCAAGAAATTCGAACCGGAGCGCGGCTTCCGGCTCGCCACCTACGCCATGTGGTGGATCAAGGCCTCGATCCAGGAATACATTTTGCGCTCGTGGAGCCTGGTCAAGATGGGCACCACCGCCAACCAGAAGCGCCTGTTCTTCAACCTGCGCAAGGTGAAGGGCAAGATCCAGGCGCTCGACGACGGCGACTTGAAGCCCGAGCAGATCGCCGAGATCGCCACCCGCCTCAACGTGTCGGAAGCGGAAGTGGTGTCGATGAACCGCCGCCTGTCGGGCGACGCCTCGCTCAACGCGCCGATCCGGGCGAGCGAAGGCGAGTCCGGTGAGTGGCAGGACTGGCTGGTCGATGACCACGAAAGCCAGGAAGAGGCGCTGATCGAGCAGGACGAACTGGAAAACCGGCGCGGCATGCTGTCCGGCGCTCTTGCCGTGCTCAACGAGCGCGAGCGGCGCATCTTCGAGGCGCGCCGCCTGGCCGAGGAGCCGCTGACGCTGGAAGAGCTGTCGGCCGAGTTCGACATCAGCCGCGAGCGCGTGCGCCAGATCGAGGTGCGCGCCTTCGAGAAGGTGCAGGACGCGGTCAAGGCCGCAGCCAAGCGCCAGATGCAGGCGCTGCGCACCATCGAGGCGCAGCCGGCGGCGTAAAACCTCCGGCAAAAACAAATAGCGGCGACGTCAGGTAACTGGCGTCGCCTTTTTTATGGTCCACTGACTGCGGGGGAACTGTCCCTTGGTGTCATAGTCTAGCTGGATTGCCGGTTCCGCCGCGCCTTTGCGAACGCCCGATCCGTCGTCAGCTCAACCTTCGGTGTGATCAGCCTGGCTGGCTCATAGCGGCAATATAGCAATTTTCCCCAAGCCCTGGAAACCGCAACGCTGCAAATTGTGGCGGCAATGTTCCGGCGCCGACACCGGCTTCCGTCGCGAAATTTCACGAGGCGGCGCTTGCGGCAAGCGGACGCGACGATGGGCCGTCGGGGCTGCGCTGGGCAGTTGAGCTCGCCTATTTGGAAACCAAAGGCAGTATGACGATGACGATTTCTCCGTTTCTCACCGCTCTCGGATCCGAAGGTCCCCCAGCCGACCGAGCGAAAGACATGGACCTGTATGGATGGCTAATTGGAAGCTGGGAAATGGACACGGTCCACCACCTCGACGACGGCACAATCCAGAAGTGGACCGGAGAATGCCATTTTGGCTGGGTGCTCGAAGGCCGCGCGATTCAGGACGTCTGGATCAGGCCCAAGCGCCCTGCGCCGTCCACGATGTATGGCACGACTTTGCGCATCTTCGATCCTGGGATCGATGGCTGGCACATCATATGGAACGACCCGCTCAACCGAGATCACTCGCGCCAGATCGGGCGGGCCGAGGGTAAGGGCATTGTCCAACTCGGCACTGACGCGCGCGGTCTGAAAACTCGATGGCGTTTCACTGAGATCACCGCCAACAGCTTCCATTGGATCGGCGAGGAAAGATCTTCCGAGTGCGACCCTTGGCAAATCACGTATGAACATTTAGTCCGCCGAACAAAGCCCTGAAGCTAGGCTGGCTGTCCTCTGCGCTGCCCCTCATCCGGCTGCCGGTGTCCAGTTGATAGATGGGTACCTTCTCCCCGTATAGTGGCGGGGAGAAGAGGCAGATCGCACCGCCGGCACTCTTTGTTGCAACGTCGAAAATTAGCGAAATCGTCAGTGAAAGCGTCTTTCTCCCCGTCACTATACGGGAAGAAATGTCCGGTCCACCCTCCGCAGCTGCAGCGCAGCTGCTGGGGAGGACGGGCAGGACAATGAGGGGCGGCGCTGGCTTCCGGAATGCGAAGTTCCGTCTGCCAACGACTCCTCAAAGGCAATCGAGCGGAAATTTCAAATAGCGGCGGCCGTTGGATTCCGGTTCCGGCAAGCGCCCGCCATTCATGTTGACCTGCAGCGCGTGCAGGATCAGCCTCGGCATCGGCAGCGTCCTGTCGCGCGCCTCGCGCAACGCAACGAAATCGGCCTCTGACCTGCAAGCGGCAACATGGCTGTTCTTGGATTTTTGTTCCGCGACCGTGCTCTCCCACAAGGGCTCGCGCCCCTCCGCCTGGTAGTCATGACCGACGAACAGACGTGTCTCGTCCGGCAGCGCGAGGATATTTTGGATCGAGCGCCAGAGTTGCGCGGCACTGCCGCCGGGAAAGTCCGCTCTCGCCGTGCCGCTGTCCGGCATGAACAGCGTATCGTGGATGAAAGCGGCGTCGCCGATCACATAGGTGATCGAGGCCAGCGTGTGGCCCGGCGAAAAAAGCACCTTTGCCGGGATGCCGCCGACCGAAAATGTCTCGCCGTCGGCAAACAGCCTGTTCCACTGGGATCCGTCGGCAGGAAACCCCGGCCAGTTGTAGATTGCCTTCCACAGTTTCTGGACGTCGACGACCTTCTCGCCGATCGCCGTCGGCGCTCCTGTCTTCGTGCTGAGATAGTGCGCCGCCGAGAAATGGTCGGCGTGCGGGTGGGTGTCGAGGATCCATTCGACAACCAGCCGTTGATCTCTAATGAAGTCGAGCAGGGCGTCGGCATTTTTCGTGGCAGTGCTGCCGGACTTCTCGTCGAAATCCAGGACCGGATCGATGATTGCGCATCGTCGCGTCTGCGGGTCGGCAACGACATACTGGATGGACCCGCTCGGCTTGTCGTAAAAGCCTGCCACCTGCAGCTTGGCCGATGATGCGTCCAATCCCGGCTCCCTCGACTCCCACCCGGCAGGAATGGTTTTCCCTGCCGGGGTAAAAGAAGAGCATGGTCATTCGCCAGCGCCACGCCGTCAAGCACCGCATGCTTCGCCGAGGCAAAAAAGCCGAAAATCCTTCCGTGCCGCCTTCTCAGGCGGAGGGCTGCTTGGTCTTCCGGAGATACGGCAGGATCGTCTCGAAGGCGCCGAAACGCTTGACCGCATCCTCGTTGGAAACAGCGGCGGTGATGATGACGTCCTCGCCCTGCTTCCAGTTCGCCGGCGTCGCCACCTGGTGCTTGGCGGTCAACTGTATGGAATCGATCGCACGCAGGATCTCATCGAAGTTACGGCCGGTCGTCATCGGATAGGTGAGAACCAGCTTGATCTTCTTGTCGGGGCCGATGACATAAACTGAACGCACCGTAGCGTTGTCGGCGGGCGTGCGGCCTTCCGAGGTTTCGCCGGCGCCCGCCGGCAGCATCTCGTAAAGCTTGGCGACCTTGAGGTCCTTGTCGCCGATCAGCGGGTAGTTCACCGATTGGCCGGTCGCCTTTTTGATATCATCCTGCCATTTGCCATGGCTTTCGACCGGATCAACGGAAATGCCGATGATCTTGACGTTGCGCTTCTTGAACTCGCCTTCCAGCCCGGCCATCGTGCCGAGCTCGGTCGTGCAGACCGGCGTGAAATTCTTCGGATGGCTGAAAAGCACCGCCCAGCCGTCACCGATCCATTCGTGGAAGTTGATCGTCCCTTGCGTGGTTTCGGCCGTGAAATCCGGCGCGGTGTCGTTGATACGAAGGCTCATGATGCGTCCCTACCCTGTGATTGCAGCCGGCATGGACCATCCACCGGCCCTGCTTCCGCCTTTTTACCACTGCGGCGTCATCCTTCATACGCCTGTTGCACCGGTACCGGGGCCGGCGACGACAACTTTTTCGCCTTTTGTCGTAAACAGCAGCATTTCCCGCCCATTGATGCCGGCGCAATAGGGCGTTGGGCGCGACAGTAGTGGAAATCTAGGCCTTGTTCACCGCCAGCGTCGTGGCCAGATCTTCCATGCGCTGGGCGAGCGCGCCAAGCGCTTGGGTCAGCACGGAATCGTTCTTGTCGGCCTTGGTCAGCGCATCGTCACGCGTCTTGCGCAGCGTCAGCACTTCGCTTTCCATGCCCTTGACGCGTTTTTGCAGTTCCGAAAGCTCGTCCATGACCATGATGCCGGCCATCACGGTCAGCCGTTGGTCGCCGATTTCGCCGAATGAGTCTTTCAGATGCGAGACATAGCGGTCGAAGCGCTCGGCAAGGTCGATCAGATGCTCTTCCTGGCCTTCGTCGCAAGCCATGCGATACTGCTTGCCATCGATGGAAACCGTGACTTGTGCCATTGGGCCAGCCCCTATCTATCCAACACGGCGCGGATGGTTTCCATGGCGGTCACCAGCCGACGCGACACTTCCTTGTTGGCGTCTTCCAGCCGTTCGGCGCGCGCTTCGGAATTGTCGAGTTCCTGCGCCAGCCGCGAGCGGTCGGCGTTCATGCGCTGCACCTCCGCCTCGGCTTCCGTATAGTCGCGCTCGTGCTCGAGCTTGGCCGCGACGGCGTTTTCCAGCCCCTCGATGGCCTTACCCAGCCTGGCGATGACTTCCTTGAGTGTCGTTTCCCCGGTCATGGCTTTCGTCCTGCGCCCTGCCCATCGCCGAATCATCCACGTTCAGAACGCGTTATGTCTGAAACATTACGCGCCGTGTGAAGCCAACGTCAATAAAGCTCTCGCGACTGTCCCCTGCTAACGCTAATTTAGGCCACCAAAGCCCTCCTGGCGCCATCGCAAGACCGGCAAAAGCGCCGGTTTACTGACCAACAAGATCGGCAAAAGCGCGCCGGTTTGTTGACTAAAAAGCCGCGCCTGCTATGTGTCGCGCACCCCTTTCCAGGGCTCTCCCAAGGCCCCGAACCCCGACACTGGAGGAAGCATGACCTCGCGTGAACAACATGACCGGATGGCCAATGCGATCCGTTTTCTTTCCATGGACGCCGTCGAGAAGGCCCAGTCCGGCCACCCCGGCCTGCCCATGGGCTGCGCCGACATCGCCACGGTGCTGTTCACGCGTTTCCTGAAATACGATGCGAAGAACCCGCATTGGCCCGATCGCGACCGTTTCATCCTGTCGGCCGGCCACGGTTCTATGCTGCTTTATTCGCTGCTTTATCTGACCGGCTACGACGACATCACCCTCGACCAGATCAAGCATTTCCGCCAGGTGGGGTCGAGGACGGCGGGCCATCCCGAATATGGCCATGCCGCCGGCATCGAGACGACGACCGGCCCGCTCGGCCAGGGACTTGCCAATTCGGTCGGTTTCGCGCTCGGCGAGCGCATCATGAATGCCGCCTTCGGCAACGACCTCGTCGACCACTACACCTATGTGCTGGCCGGTGACGGCTGCCTGATGGAGGGCGTTTCCCAGGAAGCCATCGCGCTTGCCGGACATCTCAAGCTGAACAAGCTGATCGTCTTTTGGGACAACAACAACATCTCGATCGACGGCCCGGTTTCGCTGGCCGACAACACCGATCAGGTCGCCCGCTTCCAGGCGTCCGGCTGGAACGCCAGCCACATCGACGGCCAGGATCCGGAAGCGATCGCCTATGCCATCGAGGCGGCGCGCCATTCCGACAAACCGACGATGATCGCCTGCAAGACGACGATCGGCTTCGGCGCGCCGACCAAGGCCGGCACCAACAAGGCGCACGGCTCGCCGCTCGGCGCCGAGGAAATCGCCGGCGCGAGAAAATTCTTCGACTGGGATTATCCGCCCTTCGAAGTTCCTGCCGATATCCTCGATTCCTGGCGCGACGCCGGCAAGACCGGCGTCAAGGCACGCGCCGACTGGGAAGGCCGCCTTGCCAGGGCCGACGCCCAGTTGCGCAGCGAATTCGAGCGCCGCATCAGTGGCACGCTGCCGGCGAATTTCGACGCCGTCATCACCGACTACAAGAAGAAGCTCGCCACGGACAAACCGAAGGTCGCCACCCGAAAATCGTCGGAAATGGCGCTCGAAGTCATCAACGGCGCCGTGCCGGAAACCATCGGCGGCTCGGCCGACCTGACCGGCTCCAACAACACCAAGACCAGCCAGACCAAGAACATTACCTCAGACGACTACGGCCAGCGCTACGTTCACTACGGCATCCGCGAGCACGGCATGGCCGCCGCGCTCAACGGACTGACGCTGCATGGCGGCCTCATCGCCTATGGCGGCACGTTCATGTGCTTTTCCGACTATGCCCGTCCGTCGATGCGGCTCGCCTCGCTGATGGGCATCCGCTCGATCTTCGTCATGACCCACGATTCCATCGGTCTCGGCGAAGACGGCCCGACCCATCAGCCGGTCGAGCATCTGGCCGCATTGCGCGCCATCCCGAACCACAATGTCTTCCGCCCGGCCGACGCGGTCGAGACCGCCGAGTGCTGGCAGCTGGCCCTCGAACAGGAAAAGACGCCTTCGACGCTGGCGCTGACCCGGCAGAACCTGGCGGCGGTGCGCAACGACTTCGTTGCGGAAAACCTTTGTCGCCAGGGCGCCTATGAGCTGGCCGCTGCCAGTGGCGATGCGGCGGTGACGATCTTCGCTTCGGGTTCCGAGGTCGAGATTGCGCTGGCGGCGCGCGAGGCATTGGAGAAGCACGGCCATCCGACCCGCGTCGTCTCTGTGCCCTGCTTCGAATTGTTCGACAAGCAAAGTGCTGATTACCGCAACAAGACGATCGGCACCGCGCCGGTCAAGATCGCCATCGAAGCCGGCATCCGCCAGGGCTGGGATCATTTCATCGGCATCGACGGCATCTTCATCGGCATGACCGGCTTCGGAGCCTCTGGCACGATTGAACAGCTCTATCCGCATTTCGGCATCACCGCCGAAGCGACAGTGAAGGCGGCGGAAGCCCGCCTGCACGGCGAGTAAACATGTTGGTCTCCAGCGAAGCCGCATATGGCGGTTTCGCCGGCAGCCGCGACCTAATGGACTTAAATCCAACCCATCGACGGCTGGATTCTTTGCCAGCCCGCCGTTATGAAGCTGCGGACTTGATCTTCGGCCTCCAACTCCCAGGGAGAGAAAAATGACCGTCAGAGTTGCCATCAACGGATTCGGCCGCATCGGCCGCAACATCCTGCGCGCCATCCACGAATCCGGTCGCAAGGACATCGATGTCGTCGCCGTCAACGACCTCGGCCCGGTCGAGACCAATGCGCATCTGCTGCGCTACGACAGCGTGCATGGCCGCTTCCCGCATGAAGTGACGGTCGACGGTGACCAGATCACCGTCGGCAGCGAAAAATTCAAGGTCACCGCGATCAAGGACCCGACGCAGCTGCCGTGGAAGGATCTCGGCATCGATATCGCGCTCGAATGCACCGGCATCTTCACCGCACGCGACAAGGCCGCCGCGCACCTCGCCGCCGGCGCCAAGCGCGTCCTCGTCTCGGCGCCGGCCGAGGGCGCCGACCTCACCGTCGTCTATGGCATCAACCATGACAAGCTGACCAAGAACCACATCGTCATCTCGAACGCCTCCTGCACCACCAACTGCCTGGCGCCGCTGGCAGCCGTGCTGCATGAGGCCGTGGGCATCGAGAAGGGCATGATGACGACGATCCACTCCTACACCGGCGACCAGCCGACATTGGACACCATGCACAAGGATCTCTACCGCGCCCGCGCCGCAGCGCTGTCTCAGATCCCGACCTCGACCGGCGCGGCCAAGGCGATCGGCCTGGTGCTGCCCGATCTGAAGGGTAAGCTCGACGGCATCTCCATCCGCGTGCCGACCCCGAACGTCTCGGTCGTCGATTTCAAGTTCATCGCCAAGCGTTCGACCACGGTGCAAGAAATCAACGAGGCGGTGATCGCCGCCTCCAACGGCAAGCTGAAGGGCGTTCTCGCCGTCACCCGTCATCCGAACGTGTCGATCGACTTCAACCACGACCCGCATTCCTCGATCATGGCGCTCGACCAGACCAAGGTGATGGACGGCAACTTCGTTTCGGTGCTGTCCTGGTACGATAATGAATGGGGTTTTTCCAACCGCATGGCCGACACCGCCGTCGCCTTCGGCAAGACCATCGCCTGACCGCAGAACCATCTTCTTGCGACTTGAAACGCCCGGCCTGTCCGGGCGTTTTCATGAGAGCGCGCAGCGCCCTTTTGAATGCGCAACGACGCTCTAAGGGTTTGTTTGGCAAGACCCGCGCCTTGAGCGCCAAAACACTCGAAAATCAGCGGCATAGGGCAAAAAACCACCCTCACGCCTTGCACCGGTCATGTCTTCGCCTCACTCTCCCGTAAAGCGAGAGGGGACACGAATTCGAGGGGCAATTGGCGGATGGAGCATGCGATCTATCTCGTGACGTTGGTCGGCGCCGCTCTCGTCGTTGCCGCCGCGTTTTCGAGCCTGATCGCCTTCCGCTTCGGCGCCCCTCTCTTGCTGCTGTTTCTCTGCATTGGCCTGGCCACGGGAACCGACGGCCTCGGCATCCAGTTCGACAATGCGCGGCTGGCTTATTTTGCCGGCTCACTGGCGCTGGCGGTGATCCTGTTCGATTCCGGTTTCGGCACACCGCTCAACGCGTTGCGCCAGGCGGCCGGACCGGCGCTGTCGCTGGCGACCATCGGCGTCCTTTTGACCACTGGCCTGTTCGGCGCGGTCGCCCATTATCTGCTCGATCTCAGCTGGCTGGAATCCTTCCTGCTCGGGGCCGCTGTCGCCTCGACCGACGCGGCAGCGGTGTTCTTCCTGTTGCGCGCCGGCGAGATCAATTTGCGCGAACGCGTACGCTCGACGCTAGAGGTAGAGTCCGGCACCAATGACCCGATCGCCATCTTCCTGACCATAAGCCTGGTCGAGATCATCGCCGCCAACGCCAGCCCCGAGGCCAGGGTGCTGGTTACCGACCTTGTCCTCGGCTTCCTTCTCAACATGGGGCTTGGCGCCGTCGTCGGCATTTTCGGCGGCCTCGCCATCGTTCGCCTCGTCGACCGGCTCAATCTCGACCACGGGCTGCTGCCGATCTTCGTGCTGACGCTGTCGCTGATGGTGTTCGCCGCCGCCGGCGCCATTGGCGGCTCCGGCTTTCTGGCGGTCTATCTCGCCGGCCTCATTGCCGGCAATTCCGACATCCGCGCCGTCACCATCCTCAAGCGCTTCCAGGACGGCATGTCGTGGCTGGCGCAGATCATCATGTTCCTGATCCTCGGCCTGTTCGCGACGCCCTCGCAATTTCCGGCGATCCTGCTGCCGGCGGTGCTGCTGGGCCTGTTCCTGATATTCGTGGCGCGGCCGATCGCCGTCTGGCTTTGCCTGATGCCGTTTCGTCTGCCGCGCCCGGAAGTCGCCTTCGTCTCATGGGTGGGTCTGCGTGGCGCCGTGTCGATCCTGCTCGCCATCACGCCACTGCTTGGCGGTCTTGAGCATGGCCGCCTCATCTTCAACACCGCCTTCATCGTGGTGTTGGTATCGCTGGTCATCCAGGGATGGACCGTCGGACCGCTGGCGCGCCGGCTCGGTCTGATCGTGCCCGCCCGGCTGGGTCCGTTGGACAAGGTCGAGCTCGAACTGCCTGGCTCCGCCCATCACGAACTGCTCGCCTACCGCGTGGCACCAGGCAGCCCGGTGGCGCGCGGCGAGCGCATTCCGCGCTGGGCGCGGCCGTCGCTCGTGCTGCGCGACGGCCGCTCGATGCGCTTCCAGGACATGGGCAGGCTCGCCGCCGGCGACCATGTCTACATCTTCGTGCCGGATCGCTATCCCGCCCTGCTCGACAAGCTGTTCGCCAGCCGCGCCGTGGTCGATCCCGAGGATGCCGACTTCTTCGGCGCCTTCGCCGTCGATCCGGCACGCTCCGCCGCAGAACTGGAAGCCGCTTACGCGCCGGGCCTGACCGAGGAGGAACGCAAGCTGACCGTCGGCGACCTGGTGACGGCGCGGCTCGGCGGCCATGCCGAATATGCCGACCGCGTGCTGATTGGTCCGATCGAGCTGATCGTCCGCGACGTCGACGACAAGGGCAGGATCACCGGTCTCGGTCTTTCCCTCGAGCCGACCGCGCCGGTGGCGCGGGTGCCGGTGTTCCTGAGTGCCGGCGAAATCGCGGACCGCATCGTTGGCTTTGTTCGCAATTGGCGCAAGCGGACCAAAAAGCCGGGTGCCGAGGCGCCGGACGACGCGGAACCGGCTCCACAGCCAGTGATGGAAAAAACAACCGGCGAGCGCTGACTGCTTGCGACCGAGGCGTGGATCATATTTTCCGTGAACTCCCATGCAGGTCTTGCATCGTCGTTGATGCGGGGTAAGGTCCCCGCGATTTTTCGCGAAAGGGAACAGCATGGCCGGCTTTAAGACACTGGACGACATCGGCAATATCGACGGCAAGCGTGTGCTGGTGCGCGTCGACCTCAACGTTCCCGTCGCCGACGGCAAGGTCACCGACGCCACCCGCATCGAGCGCATCGCGCCGACCATCGCCGAGCTTTCCGGCAAGGGCGCCAAGGTCATCCTGCTTGCCCATTTCGGCCGGCCCAAGGATGGACCTTCGCCCGAATTCTCGCTTGAGCCGATCGCCAGGGCGGCCGCGGAGGTGCTTGGCCGCCCTGTCGGCTTCGCGGCCGATTGCATCGGCGACAAGGCCGCGAGCGCCGTCGCCGCCATGAATAACGGCGACGTGCTGCTGCTCGAAAACACCCGCTTCTACAAGGCCGAGGAGAAGAACGACCCGGCCTTCACCGAAAAGCTCGCCGCAAATGGCGACATCTTCGTCAACGACGCCTTTTCCGCCGCCCACCGCGCCCATTCGTCGACGGAAGGGCTTGCGCACCTGCTGCCGGCCTTCGCCGGCCGTACCATGCAAGCCGAACTCGACGCGCTGGAAAAGGGCCTCGGCAATCCCGTCCGCCCTGTCGTAGCCATCGTCGGCGGCGCCAAGGTCTCGAGCAAGATCGACCTCCTGATGAATCTGGTGAAGAAGGTCGACGCGCTGGTCATCGGCGGCGGCATGGCCAACACCTTCCTCGCCGCGCGCGGCACCGCCGTCGGAAAATCGCTGTGCGAGCATGATCTCGCCAACACCGCCAAGCAGATCATGATCGAGGCGGCCGAAGCCGGCTGCGCCGTCATCCTGCCGGTCGACGGTGTCGTCGCCAGGGAATTCAAGGCGGGCGCCGCCAGCGAAACCGTCGCCATACCGAAGGTGCCGGCCGACGCCATGATCCTCGATGTCGGCGAAAAAACAGTGAAGACCGTTGCCGACTGGATCGACCGCGCCGCGACGCTGGTCTGGAACGGTCCGCTCGGCGCCTTCGAGATCGAGCCGTTCGACCGGGCGACGGTGGCGGCGGCCAGGCACGCCGCGGCCCGCACCAAGGCCGGCAAATTGATCTCGGTGGCAGGTGGCGGCGACACGGTGGCCGCCCTCAACCATGCCGGCGTCGCCGACGACTTCACCTATGTCTCGACCGCCGGCGGCGCCTTCCTGGAATGGATGGAGGGCAAGCCGTTGCCCGGTGTCGACGTGCTGAAGCGCTGAGGCCCTAGGCACCGGGCAACAGGCGAACAGGGGCGTTTGCGCGTTTCAATCGATTCGAGCTTTCCGCCTGGAATGGTTCGACTTGAACCTGCTTTGCTCTAGTGGTCTGCTAGCCCGGATTTTCACACTGTTTGGAACAACCGGTTCAGGAGGATGCACAATGAGCGAACGTCTCGAGGACATTGCCGCTGCGATGGTGGCCGACGGCAAGGGTCTTTTGGCCGCCGACGAGAGTTCCGGCACCATCAAGAAGCGCTTCGACGTCATCGGCGTCGAATCGACCGCCGACAGCCGCCGCGACTATCGCGAGATGATGTTCCGCGCCAGGGAGGCGATGACCAGATACATTTCCGGCGTCATCCTCTATGACGAGACCATTCGCCAGAAAGCCGCCGACGGCACGCCGCTGGTCGACATCATCAAGGCGACCGGCGCCATTCCAGGCATCAAGGTCGATGCCGGCGCCAAGCCTCTGGCCGGGTACCCAGGCGACACCATCACCGAAGGCCTCGACGGCCTGCGCGAGCGGCTCGCCGACTATTACAAGCTCGGCGCCCGTTTCGCCAAATGGCGTGCAGTGATCGACATCGATGTCGCCAGGGGCGTGCCCTCCGCCACGTCGATCGGCTCGAACGCGCATGCGCTCGCCCGCTATGCGGCGCTCTGCCAGGAGGCCGGCATCGTGCCGATCGTCGAGCCGGAGGTGCTGATGGACGGCGCCCACGACATCGGCACCTGCTACGAGATCAGCAAGGCAACGCTGACGAAACTCTACACCGAGCTCTACGCCGCCCGCGTCGTCCTTGAAGGCACCATTCTGAAGCCGAACATGGTTCTCGCCGGCAAAAAGTCGGGCAACACCAGCGGCCCCGAGGAAGTCGCCGAAAAGACCATAAAACTGTTCCGCGAGACGGTGCCGGCAGCGATTGGCGGCATCGCCTTTCTCTCCGGTGGGCAATCGGATGAGGAGGCGACCGCCAACCTCAACGCCATCAACGCCATCGGCCCGCATCCATGGAAGCTGACCTTCTCCTATGGCCGCGCCTTGCAGGCGGCGCCACAGAAGGCATGGAGCGGCAAGGCGGCCAACGTCGCCGCTGCCCAGGCAGCCTTCGCCCACCGCGCCCACATGAACCACCTGGCAGCGCTTGGCAAATGGCAGCCGGAACTGGAACAGGCCGCCTGACCGGTTTTTCTATCTTCATCCGAACCCGGGCCATGTGCCCGGGTCCCATCTGCTCCAAAATGCTCCAAAAAAATGCGGCGCCGTGTCGGCTTGCGTTGAGCCCGAACGTCCTTGGGGCTCAACGAGGAGCAGGCTGATGCCAAACAACAGGATCGTTTCACGGCAAGACTGGTTCCAGGCGCACAAGGCGCATCTGGCCCGTGAAAAGGAATTGACGCGTTTTCGCGACCGCATCGCTGCCGAACGGCGGCAATTGCCTTGGCTGAAGATGCGGAAGGACTATGTCTTCGAGACCGAACGGGGCCCGAAGAAACTGGCCGACCTGTTCGGAGGCGCGAGCCAGCTGATCGTCTACCACTTCATGTTCGGGCCGGGCGCCGACTACCGTTGCGAAGGCTGTTCCTTTCTTGCCGATCACATCGACGGCGCCAACCAGCACCTCAAGCACCATGATGTGTCGCTGATCGTGATCTCGCAGGCGCCGCTGGCCGAATTTCTGCCCTACAAACAGCGCATGGGCTGGAAATTCGACTGGGTGTCGTCCTACGTTTCGGACTTCAACTTCGACATGCAGGTTTCCTTCACCGACAAGCAGATCGCATCCGGCGACACGACCTACAATTTCGAGCAGCGCCCGCTGAGATCGAAGGACCTTCCCGGCGTCAGCGTGTTCTACAGGGATGAGAACGGCGACATCTTCCTGACTTTCATGTCGCGCTCCAGGGGCGGCGATCCGCTGATCGGCGCCTATCACTATCTCGACCTGACGCCGAAGGGCCGCAACGAGACCGGTCCCTACCACAGCCTGATGGACTGGGTGCGGCTGCACGATGAATATGCGGGCAGGCACGAAATGGAGGGCGCCTGCTGCCATTGACGTCGGGCGGCCAACGCAAGGTCTTTCGTCTCTGGCCCGATATGCGCTAAGTGCTGCTTGCTATGCCCTTTGACGGACTTACCCATTGGCGGTTGGCCCCATTAACGGTGTGCGATGCAGCGTTTTCTTGCCCTCCTCACCTGGCTCGCCTTTCCGGTCTATGTCTGGCAGGGGCTCGGCGTGCGCCGCCGCACCAGCCGCATGCTGCCGGCGCAAGGCCCAGTCATGCACGAGATTTCGGGCATGGCGCCGGCGATCTCGCTGCTGATGCTTGGCGATTCTTCCGCCGCCTCGGTCGGCATCGGCAATTCCGAGTACGGGCTGGCCGCGCAACTGGCCGAGCTGATCTCAAAACGCACCGGCCGCGCGGTGCGCTGGCGGGCAGCCGGCTTCAACTCGGCGACCTCAGGCCAGATCCGCGATCATGTGCTGCCGAATCTGTCGGCCGATCCCTGGACGCATATCGTGCTCGTCATCGGCACCAACGACACCAAGAACTTTCACTCGGTGCCACGCTTCAAAAGCGATTTTGGCGGCCTGCTCTACGCGCTGCGCGCCAAATGGCCGGAGGCGCGCGTGGTGTGGTCGCCGGTGCTGGAATTCACCCGCGCACCGGCAATGCCGCCGCTGCTCGGAAAGATCCTGGAAATCCGCGCCGCCGAGATGAACCGGATGGGCGAGCGCCTTTGCCTCGAACGCGGCGCTGTGCCGGCGCCGCGCCTGCCGATCACCAATGCCGAAGCCGGTTTTGCCTCCGACGGATTTCATGCCTCGGAAGCGGGCTACCGGGCCTGGGCGGAACATCTGGTCGATTTGGTGCTGGCCAACGAACCACGCCTCGCGTAGCGGCCCGCCAGCCCTAATGCATGTCGCGCAAAGCATGCCCTCGGGCTTGAACCGAGGGTGTGCAGCGGTTTGCGATAACGACATGCATAAAACAACAACCTAAAGCGCGTCGCGTGAGGTCGGTCGAACGCGACGCGTTTTAGGCCCAATGGCCCAGCGCCGCTGTTATCGAAATTGCCGCCATCGCCAGCACCGCCAGCTTCCAAAAATCGCTGCGCCGCTTCAGCCCCGGCCAGCCGAGCGGCTTGATCAGCTGGATGACCATCATGGCAATGATAACGAGCGCGAGGAGTTTCGACATGGCCGCTTTTGACTAGCGCATCGGCCCGCAAATCGAAATCGATTTCGGAAAGCACGATGCGTAGAAGGTGCTGTAGCGTCCTTTGCGCGTCAACAAGGACGCGGCGCTCCGGCATCGCGCTCAGCTGTCGAAGCGCTCCTTTCGCTCCCTCACGGGAGCACTATGCCAGCGGCTTGAGATTGGCCTCGATCGCAGCCCGTTTCGGTTCGAGGAACGGTGGCAAGGCCAGCCTTTCGCCCAGCGTTTCCAGCGGCTCGTCGGCCGTGAATCCCGGGCCGTCTGTCGCAATCTCGAATAGTATGCCGTTTGGCTCGCGGAAATAGAGCGAGCGGAAGTAGTATCGCTCGACCTCACCGCTTGACGGAAGGCGGAATTCGGCCAGCCGCGCCGTCCATTGATGCAAAATCTCCTGGTCCGGCGCCCTGAATGCCACGTGGTGGACCGCACCGGCGCCCTGCCGTGCCGGCGCAAGGCCCGGCTGCACGGCGACATGAAGCTCCGCCGCCGGGCCGCCTTCTCCCATCTCGAAGACGTAAACCTGGCCCTGACCATCCGGCGAGGCATAGTCCCGCGCCTTGCGCATGTTCATCACCCTGGTCAGCACGGTTTCAGTGTTGGTGATGTCGGGAACGCTGATGACGATAGGCCCGAGCCCGCGTATCTGGTGCTCGATTGGGACCGGGCTTTGCACCCAGGGGTGACTGTCGCCCTTGCCGCCATCGCTGACGAGACGCAGGCGCTGGCCTTCCGGGTCTTCGAAGTCCAACGACGGGTAGCCGCCGATATCGCCGGTCTCTCCCGTCGCGACGGTCTCGCCGGACAAGTGTTGCTTCCACCAGGCAAGGCTTTCAGGGCTGGCGACCCTCAGGCTGGTCCGCACGATGCTGTTGGTGCCGCGCCGCTCGCGTCCCACCGGCCAATCGAAGAAGGTAAGATCGGTGCCAGGCGTCGCCTCGGCGTCGGCATAGAAAAGGTGATAGGCCGACGTGTCGTCCTGATTGACCGTCTTCTTGACCAGTCGCAGGCCCAGGTTCGTGGTGTAGAAACGAAGGTTTCCGGGTGCATTGGCCGTGATTGCGGTCAGATGGTGAATTCCTGTCAGTTGCAGGCTCATTGTCATCTCCCTGATCTCTGGAAAATTTTTCTCCTTAGATATCAGAACCCCGGCCCTGTCGCTGCTGCGGATTCCGACGGTCCGTCGTTGGCAGATGAAAGACTTGATCCCGGCGACGAGAAAGCCTGCTTCACTCGGGCAAACGGATCAGAACCGGCAAAACCTGGCACGCTCACCAAAGACCGCTCAGCCTCCTGACAGACTGCTGTCAGGAGGGGTGTGCGATAGTGTCTCCATCGAAAGAGAGGAGACCAGCTATGAACGGTTTTACCATTCTGCGTAGCGTTCAGCACTATGTCGGCAAGATCCGGACGATGCGCAACGAGATCCGCACCCGGCGTTTCATGAACGGGTTGCCGCAGAGCATCCGCAAGGACATCGGTTGGCCGGATAATTATGAAGGCCGCCACGGCCGCGGCCATTGAGGCGATTTTTTGCGGCAGCGGTTGCATGCCAACGCCACGCGCCCAGATAAACAGGTCAGGCGGACCGAAAGACGGAGCAGCAAATGTCGGAACAGAAAACTATCGGCGTTCTTTTCATCGATCGCTTCGCCGACTGGGAATACGGGCTGCTGGCGGCTTCGGCGGTCGAATGGTTCGGCGCACGCGCGGTTTCGCTGGCGCCGAACGGCAAACCGGTGACTTCGGCCAGCGGCTTTATGCTGACGCCCGACCGCTCCACCGCGGTTGATGAAAACACCGATCTTGACGCCGTCGCGGTCATCGGCTCCGACCAGTGGGTCGATGCTCCGCCTGACGTCTCCGCACTGCTGACAGCGGTCGCAGCGCGCGGCGGTGTGGTCGGCGGCATCTGCGCGGGCACGCTGGCACTAGCGCGTGCCGGCCTGTTCGGCAACGCCAAACACACCAGCAATGGTCGTGACTGGATCAACGAAAAGGAACCGGGCTATCCGGGCGCCCAGAACTATCAGGACGTGCCCTATGCCGTCGCCGATGGTCGCATCGTGTCCGCGCCGGGTTCGGCTCCCGGCACCTTCGCTCTTGCCTATTTGAAGACGCTCTATCCCCAGAGAAGCAGCGATCTCGCTGAGATGCGCACGCTGTTCGCCAAGGAGTATGCAGAAGGGGAATATGCTGAAGCCTCCTGACAGTATGGTGTCAGGAGCGGCGTGCAATAATTCGAAAGTACCAGGAGACAGACATGGCCTTCATCCCTGCAAAAGCTTCGGGCTCTTCGTCTAGGTGACGCATGGTAAAGAGCTGGAACGACAGGCTGAACACGCCGGGCGTCAATGGCATCAAGCCGACGCCGCGCACTGTTGCCGACGTCGTCGAGGGCCAGCCGATGCTGGTGCCGACGGCACGGCAGGTCGATGATTTCATCCGCTCAATTCCAAAGGGCGTGGCCATGGATGTCCGCGCGTTGCGCACCACGCTCGCCATTGAGCACGGCGCCGAAGTGACATGTCCGGTCACCATCGGCTATCATCTGCGCACTGTCGCCGAGGCCGCCAACGAGGATCTGGAACGCGGCATGACGCTGAGCGACATCGCGCCGTTCTGGCGGGTGCTGGATGCAAAGACGCCGACAACAGGGAAGTTGTCCTTCGGCGCGGCATTCGTCGCCGCGCAGCGCAAGCGCGAAGGGCTTGAGCCATAATGCATCGCCCGAAAGTTGGAACCGGTTTGGGGACAACGACAGGCTAAAAACAACATCGAGGGACCGTACGATGCGCCGCGCCGACAGGCTCTTCCAGATCGTGCAGCATCTGCGCGGTGGCCGTCTGGTCACCGCCCAGAAGCTGGGCACGTGGCTCGAGGTTTCCGAGCGAACCATCTACCGCGACATCGCCGACCTGCAGTCGACGGGCGTGCCGATCGACGGCGAGGCCGGCGTCGGCTACATGATGAGGGAGGGTTTCGACCTTCCGCCGCTGATGTTCACGCGTGACGAGATCGTCGCGCTGGTCGCCGGCGCCCGCATGGTGCGCGCATTTGGCGGCGCTGCCATGGCGCGGGCCGCCGACGAGGCGCTGGTCAAGATCGGCGCCGTGCTGCCCGATGCCGAGAAGGACCGCATCGCCCGCACCGAGATCCACACGCCGATGTGGGTGGTGAGCGACGCCGCCCGCGAAGCCATCGACCTGATCGAGCGCGCGGTGGAAAAACGCCAGGTGCTGACCATCGACTACTCCGACGAAGCAGGCCGCAGCACCGTGCGCGACATCAGGCCATTGGGCCTGTGGTTCTGGGGCAAGGTGTGGACGCTGGTCGCCTGGTGCGAGATGCGCGACGACTTTCGCGCTTTCCGCATCGACCGCATTGCTTCAGTGGTCATAGCCGGCCGCGCCTTCAAGCCGGAGCGCGGCAAGCAGCTCGCCGATTTTTACCGTGCGGTGGAGCGCAGCGAGGACTACGGCATGGCGCCGGACCGGGCCGCGCGAACCTAGGCGCGGCGCTTCTTGCCTTCTCCCCTTGTGGGAGAAGGTGGCCGCGAAGCGGCCGGATGAGGGGTGTTCCAGGGAACGCCGACGCCTCATTTCTTCCAACACCCCTCTTCCGTCTCGGCGCTGCGCGCCGATCCACCTTCTCCCACAAGTAGAGAAGGAAGAGGCGCCTCACTCCTCGTCGTCCTTGTCCTCGTCCTTCGACTTCAGCGCCGAGAGCTTGGCGAAGACGGCGTTGGCGTCGAGTTCCGCATCCTCGTCCCTTGGCTTCTCCGGCGCCGGCACGAGGCGCTCGGTCAATGCCGCCGGCAGCAGCGTGTCCCCGGCCGGCTGTGCCTGTTCGCGGCCACGCGAGGCGCGGTTGACTTCCATGTCGAGGTCGATCTGCGAGGCGAGCCCCAGCGTCACCGGATCCATCGGCTGCAGGTTGGCTGAGTTCCAGTGCTTTCTGTCGCGGATCTGGTCGATCGTCGACTTGGTGGTGCCTACGAGGCGCGCGATCTGCGCGTCCTTCAACTCGGGATGGTTGCGCACCAGCCAGAGGATGGCGTTGGGCCGGTCCTGGCGCTTCGACAGCGGCGTGTAGCGCGGACCCTTGCGCTTGGATTCGGGCACCCGCACCTTGGGGTCTGACAGCTTCAGCGGATGGTTCGGATCCTTCTCGGCGCGTGCGATCTCGTCGCGGCTCAGCTGGCCGGTCATGATCGGGTCCATGCCCTTGATGCCTTGCGCCGATTCGCCGTCGGCGATCGCCTTGACTTCGAGCGGATGCAGTCCGCAGAACTGCGCGATCTGCTCGAAGGACAGCGCGGTGTTGTCGACCAGCCAGACGGCGGTCGCCTTGGGCATCAGCAGCGTATTGGCCATTGCAAATATCCTTCTCGTTCGCCCGCGTTCCCGCGCGGGCGGTGGTTTTAGAGCCACCAAAATGGGAAAATCGCGGTTTATATAGCCGCTCCGTTGCCGTTCCGCAACGTTTTTGGAAGGTAGTCGCGAGATGGGGGGAGATATCGAACCTGTCAAGGCAGCCTTATCGGCTTCAGCATCGCGCCTTCGGTGAGCCGCTCAGCGGCCGCGGCCGCTGGCCCGGCAACAAAACGTCCTTCTGTCGGCATTTGCCGACTGTTAGTGGGAACATGTTTCATCCACATTTCGCTTCGGTAGCGGCGAGCTGCTTTGGGAGGGCAAGCCGCCGCCGATGTGGGCTAATCGATGTTGGAAATCGGGCACGCTGTCGCGGCGGGGTTGTTTCCGTTCGCCATTTCCTATGCGCTTCTGGCAATGCTGCCGGGCGCCAATTTTGCTGTCGTCGCGCAGTCCGGGCTAACTGCTTCGCGTGCCACAGCACTTTCGGCCGCCGCCGGCATTGCCCTAGGCGCGAGTTCGCTGGCGATGGTCGTCGCGACGGGCGCTGCAGCGCTGCCGCCGGGGGGCATTGCGCACCAGATAGCCGCCAGCCTTTACGGCGCAATGCTGGTCTTCATCGGCTGGAATTTGATGCGGCGGGCGCTGTCGATCACGATCGGCGCCGACGAGCCGAAGCCGCTTCCCATCGTTCGGTACTTCCGGCTGGGGTTTGTCACGGCGGCGGCAAATCCGGCCACCGCATTGTTTTTTGCATCCTCTGCGCTGAGCTTGAATACGCGCGGGCCAATCCAGATATCCGTGATAGCGCTGGTTTTTGCCATTGCAATCGCTTGGTTTGGCCTTGTCGGCCTGGCTATTTCCCAGCCAGCCATGCGCGAATTCTACAACCGTTTCCGCAAGCACGTGGACATCGTGCTGGGAGGCGCCTTGATAGCGATTGGTTTTGCCGCGCTTGGCCATTGAAGCAACAAATAGGCGGTCTTCCACCGATTTGGCCGATCGTCATCTGCGATTGAGCGGTTCTGTGCTCTTGAGCAAGGCGACGAGTTGGCTTTGCTGACTTGTCCCGGTCTTGGCGAAAATCCGTTCGAGATAGGTCCGGCCGGTCTTCACGGTGATCTTCAAGTCGGATGCCGCATCTTTCAAGGGTCGTCCCTGCGAAAGCGCGGCGGCCAGACGAGCCTCGGAGGGCGTCAGGTCGAACAGGCCCGCGAGGAGGGTTGGTGAAGGCACGACGGAACTGGCGCTTACCGCCGTCGCCGCAACCAGGATGTCCGCGCCGGAGAAAATATCATGTGCGGCGCGGCGCAGCGGCAAAAGATGGATGACCGGAGCCGGCCGGCTTTCGTTCGCAGCAACAGGAATGGATCGGATCGCGAAATCGTTGCGGTTCTCGAGAATGGCCCGCTGGAAAAGCGCATTGGCGGAGGCATTGGCGATCGCCATGCCGCCAGGCGGTTGGCAGAAACATCTTGGTCATTTCTTCCAGCAGGCTGTTGGCCGTCAGCACGCCTCCCCGATGCAGCCATGACCGCGGCCGGCAGCCCGATGGTCTCGAGTGCCGAGACGGTCGCCCTGGCCTGTTCCAACCCCAATCGCGCCGAGACCATGCCGGCCCGCGCGAAATGCGGGCGAAGCTGGTCCAGCCGATCGACCGACGCCCGATCTAGGTGCCATCCTTCATCCACCGTTGAAAGACGAAAGTGACGAGCTCGCCACTCGGCATGGCGACTGCCGAACAAACATGTGCGCCGATACCGGCCGCTCTCAGCTGTATCCGTACCGGATCACGTTCGACCTCTTCGGCTGTCAGGAAATCTTCGACCTGAACGAAGCTCGCCGGCTGCATGCTGCACATACGCTGAACGGCGTCAGAGAATTTCCAGCCGTCGCTGGCGACAAATTCATCAAACACGGATCGCAGCGAGTTGCCGTGAACCGGAGAAACGTCACTCAATCTGCCGCGAACCGGAGATTCGGCACTGAACAGGAAGATGGCGCCGGTGGCCGAACCTGAAAGACTGCCGGCAGCTTCGAGAGCATCCCCCAAAGTTCCGGCACGAAAGCCGCCTCGTAGATCTTGTCCGTCAGATCGTCGAACATGGGCGCAAGCCTGTTTCAGAGTCAGCACGCTACTGGCCCGGATCAGCGCCCGCTGCCGC
Source organism: Mesorhizobium sp. WSM4845 (assembly GCF_055811455.1). Lineage (NCBI taxonomy): Bacteria > Pseudomonadati > Pseudomonadota > Alphaproteobacteria > Hyphomicrobiales > Phyllobacteriaceae > Mesorhizobium > Mesorhizobium sp. WSM4845. The sequence continues at coordinate 124,543 of NZ_JBVVQA010000014.1, forward strand.
TGACCTAGTCCCGCGCGATCAAAATGCCCACGCTGAAACCGGAGTCAACCGCAGATTGCGGTCGAGTTGTATTCGGTTCTGGATAGTGGCCATCATAGCAGCCGCCGCTGTAGCCTCGGACTTAAAAACGACAAAACCCGCCAGACTGGGTCCAGCGGGCTCGGAACCGGCGGCGGGAAACCCGCCTGCCTCGGCTCTTGCTTGGCGGATCAAAGCGTCTTGCGGGCGATCCTCTCGATGTCACCACGGTTGATGCCGAGGTCGTTGAGCTCGCGGGCGTTCAGGCGGTTCAGTTCGCGCACGGTTTCATTGTACATGCGCCAGTTACGGAAAGCACGGATCGGGTTCATGGTAGTCCTCCATCGTTTCGATGCCGCTCAAATAGGCACCGCTGATGAAAAGTTGAACAGACGCTTTTGCATGGCGGCAATGCGTTTGTTGCATTGCGCAATTAAGGTTTTGTTCAGCTTGCTGCCGACCGTCAGCCGACATCGAGCACGATCTTGCCGATGTGGTCGCCGTCCTCCATCCGCTCATGCGCCCGCCACGCTTCCCTGAGCGGAAAGATCATGTCCATGACCGGTGCTACCTTGCGGGTGCCGAGCAGCGGCCACACCTGCGCCTCCAGCGCTGCGGCGATCGCCGCCTTGAATTCGACGGTGCGCGGCCGCAGCATCGAGCCGGTGTGGGTGAGCCGCTTGGCCATCATCTTCGAGAAGTCGGTGCTTGCCACCGCCCCGCTCTGCGTGGCGATCTGGACGATGCGGCCTTCCACCGCCGCGGCCTCGTAGTTTCGCGCCACATAGTCGCCGCCGACCATGTCGAGGATGACGTTGGCGCCCTTGCCGCCGGTCGCGTCCTTGACCGCCGCGACGAAGTCCTCCTCGCGGTAGTTGATCGCCCGGTCGGCGCCGAGCTTCAGACAGGCGTCACACTTCTCCTGGCTGCCGGCAGTGGTAATGACATGGGCGCCGAAGGCCGAGGCGAGCTGGATCGCCGTGGTGCCGATCCCGGACGAGCCGCCATGCACGAGCAGCGTCTCGCCGCTCTTTAGGGCGCCGCGTTCGAAGACATTATGCCAGACGGTGAAGTAGTTTTCCGGTACCGCCGCCGCTTCGGTGTGGGTAAAGCCGGCGGGCAGCGGCAGCACGCTGCCGGCATGGACCTTGACGTATTCGGCATAGCCGCCGCCGGGCGTCAGCGCGCAGACCCGGTCGCCGACGCGCCAGCGCGATATCTCGTCGCCAAGAGCGGCAACTTCGCCTGACGCTTCGAGGCCCGGCAGGTCCGACGCACCAGGCGGCGGCGGGTAGACGCCCTTGCGTTGCTGCACATCCGGCCGGTTGATACCGGCGGCGCGCACCCGGATCAGGATTTCGCCGGGACCGGGCACCGGCACGTCACGCGTTTCCGGTTTTAGCACCCGCGGTCCGCCGGGTTCCGAGATCGCGATGGCCGTCATCTTCGCCGGAATTCTGTCCTGTCCGCTCGCCATGAATTTTTTCCCGTCTCGCTTCGCCAGTTCTTGCCAGCTCTCGGTTTTCTTGCCGACTGTTTGCATCCATGCCCTTGCCCTATGTATGCTGATTGCCAAATCAGGCAAATGGCCACTGCAGCGCCGGGCGTGCGATTGGACGCGCCAAGGACGCTGTAGCCGTTTAATTTTGACGCATGAGCGAGGAGCGACGATGGCGATCTTCGACGACGAACCCAAAAAGAAAGCGCGCCCGCATGAGATCGGGCAGGATCTGTCGCTGCTTTCCGTCGATGAACTGTCCGAGCGGATCGGCATCTTGCGCGACGAGATCGCCCGGCTCGAAGCCGAGCTCAAGACCAAGAGCACCACCAAATCAGCGGCCGAGGCGCTGTTTCGCCGCGGATAGTTTCCAGAGCCGAAGCGCCCGCCGCCGAAAAGCTCGAATGCGACTGTCTTCAGACCCTCCCCAAATTCCAGCCGGATCAGCTAAATGTTCGCAAGCTACCGACCGATCCTTTCGCTGCTTCGCGGCACCGCTTTCCTGCTGGCGGCAACCGGACTGCACGGGCTGTTGTTGCCGCTGCGCGGCCAGTTGGAGGGTTTCTCGACCGCATCGCTCGGCCTGATGGGCACGGCCTGGGCCGGCGGCTTCGTCACCGGCTGCTTCTTTGCGCCGCGCCTGGTGCGCCGCGCCGGTCACGTACGCGCTTTTGGCGCCTTTGCGGCATCGGGAGCCATCGTCGCACTGCTCACCGGCCTGATCATCGACGAATATATCTGGATCCTGCTGCGCGCCTTCACCGGCTTCACCATGGCCGGCGCCTTCATGATCATCGAAAGCTGGCTCAACGAGAAGTCCACCAACGAGAACCGCGGCGCCGTCTTCGGCCTTTACATGATGGTCACCTATGCCTCGATCATGGGCGGCCAGATGATCGTTGCCGGCGGTGATGTGAAGTCGGCCTCGCTGTTCATGATCACCGGTATCCTGTTCTGCCTGTCGCTCATTCCGACCGCAGTGTCGACGGCTTCGCATCCCAAGCCGCTGCAGGACGTCTCGCTCGACGTCAAGGGGCTCTATGTCAATTCGCCGGTGTCGGCGATCGCCTGCGTTCTGATCGGCGTCGCCAACGGCGCCTGGGGCACGCTTGGCGCCGTCTATGGCGCCCGCATCGGCATTTCCACGGCGGAGATCGCGCTGATGATGAGCCTGGTGGTCGTCGCCGGCGCCGCCATGCAACTTCCGGCCGGGCGTCTCTCCGACAAGACCGACCGCCGCTTCGTGCTGGCGGGCCTGGCCTTCGGCGCGGCGCTGTTCGCCATCGCGCTGTTCCTGTTCGAGCCGCGCTCCGGCGTCTTCGTCATCGTCTGCACCGCCGCCTACGGGGCCTTTGCCTACACGCTCTATTCGATCGCCGTGGCCCATGCCAACGATCACGCCCGGGCGGAGGATTTCGTCAAAGTGTCCGGCGGCCTGCTGCTGCTCTATGGTTTCGGCACGATGATCGGGCCGCTGCTGGCCGCCGGCCTGATGGGCTGGATGCGTCCGGAAAGCCTGTTCCTTGCAACGGCCCTCGCGCATCTTTGTCTGGCAGGCTATACGCTGCTGCGCATCAGCCGGCGCGCACCGGTGCCAATCGAAGACCGCGACGCCTTCAAGACGCAACCGGCCGAGCGTTCGATCACCCCGGAAGCCTTGCGGCTCGATCCGCGCAGAAAGCCTGAAACCAACGGTTGAGATTCGGAAAACTTTGCCTCACAAATAGGGCATGATGTTTTCCGACGCCTTCATGGCGATTGCCGACCCCAACCGGCGCTATCTCTTGGAAGAGCTTCGGCGCGGCCCGAAGACTGTCAACGAACTGGCCGCCGGGTTGCCGGTCTCGCGCCCGGCGGTTTCGCAGCATCTGAAAGTGCTGCTCGACGCCGGGCTGGTCAACGCCAAGCCGGAAGGGACAAGGCGCGTCTATACGGTCAGCAGTGCCGGCTTCCTGAAGCTCAACATCTGGCTCGACCAGTTCTGGGAAGCCGAGCAGCTTGGCTCGCTCGGAAGCTGAGCTGCGCCGTCGCATCTTTGCCAGTAGACAGGCATGGCGAAGCTCCTCTGGGTCCAGGTGCTGGCGCTGAGCCGCACATTCTCATTGAAACAATGTCAGACACCGGCCTAAGCGTTCCAGCTTGGACGTTTCTGAACGGGGTCGAGCCAATGATGGACATTGACGAGCGAGTCCGGGATGTCGGCTCCGAAGAAGGCGCCAAGCCACGCTGCGACGCCGGCGGTGATGTCGGCGACGGAGTACTGGTCGCCCGCGATGAACGGGCGGCCATCGGCGATCTCGCGGTCAAGCCACGCCCACTTTGCCGGAACGGCTTCGCGCTGGGTTTCGGCGAAAGCCGGGAACTGCACAAGCCGCTCCGCAAACATGGGATCGGAATGCAGCGCAATGCTGCCGATCGTTCCGAAGATCTCGATCTCGGCGCGGCGGTTCCACATCTCGACCTTGCCTTGGCTGACCGCGTCCGAGCCGAACAGTGCCGGCGTTGGATGAAGCGCCTCCAGATAGCGGCAGATGGCGATGCTTTCGGTGATCACCGTCCCGCCATCGAGCACGAGCACGGGAATCTGGCCGAGTGAGTTGAGCTCAAGGAATTGCGGGGTTTTGTGCTCGCCTTTTGTCAGATCGACATCAACCCGCGGAACGTCGATGCCTTTCTCAGCCATGAAGATGCGGAGGCGGTAGGAATTCGGACCGATGCCGCAGTAGAGTTTCATCATATCCTCCCGATTCTGCTGGTCTTTGGCTCAGGCTGGGGCGCTCGCGCGCATTCCACCTGCAGGTTGTCGAGCATCTGGCTCCAGCCAGCCTGATGGTTTTTGGGCTGATCATGGCCGTCAAGAAAGGCGCCTTGCTCGGTCATCAGCAGCCGGCAGCCTGTGCCTTCTGGACTGAATTCAACCGTCAGCAGGCCGACAAACAGTCGCTGGCCGCTGCTGGTCATGCCACCAGCCGAGACGATGCGCTGGTCGCGCACGATGTCGAGGTAGCGCGTCTCGTTCACATAACTCTCGCCACCCTTGGGTCCGAAACGGCTGAGCGCAATGCCGCCCACCTGGAACTCGAAGCATTCAATGCTGCTTTCCCAACCCTCGCCGGGCGAGCCCCAGCGCTGCAATGCGGCGGGATCGGACCAAGCGGCGAACACCCGCGCCGGCGAAGCGTCGTAGCTGCGTTCGAGCACTATGGTCGAATGGATGACGGAGCGTTCGCTCATGTTGGCCTCCTCAGTTTCCTTCGGTTTCGTCTTTGGTTTCCGCAAGAAAGCCGCCGAGCCGGTCGAGCCGCTGTTCCCAACCCAGGCGCCGTTCGTTGATCCAGTGTTCGGCGGTCCTCAGCGCCCTCGGCTCGAGCTGGCAGGTGCGCACCCGGCCGAGCTTTTCGGTGCGGACGAGACCGCTCGCCTCGAGCACGTTCAGGTGCTGGACGACCGCCGACAGCGACATCGCCAGCGGCTCGGCCAACTGGCTGACCGATGCGGGGCCGCACGACAGCCGCTCCACCATGTGCCGCCGCGCCGGGTCGGCGAGCGCCTGGAACATCAGGTCGAGCTGGGCGGTATCGTGCAGCATCGGGCTCAACCGTTGTTGTAGGGAAAGTTTCAAATAGGGCTGCGCTTCTTCGATCACTCGGGCGACAGACGGCCGCAGCAGCAGCCGGTCGTGGTAGCGCGACTGTTCATTGCCGGCAGATGTGAACGGCGTTCCGTTTTCATAGTGCGATCAGCGGCTTCCAGCAGAAGGAGGCGAGCGGATGGAGATGCATCGTCAAGGACACTGCTTTGCTCGTTCCCTTGGTGGTTCGCCGCTGCATGGTTTACGGAGCTAAACACTGAAGCGATTACTTAACTATTGCCAATGGTGTGTCAAGGTCCAGCTCCGCGCTTACTTGGCTTGGCTATGGGCGACGATGGCATCAACGATCGTGGCCCAATCGTCGGGATGGAGTTCGTGGCCGCCGCCTTCAATGCGGACAAGCCTCGCGCCGGCAACTGCTTCGGCCAGAGCGGCGCCATGCTCGACCGGAAAGATCGGATCCGCGGTGCCGTGGATGACGAGGAGCGGAACCTTCAAGTCGTGCAGGCGACCCTTGCAATCCTCGCCGCCCCGATCTTCACCGCTCTCAAGCATGAAATGATTGGTCGCGCTTAGAAAACCGCCGGACCGGTCGTAGTCCTGTTCGACGAAGGCCCTCGTCCGCTTCCCGTCGAATGGATGCGCGGTGCCGGCGATCGCGTGCGCGTCCTTGACGATGTAGTCGATCACCTGGGCTCGGTCCGACCAGTCGACCTTCGCGCCTTCGGCCGAATGCTCCATATAGGCTTCGCTCGTCCCTGGCAGGTGCGAGGTGTCGATCCCGATTGGCGAAGTGCTGATCGCCGTTAGCGAGATGATCCGCGACGGATATTTCAACGCCACGAGTTGCGCGATCATGCCGCCCATCGACATGCCGACGACATGCGCTTTCGCGATGCCATGATTGTCGAGGACGCGAATGGCGTCGTCCACCATGTCGTCGAAAGTGTAAGGCGGTTCGCCCGGCGCATATTTGGTCGAACGGCCGGTATCGCGATTGTCATAGCGGATCACGAACAGGCCCTTGCCGGCCAGTTTCCGGCAGAACGCCTCAGGCCACCAAAGCATCGAAGCCATCGCGCCCATAATCAGCAGCATCGGCGGATGCGCGGGATCGCCAAACGTCTGCGACACGATTTCGGGCTCCGCTGCCTTGGTCATGGTCGCCGGCTCCTCTCTGCAAAACCGATTGCATTTCGCAATCAGTTGCACGATAATAAAACTGATATGATAATGCAACCAGTTTCTGTCGGAGATTCGCATGAGCATCGATCATCGTTCTGGGTGCCCGATCAACCTGTCGCTTGAGGTGTTCGGCGACCGGTGGAGCCTGATCATCCTCCGCGACATGATTTTCGGCGGCAAACGCCACTTTCGCGACTTGCTCAACGGGTCATTGGAACGCATCGCTTCCAACATCCTCGCCGATCGGCTGAAGCGACTGATGGAACTCGGCATGCTGACCAGGGCTGACGATCCCACCCACAAGCAGAAGGCGATCTACAGCCTGACCGAAATGGCGATAACGCTGGTGCCGATCCTGGCGCATCTCGGCGCCTGGGGTCGCGTCTGGCTGCCGGTCAGCGAGGAGCTCTCGATCCGCGCCGAGCTTCTGGAAAAGGGCGGCCCGCCGATGTGGGAAAAGTTCATGGACGAACTGCGCCACGAACATCTGGGCACGCCTTCCGACACGCCGCCGGATGCCACCGTGCGTGCGACGTTGCAGGCCGGATACGAGGCGGTTGTCGCCCGAAAGGCGGCGGGCGCCGGGTGCGATGCCGGCGCCTGACCAACTTATTTCCCCCATCGCAGGGCGGCTCTGCTATTAAAGCCGTTGAAAGCTATAATTTACGGGATTGGAAAAGCCCTTGGTTGAGAGCTCTAAGGATACTGCCCGCGCGCGGGCCGATTTGCGTTTCAAGAAGCAGGAAGAGGCAGCCACGGTTCGTCAGAAGGCGATGGCGGAATATGTCGCCGAGAGCGATGCCCGCCAGATAAAGACCAACAAGCTGAGGGCGCTCCGCCTTGCCAAGGAAGCAGAAGACCTCGCCAATGCGCCGGCTGCTCCGGTGAAGAAGCCGACACGCGCCAAGAAAAAATAGCGGTCCGGCGTGTCGGGCGGGCCTGTCCTGCCGTCGGCAGGTGATGACAACGAGGCGGCTGCTTCACCGCCTTTTATGCATGTCGTTACAGCAAAACCGCTGCGCACCCTCGTTCAAGCCCGAGGCATGCTTTGCGCGACATGCATTAGCTCATGGTTATGTCGCGGCTGGCTGCTCGCATCGATACTGAGAAGCCGGCCAGGACATCGACCAGTGCGATGACCATCAAAATGAAGAAAACCGAGTGCGCCGCGCCCTTCACCAGCAGGAACTCGACCAGGAACGCCACGAAGACGAAGGTCGACAACAGGTGGTCCATGATCGAGGCGCTCGTCGTGCGCGTCGATTTCAAGATTTCGACGAAGAAGAGAAGCAGCCCGATCAGCACGATCAGATCGCCGAGCGTCATCGAGAACACTCCGCCCGACATCATGCGGATCGAGAACATTTGGATTGCCCAAGGATCCTCGCCGCCGCCGAATATTCCCAGAAGCCCAAGATTATAGAGGACGAAGGGTACGATCAGCAGCGGGATGGCACCGAACATCAGAAGGCTCCGGTTGGACAGCCTTCTCTAGTATGCGCTCGGCGTTCGCCGTCAAGAATTTTCGCATGCGACCGCGAACACGGACAAAGACCGTGCGAAATAACAGTACCAGCCGGTACGGCTGCATCCGGTACGGCTGCTGGCATATTTGACAACAATTCGAGGGGCGATCATCTGCGCAAAACGCAGAAAGACCGGCGCGATGGCCGGTCCTTCGATAGTTCCAAACCGTCGAAAGCGTTCTCAGCTTTCCTTCGGCTCCAGAACCTGGCGACCGCGATACATGCCGGTCTTCAGGTCGATATGGTGCGGGCGGCGCATCTCGCCGGAATTCTTGTCCTCGACATAGGTCGGGGCCTTCAGCGCATCGGCCGAGCGGCGCATGCCGCGCTTCGACGGGGAGGTTTTTCGTTTCGGTACGGCCATGGATATGCTCCACTACATGGTCAAAATGCCCCGGCTGCCCTCGTGAAAGGGCCGCGTCAGGGCCGGAATCTGAGAAAGTCGGGTGCCTATACACGCCCTGCGCCGTTTTGGCCAGCGCCGTCGCGAATTTTTTTAAGCTATCGCAGACAGCCGACATAGGCGCCGGACCGACCCGCGCGCCGCTCGATCAGCGAGGCCAGCCGTCTCAGCCCCGGCCCGGGCTTCGCCGGGTTGCGGGCGATCGGGTTCGGCAGGGTGACGGCAAGCAGCGCCGCCTGGCGACGCGACAATCGTTTTGCCGAAACCCCGAAATGGTGCTGGGCGGCGGCCTCGATGCCATAGATGCCCGGCCCCCATTCGGCGATATTGAGATAGATTTCCATGATGCGCCGTTTCGACATCACCATGTCGAGATAGACAGCCAGCGGCAGCTCGACGACTTTCCGGACCGAGCCCAGCGGCCGCGACCACAGATAGAGGTTCTTGACGCTCTGCATGGTGATGGTCGAGGCGCCGCGCGTCATCTCGCCGGCCAGCGCGTCGTCGACGACGCCCCTCAACTCGCCGAGGTCGATGCCGCGATGGAAACAGAACTGCCCGTCCTCCGACATGATGACCGAATGCGCCAGCGCCGGCGCGACATCGTCGATCGAGACCCAGCGCCGGTCATAGCCGGAAAACGTCGCCAGATCCTTCAGCATCAGTGTCGATACCGGATGCACGAACGGCGGCAGGTACAGAAAGGTCAACACCACCGGCATCAGCGCCAGCACCACGGCGACGGAGATACCGCGCCGGACCCAGTGCCGAGGCCAGCGTTTGAGACCGATGCGATTGCCGCGTTTCGGCCTCACCATGTCCAGCCCTTCGGTTTCGTGATCGACGATCGGTTCCGCCAAGCCGCTCAATCCATGCTGCTCCCTGCCCCCGGCATAATGGCGCTTGGCTTCTTGCGCAACGTCTGAGTGTCGGCTACCCGTCCCCGGCATGGCGAAAGACGATCAAATACCGTTCGAGGCAGCGCTTCTCGCACGCACAGGGCCGATTGAGGCGCTGCTCAGGCGGCTGCTCGACGACCGCCCGCTTTCAGGCGAGATCGCGCGGCCGCAGCGTCTGATGGAGGCGATGCGCCACGGCGTGCTGAACGGCGGCAAGCGCCTGCGCCCTTTCCTGGTCATGGAAAGCGCCGCGCTGTTTTCCGCCGACGGCGAGGCGGCGCTGCGCGTGGCGGCGGCGCTCGAATGCGTGCATTGCTATTCGCTGATCCATGACGATCTGCCGGCCATGGACGACGACGATCTGCGCCGAGGCCAGCCGACCGTTCACAAGGCCTTCGACGAGGCGACCGCCATCCTCGCCGGCGACGCCTTGCTGGCGCTCGCCTTCGACATCATTGCCGACGAAGCGACAATGCTGCCGGCCGAACGGCGGGCGGCGCTGGTGCTAGCGCTGGCCCGCGCCGCCGGAGCCGGCGGCATGGTCGGCGGCCAGATGCTCGATCTCGAAGCCGAGCGTAACCGGCCGGAGGAAGCCGGCATCATCCGGCTTCAGGCGATGAAGACCGGCGCGTTGATCCGCTTCGCCTGCGAAGCGGGCGCAATTGTTGCCGGCGCGCCGGCGGCCGACCGTGAAAGAATGGCGGAATTCGGCTCGGCGATCGGGCTTGCCTTTCAACTTGCCGACGACCTGCTCGATCTGACGGCGGATGCGCGCCAGATGGGCAAGGCGACCGGCAAGGACGCAGCAGCCGGCAAGGCGACGCTGGTGGCGCTGCACGGCGCCAACTGGGCGCGGGACCAGCTTCAAGGCCTCGTCGACCAGGCCCACGCCTTGCTTTGTCCCTATGGCGAAGACGCCGTGCTTCTGAAGCAAGCAGCGGAATTCGTGGCGGCCCGCAACAGCTGACGCTGTTCCAAGCTGTACTCCCGCCCTATGGCGCGCCGTGCAGCCAGGGAGGGTTGGCGAACTGTTCCGCCAGGAAATCCACGAACACGCGCACGCGCGGCGACAGAATTCGGCCAGGCGGATAGACAGCGCAGATTGGCGCTCCGTCAGGATGATTGTATCCGGTGAGCAGCGCGGTCAGTCTGCCTGCCTCGATATCCGGCCCGACCAAGATCTCGGACATGCGGATGATGCCTATACCGGCGAGCGCCAGCCGGCGTAGCGCTTCGGTGCTGTTGGCCTCTATCGGGCTGCGGATACGCATGCTTTGCAGACCGTCCGGGCCATCGAACTCCCAGATATTGAGACCGCCGCGTGCTGTGACGCCAAGACAGATATGACCTTGAAGGTCGTCTGGCGTTATCGGCAGGCCATGTCTTTCGAGATATCGAGGTGATGCGCAAATGACACGGCGATTGGGCGCCAGCCGCCGCACCACCAGCCTGGAATCGCTGTGTGCGGCAACGCGCACGGCGACGTCGGTTTCCTCAGCCAACAGGTCGACAATCGCATCTGTGAACATCAGCTCGAGTTCGACGGCCGGGTAGCGATCGATGAAGGCCGGCAACATCGGCACGATCAAGCGATGGCCGAAGGCGCTCGGAAGACTGACGCGCAGCCGGCCGCGCGGTTCTGCTCCGGGTTGAACCGCGATTTCAGCCTCTTTGATGTCGTTCAGGATGCGGCGAGCGCTCTCGGCATAGGTGCTGCCTTCCGCCGTCAAGCTGATGCGCCGCGTCGAGCGCTGCAGCAAGCGCACGCCAAGGCGGGACTCAAGCCGACCGATGATTTTGCTGACGGCCGAAGGTGTCATCCGCAGCCGGCGTGCCGCTGCCGAGAAGTCGCCTTCCTCGACAACTGCCAGGAACACACCCATCGTCTCTTGCCGGTCGATGATATCTATTCCAATTCGTCACAGATGAACGGAAACTATCACCGATTATCGGCAGATGCGAACCATAATATGTTTTCCTCTTCAGCATGCAAAATGCTGGAGAGGAGGTGCCATGGGTGCAGAACACGTAAACCTGCGAGATGCTCACGACGTGCATCGGTGGGCACGTCGTCAGCGCAGCGCCGCAATTAGGCGGTGGTGTCTTTGGCTTATCCGTACGCTCAATCGGTCACGTCAAGGAATGGGAAAACGCTCAAGGCGAAGCAACGTCCGGGCTGGCGCAGCCGGCCGATCGGAATGATTTTTGGCGATGTTGGAGCGTATGGCTCGCCACGCCAGTTGCCGAGCCATTCTTCGACGACCAGCCCGGTCTGGTCCAGCATCGGCGCAAGGCTTTCCTTTGTCGGCACGGCGATTTTCGATTCGGCGCTGAGCACGCGTCCGCTGCCGGGCATTTCGTAACGGGTGGAGTAAGTGACGACACCGGTAGCGGGATTGTGGCGGAAATCGTTCGAAGTCCACGCCGCCTTCGTTCTCCCATATCATAGAACTGGACGAGGCCGGATCGTTGTAGAGACGGTCGGTCATGGTAAGCCTATAGCTGAAGCCGTGGACCAGCAGAATTCGTGGAATAAAAGCGCAGCTTCGATGGTTTGTCGGGAAAATCAGTCGGCACCCATCACCGATTCCGCACCACAATGCATGCACCGCCGACGCTTTGCAGTTTCCGACAGATGTTGTCGGCCTTGGCTTTGGAGTCGGCGCCGATGCGGACAGCATAGATCCCGCGCCTGCCGATCGGCGAGCGCACCCGGCTGACCACCGGATCATGGCCCTTAAGCAAGGCCGGAAACCGGCGCTTCACACCAGTCCATTGATTGAGCGCCGCGGCGCGGCGGAAATTGCCGGCCACCTGGACGCCCCACGGCTTGATGTTGATCGACGCCATGGCCACGGTTTGGGACTTGATGACCGGCAGTTTTCGGCAGGCGACCGCGAAGCTCGCTTTCTTGTCGAGCGGCTGGATGCTGCCGGCATAGGCGGTGTCGGTGAACCTGTCGGCCGGCTCGCCCATGATGTCCAGGACGTAGTTTTCGGTCTCCATCGGCAGGAAGCCGCCGGAACTCAGCCAGCGCGACACCCGGCTTTCGCCGGCATTGTAGGCGGCGGCGGCCAGGCCCAGATTGCCAAAGCCGGTTTTCATTTCGGCGAGATATTTTGCCGAGGCCGGAATGGCCTGCTCGATATCGAAGGAATTGGCGAGGCCGCGTATCTTGGCGGTGCCCGGCATGAACTGGGCAATGCCTTCGGCGCCGACCGGACTGACCGCATTGGGATCGAAGCGGCTTTCCTTCCAGATCAGCCGGGCAAAGAAATCCTTGGGCAGGCCGTTTTGATCGGCATGCGCCTCGATCAGGTTGCAAACCCGGTCGAGCAGCCGCTGCTTGGCAGGGCGCGGCGGATCGGCGTGGACGGCCGTCGCCCAGCCCAGCCCACCAAGTAAAACACCAAGCAAAATCGGCGTCGCCCAAGGGAAGCGCCGCATCGACCTACTCCGCCGCAGCCTTGCCAGGTTGCCTAAACCGCTGCTCGATATAGTCGGCGACCATTTTCTCGAAGTCGGCGGCGATCGAAGGGCCGCGCAGCGTCGCCGCCTTCCTGCCGTCGACGAATACCGGCGCCGTCGGCGTCTCGCCGGTGCCGGGCAGCGAAATGCCGATATCGGCATGCTTGGATTCACCCGGACCGTTGACGATGCAGCCCATCACCGCGACTTTGAGGTTTTCGACGCCGGGGTATTTTTCACGCCACACCGGCATGTTCTTGCGCAGATCCGCCTGGATATCCTGCGCGAGTTCCTGGAACACGGTAGAGGTGGTGCGGCCGCAACCGGGGCAGGCGGCGACGATCGGTACGAACTGCCGAAACCCCATGGTCTGCAGGAGTTCCTGCGACACTTGCACCTCGCGGGTGCGGTCGCCGTTCGGCTCCGGCGTCAGCGAGATGCGGATCGTGTCGCCAATGCCTTGCTGGAGAAGAATGCCCATCGCCGCGGATGAGGCGACGATGCCTTTCGAACCCATGCCGGCCTCTGTGAGGCCGAGATGCAGCGCGTGGTTGGAGCGGGTGGCAAGCTCGGTGTAGACCGCGATCAGATCCTGCACGCCGCTGACCTTGGCCGACAGGATGATCTTCTCGCGGCCAAGGCCGATCTCCTCGGCCATTCCGGCCGACAGGATCGCCGACTGCACGATCGCCTCGCGCGTTACCTCCTGCGCGGTCAGCGGAAAGCCCTGGCGCTGGTTGTCGTCCATCAGCCTGGTCAAAAGCTCCTGGTCGAGCGAACCCCAGTTGACGCCGATGCGCACCGGCTTGTCGTACCGGATCGCCATCTCGACGATCGCCGCGAACTGCCGGTCCTTCTTGTCCTTGAAGCCGACATTGCCGGGATTGATGCGGTATTTGGCCAGCGCCTCGGCGCAAGCCGGGTGGTCGGCGAGCAGCTTGTGGCCGATATAGTGGAAATCGCCGACCAGCGGCACATTGATGCCGAGCCGTTCGAGCCGCTCGCGGATGGCGGGCACGGCGGCGGCACTCTCGTCGCGGTCGACGGTGATGCGCACGATCTCGGAGCCGGCGCGATGCAGCGCGGCAACTTGAGCGACTGTCTGGTCGACATCGGCGGTGTCGGTGTTGGTCATCGACTGAACGACGACAGGGGCGCCCCCGCCGACCATCACGCCGCCGACGTCGACACCGACAGACGTGCGGCGCGAGAAGGGTGAAGAAAAATATCCGGTCATGGCCGGCTGCCCTTTGTTAGCGCCGAATTCCGGAATCGGTTTCCGGAAACAATCTGCGCAAAAATCAAAATACAGCGTCCATTGCGCGTCCGAAAGGAGGCGCGGCGCTATAGAAGGTCCCGGCATGAGGTGGAGGAGCAAAGATGGCTTGTCAATGGCGATAGGCAGGCAAACCTGTCAAATCGAACCGCCGGACAAACAGGGAAACGCTCCGGCGGCATTGGTTGCCACCGGAGAAGATGGTCGGGCAAAGCGCGCACTGTTCCCTGCATGAACCCGAAACCGAAAGGATTTTCGGAAAGGACCATGCGCCGAAATCAGAAGCACGACAGCGCCCTTTGCGCGTCCAAAGGACGCGCAGCGCCGTAGATGAGCGTCAGTGCGTGGTGGGTTTCGGCTTCGCCTTCAATTTCTCAATCTCGTCCTTGAGCGCCAGCTTGCGCCGCTTGAGATTCACGATTTCGAGGTCGTCGACCGATGGATGGTTCATCGCATCATCGATTTCGCGTTCGATGTCGCCGTGTTTCCGCTGCAGCTCATCAAGATGGGATGCAAGAGACATGATTGGTTCTCCCTTTCATGGTTTCCTCGATTGCAGCCGTCAAGGCGCGTCCCACCGCAATTTCGCTTCTGTGACGGCATAATGACAGTGTGCCACTATCGGGCACCGATGTCGAATGCTGCGTGGTAGCATTCCACGACAATACGAAATGTGGTATTGGCTGCGCGCCGGTGCAAGATACCTCCGGCCTCGCCCAATCAGGCCCATTTTTGGGCGCCGCAGACGTGCAGACGGTAAATAATGTCCGAACAGGAACAGGCCGATATCCGCCTCGAATATTCTCGGCTAAAGCAAGAACACGCCGATTTCGACGCGGCGATCAACGCGATGATCGCCATGGGCTGCGACCCTCTGCAGATCCAGCGCATGAAGAAGAAAAAGCTCTTCCTGAAAGACCGGCTGATGGCGCTGGAAGACCGGATCATCCCCGACATCATCGCGTGAGCGAATCCCACTTACGGTCGCGACAAATCCTGCTCATCCCGTGATCGAAAGCCTCGCGGCGCGTTCGCGCAGCAGGGCGATGAGATCGCCGGTCTTTTCCTCGGAAGTGTCGATGGGAACCACCAGGCATATCGTCGCCTCGACCTTGCCGGCAGCTGAAAAGACCGGCGCGGCAAGGCACTTTGTATAGGCGTCGACAAGACCGGAAGTCACACAGTAGCCGGCAGCCCCGGCCGTAGCGATATCTTCTATGAAGTCGTACAGCAGCAATCTGCGGCCATCCGGCAGGACGAGATCGTCTTCGGACACCATGTCTTCGATAACAGCCCGTTCGAAACCGGCGAGAAGCAACCGCCCGGAAGCGGTCCAGGGAAGCGGTATCTGCAGACCCGTGGCCGAACTGATCCGGAACGGCCTGGTGCCCGGGCTTGAATGGACAATCGTGTAGCGGCCGCTTTGCAGCATGCACAATTCGGAGGTCTCGCCTGTCTCGCGCGAAAGATCGTCGACTTCCTGACGCCCTCTCCTGAGCAGGTCGTTGCCGCGCACATAGTCCATTCCGTAGAGATAAAGCTTCTTCCCGAAATAGACGCGATTGCCGTCGCCGGCCATTTCCAGCAGGCCCGCATCCACGAGCGAGCGCACAAGCGTGTAGATCGTCGAGCGCGGCGCATTCACTCCCTTGGCGAGATCGCCAATCCCGATCGCTCGCTGGTTCGCATGAAGAAACTCCAGGATATGGAGCACGCGGTTGAGACCCTTCTCGCGGGAGCCCGCAATCCTGTCTTCGTCCGGACCAGCGTCCGGCCGAACTGCCAAGCCATTGCCATCTTGCATTGCTGATTCCTGGTGTTAGTATCTGTCTCGTACAGGATACATGTGTCTTTTGTAAGAGACAATCCAGCAGATTACCGATGCATGTATCGGCAAAGGGGAACACAACACGAAAAGGAGGTCGCCGTGAACGACACATCCAAAAGACGTGATTTTCTGAAACTGGCCGGGCTTGCAACGGCCGGAGTGGTGGGCGCAGCGACAACAGTCGATGTTCAGAAGGCGGCGGCGCAGGCGGCACCGGACAGCCTGCTGCGCACCGTTCTCGATCGCGGCAAGGTGATCGTCGGCACCGGCAGCACCAACGCGCCCTGGCACTTTGAAAACGATGCCGGCGAACTGGTCGGCATGGACATCACCATGGGGCGCATTCTTGCCAAGGGACTTTTCGACGATACGACCAAGGTCGAGTTCGTCATGCAGGATCCGGCCCAGCGCATTCCGAACGTGACCACCAACAAGGTCGACATTTCGATCCAGTTCATGACCATGACCGCCCAGCGCTCGCAGCTGATCCACTTCTCCCGGCCCTATTACGTCGAAGGCATCGCCTTGCTGACCCTTCCGAACGCCGAAAACAAGACCTTCGACAAGCTGCTTGCCGGCGGTTCGGCGACGCGGGTTTCCATTCTGCAGAATGTCGATGCCGAGGCAAATGTGCACATCGTCCTGCCGGAGTCGCAGGTGATGCAGATAGACACGCAGGCCAACGTGCTGCAGGCACTGGAATCGAAACGCGTCGACGCCGCCGCCGTCGATCTGTCGACGGTTCGATGGCTCGCCTCGCGCAATCCGGACAAATACTTCGATGCCGGCAAGAGCTGGTTCTCGATGCTTTACGGCGCCGCGCTTCGGCAAGGCGACCCCGACTGGCTGACCTTCGTCAACACGACCTTCACCACCGCCATGTTCGGCCATGAGACGGCGCTCTACGACGCTGCATTCAAGGACTATTTTGGACAGGAGCCGCCGGCGCGCCATCCCGGCTTCCCGGTCATCTGATGCAAGCAGGCGGAAGGGCTTGCGCCCTTCCGCGGCTTATCGTCGACAGCCCTCGATAATGACAGGGACACATGGGTTATACCCTGAACTTCAACCTGATCTGGCGGCATTTCGACAAGCTTTGGGGCGGGCTGCTGCTCAGCCTCGAGCTGGCCGTGATCTCCATCGCGATCGGCATCCTCATCGGACTGCTTCTGGCGGTCTGGTACGTGTCGGCCGGGCGTGCGGTGCGGACCGTCATCGCCGCCTATGTCGAGTTCATCCGCAACGTGCCGCTGATCCTGCTCGTCTATCTCGTCTTCTACGGCCTGCCGACGGTGGTCGACATCGCCTACAGCGCGCAGACCTCGTTCATCGCCACGCTGTCGCTCTATAGCGGCGCTTATCTGGTCGAGGTGTTCCGCTCGGGGCTCGAAGCGGTTCCGCGCGGACAGCTCGACGCCGGCAAGGCGATCGGCCTGACGCCATGGCAAAGGCTGGTCCATGTGCGCCTGCCGACGATGCTGCGCATAACGCTGCCCGCGCTTTCCAACACGTTCCTGTCGCTGTTCAAGGACACGTCCGTTGCGTCGGTCATTTCGGTGCCCGAACTCACCTACGGCGCCCAGTGGATCAACTTCAACACCTTCCGCATCGTCGAGGTCTACCTTGTGGTGACGGCGATGTATCTCTTGACCGGCTACGCGCTTCTTTTTGCACTTCGGCTTGTCGAGCGCCGGTTCAGGGCGGCGCACTAGGATGCTTGGCCAGATCGCCTATGCCTTGCCCTTCCTGGCCCAGGGTTTTGCCGTGACGCTATGGGTGTCGCTGCTGGTCGTGGTGTTGTCGCTCGTCGCTGGCGTGATGATGGGCGTCGGCCTTGTCTATGGCCCGGCTCCGCTGCGCTGGGCAGTGCGCATTTTCAGCGATACCATTCGCGGCATTCCGATCCTGGTGCTCATCTTCTTCGTCTATTACGGCCTGCCTGCCGTCGGCCTCCATCTGGAATCCTTCTGGGCAGCCGTGCTGGCGCTCACCCTGTTCAAGACGGCGCAGGTCATCGAGTATCTGCGCGGTGCGGTCGGTTCCATACCGAAGGGGCAGTCCGAAGCGGCGATGGCGATCGGGCTGACCTTTCGCCAGCGACTGGCCTATGTCATCTTCCCGCAAGCGTTCAGGCGTTTCCTGCCGCCATGGATCAATGGCGTCACCGATGCGGTGAAGGGCAGCGCGCTGGTCTCGCTGCTCGGCATCACCGACCTGATGCACGCCATCAACCAGGTCATCGGCCGCACCTACGAAGCGATGCCGCTCTACATCCTCGGCGCGGTCATCTATTTCGCCGTCAATTACGCGCTCTCCCTGGCCAGCCGACGGTTGGAGCGGCGTTTCTCCTTCATCCGGGAATAGCAAGATGCCCATCGCCCCGCCCGCCAATCCGGCGCTTCTCGCTGTCTCCGAGGTTTCCAAATCCTTTGGATCCGTCGCGGTCCTGCGCTCCGTCAGCCTGCAGGTGACGCGCGGGGAGGTGGTGACTGTCATCGGGCCTTCCGGCAGCGGCAAGACCACGCTGCTGCGCTGCGTCAACTTCCTGGAGAGCTACGACAGCGGCTCCATCCGCATCGACGGCAAGGAGGTCGGCTTTCGCGACACGGGAACACGCCAGCGCCGCAGCGAGCGCGACCTGGCGAAGATGCGGGCCGAAACCGGGATGGTGTTCCAGAGTTTCAATCTGTTTCCGCATCTGACGGCGGCCGGCAACATCATGCTTGGCCTGCGCAAGGTGCGCGGCAAGAGCAGTACCGAGGCCCGCGCCATTGCCGAGCACTGGCTCGGCCGGGTCGGCCTTGCCCACAAGGCCGACAGCCTGCCGGCCGAGCTTTCCGGCGGCCAGCAGCAGCGTGTCGGCATCGCCCGCGCGGTGGCGATGGAGCCAAAAATCCTGCTTCTTGACGAGATAACCTCCGCGCTCGACCCGGAACTCGTCGGCGAGGTGCTCGAAGTCGTCCGCAGCCTGGCCGAGGACGGCATGACGATGGTGATGGTCACGCACGAGATGGCCTTTGCCCGCGATGCCTCGAGCCGAATCATCTTCATGGCAGATGGCGGCGTCAGCGCCGCAGGCCCGCCCGCCGAGATTCTGGGCGCGGAGATCGACAATGAGCGTCTCCGCAGTTTCCTGGCGCGGTTCCGTGCCTCGCATTTCTGACATCGGACGGCGAAAGCTGTCGCAAAGGAGCCTTTTCATGACGCCTTACATCCGGCTTGCCGAATTGGGCCTGACGCTGCCCGAGCCGCCGATGCCGATCGCCAACTTCGTCACGCACGCCGAAAGCGGACGGCTGATCTTCCTCTCCGGCCAAGGGCCGTTGCGCGCCGACGGCACGCTTTGCACCGGCAAGGTCGGCGAGGACGTCACGGTTGAAGAGGCCTATAAGCATGCCCGTCTCACCGGTCTGAACCTGCTCGCCGTCATGCACGCTGCGGCAGGCGACCTCGGCCGTATCGTGCGCGTCGTCAAGCTGCTTGGCTTCGTCAACGCGATCCCGACCTTCAGCGACCATCCGCAGGTGGTGAATGGCTGTTCCGATCTTTTCGCCGCTGTCTTTGATAGTATCGGCGGGCACGCCCGTTCGGCGATCGGTGTCGGCTCCCTGCCGGGCAACATCACCGTGGAAATCGAGGCGGTCGTCGAGATCGCCGCCTGAAATCTACCAATGGGACCTTTAGAGATGAAAACCTATTCCGCGAACGGCTCCAACACGACAATCCGCGAACGGCTCGGCCTTCGCCCGATCATCAATGTCTCCGGCACGATGACGGCACTCGGCGCCTCGATCATCGTCCCGGAAGCGATCGCCGCCATGTCGGAAATCGCCTCGCAGTGGGTGGAGATGGACGATCTGCAGCGCGCTGCAAGCACGGTTGTCGCGCGCCTCACCGGCGGTGAGGCCGGCTTCATCACGGCGTGCTGCGCCAGCGGCATCACCATGGCCATTGCCGGCACGATGACCGGCACCAACCTTCTGGCGATCGAGCGGCTGCCGGACGACACCGAAGGCCTCAAGTCCGAGGTCATCGTCCAACTCGGCCACATCGTCAATTACGGCGCGCCGATCGACCAGTCGATCCGGCTCGCCGGGGCAAGGACCGTACCGGCCGGTACGGTCAGCGTGACTCAGGATTATCATGTGCGCGAGGCGATCCGCGACCGCACCGCAGCAGGCCTCTATGTCGTTGCCCATCACACGGTGCAATACGGCATGCTCTCGCTCGAGGAGTTCTGCGAGATCTGCCACGCCAAAGGCGTCCCGGTGATCGTCGACGCCGCCTCCGAATACGATTTGCGCGGCTTTCTCGCGCGCGGCGCCGACATCGTCGTCTATAGCGGACACAAATTCCTCTCGGGACCGACAAGCGGCATCGTCACCGGGCGCAAGGATCTGGTGCGCGCCGCCTATCTGCAGGTCCGTGGCGTTGCGCGGGCGATGAAGGTCGGCAAGGAAAGCATCGCCGGCACCATGGCCGCACTGGAGGCCTGGGAGCGGCGCGATCATGCTGGCATCCGCAAGCGGGAAGAAGCGGCGCTCGATCTGTGGAAGGACGCATTGCAGGGCCTGCCGGGCATCGCCGCGCATGTCATTCCCGATCCGACCGGTAATCCGCTCGACCGCCTGCAGGTGTTTGTTACGGCTGAGAGCAGGTTCACCGCCGCCGGCCTTGCGTCGGCGCTGGCGGCCGGTTCGCCTCCCATTATAGTGCGCAACCACGAAGTCGAGCGCGGGCATTTCTTCCTCGATCCATGCAATCTTCATCCCGGCGAGGCGGAAATCGTCGCCGAACGCCTGCGGGCCGTGTTGAGCGCGGCCGAGCGTCCGGCGGATGCGATGAAGGCAGCCCGCAAGGATAGCGCCGGCGCCTTGCGCTGGCCGGATTAGGTAATGATGGCGCCTCGCGCCAGAACGCTTGCGCAGAGGCAGCGCATCCTTGCCGTCGAACCCGAATTCCGCTAAGGCGCGCCTTTGCCGCCGGGAGCACAAGATTGGACGATCACCGCGCCGACGTCGCCATCATCATGGGCAGCCAGTCCGACTGGGCGACGATGCGCCACTCCGCCGAAACGCTGGAGGCGCTGGGCATCCCGCACAAGCGGCTGATCGTCTCGGCTCATCGCACCCCCGACCGGCTCTATGACTTCGCCAAGGGCGCCAAGGCGGCCGGCTTTCGGGTGATCATCGCCGGCGCCGGCGGTGCGGCACACCTGCCCGGCATGACGGCGGCGATGACGCCGCTCCCGGTTTTTGGCGTGCCGGTGGAATCGAAGGCGCTTTCCGGACAGGACTCGCTGCTCTCCATCGTGCAGATGCCGGCCGGCATTCCGGTCGGCACGCTGGCCATCGGCAAGGCGGGCGCCACCAATGCCGCCCTTCTGGCTGCGGCCGTGCTGGCGCTGACCGACGAAAAGCTCGCCGCCCGGCTCGATGCCTGGCGCACCGCCCAGACCGCCAAGGTCGCCGCCGAGCCCACGGACACGCCATGAGCCTGGCCGCCGGATCGACCATCGGCATCATCGGTGGCGGCCAGCTCGGCCGCATGCTGGCGATGGCCGCGGCGCGCCTCGGCTACCGCACGGTCGTGCTGGAGCCGCAGCCGGATTGTCCGGCGGCACAGGTCGCCAACCGCCAGATCACTGCCGCTTATGACGACACGGCCGCGCTCGCCGAACTGGCTGCAGTCAGCGCCGTCGTCACCTACGAGTTCGAGAACGTTCCAGTCATGGCCGCCAGCGCGCTTGCCGTCACGGTGCCCGTCTACCCGCCGGCGCGCGCGCTGGAAGTAGCGCAGGACCGGGTGGCGGAGAAGAAATTCCTCAACGGCATCGGCATTCCCACCGCTGATTTCTGCCCCGTCGACAATGACGACGAATTGACGGCGGCGCTGAAAAAGTTCGACGGCAGCGGCATATTGAAGACGCGACGCATGGGCTATGACGGCAAGGGCCAGCGCGTGTTCCGCAGTATGGAAACAGGGGGCTTTGCCGGCACCTGCGAGGCAATGGGCAACGTGCCGCTGGTCCTCGAATCCTTCGTCGCCTTCGAACGCGAGATTTCGGTGATCGCGGCGCGCGGCATGGACGGTTCGCTCGCCGCCTACGATCCGGCAGAAAACATCCACCGCAGCGGCATCCTGCACAGCTCGACCCTGCCGGCCAGGATAGGGTCCGAAACCGCCGCTGCAGCGCAGGCGGCGGCAGCAGAAATACTCGCCGCGCTCGACTATGTCGGCGTCATCGGCATCGAGTTCTTTGTCCTTGCCGACGGCGCGCTGCTGGCCAATGAGATCGCGCCGCGTGTTCACAATTCCGGCCACTGGACGGAAGCCGCCTGCCTCGTCTCGCAGTTCGAGCAGCACATTCGCGCCGTCGCCGGCCTGCCGTTGGGAAACCCCGGCCGCCATTTTGACTGCGTCATGGAAAACCTGATCGGCGACGATATCCTGCGCGTCCCGGCCCTGCTCGTGGAGCCCGATCTGATGCTGCATCTCTATGGCAAGGCCGAGGCACGTCCCGGCCGCAAGATGGGCCATTTTACGCGAATGAGCCGCCACCATTGAGGCTATTGGACGGCGCCGCTCCAATGCCGTCGATAGGGCAGAAACTCAAACTCCGCCACATGCTTGGTTGACACGGGCAAGGCTCCTCGTTTATGAGCCACGCACAAGTTGAGAGGCGCGCTTTCCGAGCGCGCCTTAATAATTCGGCCCAAGCGGGCCCAGACCGACGGGCAAGACCATGAAGATCAAGAATTCGCTCAAGGCGCTCAAGGCGCGTCACCGCGACAACCAGCTGGTTCGCCGCAAGGGCCGCGTGTACATCATCAACAAGACCGCTCCGCGCTACAAGGCGCGCCAGGGCTGAGCCTTTTCGCGTTGGGGGCGCCTGCCTCCGCGCCTGCATGATGTACCGCATCGATCCAAAAATCGGAATCGATTTTCGGAAAGCACGATGCCAGGAATTCAAAATGCTGGAACGGCCTTTACGCGTCCAAAAGGACGCGTGGCGCTCTAATACCGGCCTGCCGGCCCTTTCACGCTAAATTCAGTTTGACGATCCGCTGTCCGGGGTTAGATTCCGGTCATGCGGATTCATTTTGCATTCTTCGCGGCGCTTTTTCTTTTCGGTGTCGCCCCGCTTCCGGCTCAAGCGGAAGACCCGGTCACCCCTCCGGTTGCCACGACCAGGGAGGAAAGGCTCGACCAGCTGTTTGTCGACCTGAAGCGCGAGCTCAATGAAAAAGCCGCCGAGCGCATCGCGGCGCGCATCTCGCACGAGTGGTCGCAATCCGGCAGCGCCTCGATCGACCTGATGATGCAATGGTCGCAAAAGGCGGCCGAAGACAAGAAGTTCGACGTGGCGCTCGACTTCCTCGACCAGGTGGTGACGTTGCAACCGGCCTATGCCGAAGGCTGGAACCGGCGCGCCACCGTGCATTTCATGATGAATAACTTTGGGAAATCGATGGCGGACATCGACCGCACGCTGCAGCTCGAGCCGCGCCATTTCGGCGCGCTGTCCGGCCTGGCGCAGATCATGGCGGTAACCGGCCACAAGCAGTCGGCGCTGGAAGCCTGGCAGCGCGTGCTCAGCATCTATCCGATGATGCGCAGCGCCCAGGATCAGGTCGGCACGCTTTCGGAAGAACTTGCCGGCGAAGGGATCTGAATTCCCAGTTGGCGGACAATTCCACTTAAGTGAAAGTCTTTTTAGCTAGACTGTGAACTAATTTCGCTCCGGTCCGTACCTCTCTCCATGAACCCGATCTACGCCGCGCTCGCCTTCCTCCTGGCGCTTGTGTTCACCTTTGCAGGTGTCACCCGCGCCGGTTCATGGCTGATCGAGCGCCGCAATCCGCCGATCGGCGACTTCGCGGATGTAAACGGTGCCCGCATCCACTACGTTCACATTCCGGCCGGGGAAAACGCCGAACTGCCGCCGATCGTCTTTATCCACGGCGCCAGCGCCAATCTCAGGGATCAGATGCTGCCGTTGAGGCCCTTGCTGGAAGGCCGTGCCGAGATGCTGTTCTTCGACCGCCCGGGTGCAGGCTGGTCGGCGCGCGGCCCCGGCAACAACGAGACCCCATCGGCACAGGCCAGCACCATCGCAGCGCTGATGGACCATCTCGGCATCAGGAAAGCCATCATCGCCGGCCATTCCTTCGGCGGCTCGGTGACCACCGCCTTCGGCCGCGAGCATCCCGACAAGACGCTCGGCCTGGTGTTCATGGCGCCTGCCACCCATCCCTGGCCGGGCGGCGCGACCGCCTGGTACTACAATTTGACGACCATTCCGATCGTCGGCCGGCTTTTTTCCGAAACGCTGACCTATCCGTCGGGAACGCTGCAGATGAATGCCGCCACCGCCTGCGTCTTTGCCCCCAACAAGGTGCCGGACTTCTATGTCGCCGAGGTCGCGATCCCGCTGGTGCTTCGGCCGAACGCCTTTCGTGCCAACGCCACCGATGTCGCCGGGCTTTATCGCTACACGCTCGATGCCGCACCGCACTACCGCGATATCAAGGCGCCGACTGTGGTCATCTCGGGCGACCGCGACAAGGTGGTCTATGCAACGATCCATTCGGTCGGCCTCGTCCGCGATATCGCCGGGGCCGAACTGGTCTGGGTCCGCAATCTCGGCCACAAGCCAGACTGGATAGCACCCGATGTCGTTGTCGGCGCGATCGAAAAGGTCGCCGGCAGG
Source organism: Mesorhizobium sp. WSM4845 (assembly GCF_055811455.1). Taxonomy (NCBI): domain Bacteria; kingdom Pseudomonadati; phylum Pseudomonadota; class Alphaproteobacteria; order Hyphomicrobiales; family Phyllobacteriaceae; genus Mesorhizobium; species Mesorhizobium sp. WSM4845. Next base: position 148,949 of record NZ_JBVVQA010000014.1, read on the forward strand.
GACGTGGACCTCCAGGCAATGGCGAAGGCCGTGGAAATCAGGATTGCCGGCGACACCTACGGTGCCGGCAAATGCGCCGACATCAAAGCCCCGGACGCCGAACTCGCGCCAATTTAGAGCAACCGAAATCATTCGAAGCGACGGCCAAGCCTAGCGGCGGGCCTGCACGTCCGATCCGACATAGGCGATGCGCAGCATGTTGGTGGAGCCGGGCGTCCTCAACGGCACGCCGGCGGTGATGATGACCCGGTCGCCGGGCTTGCCGAACCCCTCGTCCAAAGCGATGCGGCAGGCGCGGTCGACCATGTCGTCTAGGTCGATGGCGTCGGGCGAGACGACGCAATGCGTGCCCCACAAAAGCGATAGCCGCCGCGCCGTGTTGACGATCGGCGACAGGGCGACGATCGGCACCTGCGGCCGCTCGCGCGCGGCGCGCAGGCCGGTCGTGCCGGACGCCGTATAGCTGATGATCGCTGACAGTTTCAGCGTCTCGGCGATTTCGCGGGCGGCAAGCGAAATGGCGTCGGCGCCGGTCGCTTCCGGCTCCGAGCGCTGCGCATTGATGATGCCGGCATAGGTCGGGTCGGTTTCGACCTTGCTGGCGATGCGGTTCATCATCGCCACCGCCTCGACCGGGTAGGCGCCGGCCGCGGATTCGGCCGAGAGCATGATGGCGTCGGCGCCTTCGAACACGGCGATCGAGACGTCCGACACCTCGGCGCGGGTCGGCACCGGCGCGGTGATCATCGATTCCAGCATCTGCGTGGCGATCACCACCGGCTTGCCGGCGCGGCGCGCGGCGCGGGTGATCTGCTTCTGGATGCCGGGCACGGCTTCGAGCGGCATTTCGACGCCGAGATCGCCGCGGGCAACCATCAGTGCGTCCGAAAGTTCGATGATCTCGGCCAGCCTGGCGACGGCTTGCGGCTTTTCGATCTTGGCCATGATCAGCGCCCGGCCGCGCGCGATCTTGCGCGCTTCCGCCAAATCCTCCGGCCGCTGCACGAACGACAGCGCCACCCAGTCGACGCCGGTGGCCAGCACAGCATCGAGATCGCTGCGGTCCTTTTCGGTCAGCGCGCCGACCGGCAGGTCGGTGTCGGGCAGGCTGACGCCCTTCTTGTCGGAGATGCTGGTGCCGGCGACGACGGTGCAGACGATCGCCTGTCCGTCGCTCTCCACCGCCTTCAGCTCGAGCTTGCCGTCGTCGATCAAAAGACGGTGACCGGCCTCGACCGATCTCAGGATTTCCGGATGGGGCAGATAGACCCTGGTCGAGTTGCCGGGCTCGGGATTGTCGTCGAGCGTGAAGGTCTGGCCGAGTGTCAGCGTCTCCTTCCCGTTGGCAAACTTGCCGACCCGAAGCTTGGGTCCCTGCAGGTCGGCGAGAATGCCGATCGGCCGGCCGACCGCTTTCTCGACGGTGCGGATGCGACCGACAAGTGTGCGCATCAATTCATGATCGGTGTGGCTCATATTGATGCGAAACACGTCGGCGCCGGCTTCGAAAAGCTTCTTCAGCATGTCCTCGGAGGAGGAGGCCGGACCGATGGTGGCGAGTATCTTGACCTTGCGGCTGCGTCTCATTGACTGTTTGTTCCCGGAGCGGCTGGAACGCCCCCCGTTGCGGGGTCATCGGTCAGCTGGACCATCCAGCTTGCCTGCTCGCCCGTGTCATATTCCTGGAATCCGGCGCGCTGGAAGCCCCGGGCGACGCAATCGCTAACGCCGGCGATCTTGAACTCTTTTTCGGCCACGCACATGTTGATCGGACCATCCCAGCGCCCGCCGCGCTCGGCGTCTTCTGCATAAAGATAGTAAAATCTTGATGACAGCGGGCCCTCGATCAGCGTCTTGCAGCTCGAACCCTCGATGTGCCACCAGCCTTCGGTGATCCAGCCGGCCTTGGCGCGATAGCCGATGCCGACGCCGACCAGGTTCTGCGTGGCGTTGCAGACACGGAAATCGGCGCGCGCCGGCGAGGCAGCAACCATCGCGGCGAGGCCAACGGCGAAGGTCAGGAACGGCATGGCGAAGGCATAGGGCACACGCGGCCTGCCGGCGGAACCCATCCTGAAACCTCTCAAGAACCACATTTGCATCTCTCAACGCCCCTTTTCGGAAAAGTCCGGGCGCGTGTCAACGCGCCCTCCCGCTCAATTCCAATCGATTTAGAAAGGCTTCGGCGCACGGCCAGTCGCCTTCTGCCAGATTTCCGCAGAAACCGTGGCCAAACGACGGCATTGCGTAATCGTCCCCTTCGTGGAATGAGGATACCATCCTCCCCCGAAGCCAGCGAACAGACCATTTCCCGCCGATGACCCGATCCACAGTTTTCGCGCCTTTCGACGTCGTCGAAGGCGATCGCAAGCGAGGCATCGTGCTCCTGGCCGATCACGCCCGTCGCGACCTGCCGGACGAGTATGGCAGCCTCGGCCTGCCGGCGGCGGAATTCGACCGCCATATCGCTTACGACATCGGTGTCGAGACGGTGACGCGCGAACTGGCCGCTTTGCTCGGCGTGCCGGCGGTACTCGCCAATTTTTCGCGACTTCTGATCGATCCCAATCGCGGCGAAGACGATCCGACGCTGATCCGCCAACTCTATGACGGCACCGTCATTTCGGGGAATTATCCACTTACCTTGAAAGAACGTGAAAGGCGGCTCGACCGCTTCTATCGACCCTACCACGATGCGGTCGGCGCCATGATCGCCTCGGTGGCGCAGGCTTGCGCAAACGCCCCCTTTATCCTTTCGGTGCATTCCTTCACCCCGTTCATGCAGGGGTTCGTGCGCCCTTGGCATGTTGGCATCTTGTGGGATCGCGACGACCGGGTGGCGCGACCGCTGATCGACATGCTCGCCGAGGACAAAAGCCTTGTCGTCGGCGACAATGAGCCCTACGACGGCGCGCTGCGCGGCGACACCATGTTCAGACATGCCATCGTCAACGGATTTGCCCATGCGCTGATCGAAATCCGTCAGGACCTGATCGCCGATCGGCAGGATGCGGTCGCCTGGGCCGAACGGCTGGCGCCGATCGTTGACGCGATCAATCGCCGTCCCGATATACATCGGGTCAAACGATTCGGCTCGCGCACCGGGCCGCTCTAAGGAGGCCCAAGGAGGCCCAGAACACATGACCGAACTCAGCGACGAGCAGAAACGCGATTTCGAAGCCGCCGCCTTCCGCCGACTGGTCGCGCATCTGCGCGAACGCACGGACGTACAGAACATCGACCTGATGAACCTCGCCGGCTTCTGCCGCAATTGCCTCTCCAACTGGTATCGCGATGCCGCCGAGGCCGAGGGTGTCGATCTCAGCAAGGACCAGTCGCGCGAGATCATCTACGGCATGCCCTATGCCGAATGGCAGGCGCTCAACCAGACCGACGCCTCCAATGCCAAGAAGGCCGAGTTCGAGGCAAGACGCCCCAGGGATCACTGAGACCACGATCCCGAAAGTGGAAACCGGTTTTCGGATAAGATCGTGGTCGAACAAAGCCCGACCAGATCGGCTTCATCAACCTGGGTGCAAGCGAGCCGTTTGGCCCAAGCACTTTTCAAGAACGAGCGCTTGACTGAGGATTGAATCGATCTAATTTGCGGCGCGAAACTATTTTTCGCATCGGATTCTACACGATGGACACGCTAAACCGCATGCAGGCCGCCATTCGTGGACGATGGGCGGTGGCGGCCATCTTCCTGGCCAATGGCTTTCTGACCGGCGCCTGGGCGCCGCAGATCCCGGTGGTGCTGACCCGGCTGGATATCAGCAAGTTCACGCTTGGCCTGCTGATCCTGCTGTTCGGCGCCGGCGCGGTCACAGCGATGACCTGGTGCGGCCACCTGATCTCCAGGCATGGGTCGCGCACCGTGCTGAGTTGGTTCGGCCTCATCGGCAGCTTCGGGCTGCTGGTTGTGGCGCTGGCTCCAAACGTGCCGCTAGCGGCCATCGCCATGTTCATCTTTGGCGGTTCGATCGGCGGCATGGATGTCGCCATGAACGCCAATGCGGTCACGGTGGAACGGCGCTTGTCCCGGGCCATCATGTCGTCCTCGCACGGCTTCTGGAGCCTTGGCGGTTTCGCCGGCGGCGCTCTCGGTGGCCTCGCCATCCAGAATTACGGTCATCTCGCCCATGCGACGGTGGTGACGGCGCTCGCTTTCGCCGTGATTGCAGTGGCAGTCCGCTACCTGATCGCGGAGGACAAGCCAGTCCAAGCATCCTCGGGGGTAATCGGGCATCGCAAGTTCGCGCTGCCTGGAAATCCGCTGGTCTATCTGGTCGGGCTGATGGCGCTGATGACGATGATCTCCGAGGGTGCGGTGCTCGACTGGGCAGCGCTTTACCTGCAACAGGAACTCGGCACCGACCTCGCCGTAGCTGGTTTGGCCTACGCCGCTTTTTCCGGCGTCATGGCAGTCATGCGCTTCGTTGGCGACGGCGTCCGCAACCGTTTCGGCGCCGTGACGACATTGCGCGTTTCGGCGCTTGTCGCCGCTGCCGGCATGCTGGTGGCGGGTCTTGCGCCCTCGCCCTGGCTCGCCATCTCAGCTTTTGCCTTTTGCGGCTTCGGCATCGCCAATATGGTGCCGATCCTGTTTTCGGCCGGCGGCAACCAGGAAGGCATGTCGTCCGGCACCGGCATGAGCGTCGTCACCACAATGGGCTATTCCGGCATTCTGGTGGCGCCGTCGGCAATCGGCTTCATCGCCGAGCATTCAAGCTTCGGTCCGATCTTTGTCGCTTTGTCGGGACTGCTGGTCGTCGTATTCTTGATGGCCGGGCTCGCTCACCGCGCCGAATTCGCGCCTGACGCGGCCCCGGCCGAATAGCGCTTCAACTCCTCATAGAGGAAATCCGCGACACGGCGGATGCGCACGCTGGTGCGTACGTCGCGGTGCATGGCCAGCCATACCGGCAGCGTCGGCAGCCCGAGGCCCGGCAGCACTGTCTCCACCAGCGGATCGCGGTCGGCCAGCGGCTCCTGGCCAAAGCCGATGCCGTTTCCCGCCCGCACCGCCTCCCACAGCACGATTTGGTTGTCGGTCCTGAAGCGGAAGGCATTGCGGGTGAGCAGGACACCGAATTGGGCAAAGCCGCGAATGATCTCATCGCTGCGGTCGAAGCCGATCAGGTCGTGGCCGGCAAGATCGCCGGGTTCGCGCGGACGGCCACGCCGGTCGAGATAGGATTTTGCCGCGCAGGCGCGGAGCGGAATGTCTGCCACCTTGCGCGCCACCACCTCGTTCTGGGCCGGCTTGACCATGCGGATAGCGATGTCGGCATCGCGGCGCAAAAGATTCTCGACCTGGTTCGACGCGACGATCTCGACCTCGATGCCGGGCTCCTCGGCACCCAGCCGCGCCGTCATCTCTGGCAGGACATAGGCCGCCACCACCTCGCTGGCGGCAATGCGCACCGTGCCCTCGATCGCCTCGACCGATCCCAGCGCCAATAGCGAAAAGGCGCTTGCCTGCTCGCTCACCGCCCGGCCGCGTTCGTAGAGCGTGCTGCCGGCTTCCGTCAGCGCGTAGCCGCGCCGCCCGCGCCGGAACAGGGTGACGCCGAGCGCCTGCTCCAGCTCGGCAATATGGCGGCCGAGCGTCGGCTGGCTTGCAGCCAGCTTGCGCGCGGCAGCGGACAGGCTGCCGGTTTCCGCCACGGTGACGAAACTCTTGATCAGATTCCAGTCGATTTCCATTCAAAACTGAATATCATGTTGCCAGATTCAGTCAATTTCCATTCGTTTGCGGGCGGATCATATTGTGACCGTAACGCAAACACGGAAACCAAACATGACCAAGATCGCAATTCTGGGAACCAATGGCCGGCTCGGCCGCGTGGTTGCCAAGGCCTTCATCGACGCCGGCTATGATGTCCGCGTCATCACCCGCAGCGGCAAGATAACGGCAGAACTCATCGGCTCGGCGGCCGTCACCGGCGACGGGCTCGATCGCGAAGCGCTTATCCGCGCCACCGAAGGCGTCGACATCATCTTCAACGGCCTCAACCCGATCTATACCGACTGGGGCAAGTGCCTGCCGATGGCCGAGAACGTCATGGCCGCGTGCCGGGCGAACCACGCATTGCACCTCGCTCCCGGCAGCGTTTACAACTACGGCTCGCCGATGCCGACGGTCATCACCGAAGACACGCCATTCCACCCGACGACGGAAAAGGGCCGCATCCGCGTCGCCATGGAAGACCTCTTCCGCCGCGAGGCCGAAGCAGGCCGAGTGCGGACCATTCTGCTGCGAGCCGGCGATTTCTTCGGCGGCACCGGCACCGGATCGTGGTTCGATCTGATGGTGGCCGCCAAGATGGACAAGGGCGTCTATACCGCCCCCGGGCCGGCCGATCTCCTGCATGAATGGGCCTATCTGCCTGATATGGCCAAGGCTTTCGTCGGACTGACTGAGAATCTCGACAAGCTCGGCACCTACGAGGCGCTGAACTTTCCCGGCCACGCCGTTACCGATCTGGAGATCAAGGCCGCCGCGGAGCAGGCGCTCGGGCGCACGTTGAAACTGACGTCGATGCCGTGGTGGGTGTTGCGCGCCGGCAGTCCGTTCGTGGCGATGTGGCGCGAGCTCGTCTCGATGTCCTATCTCCGCTTCGAGCCACACCAGTTGGTCTCGGCAAGACTGGAAAGCATCCTCGGCACGATCCCGCATACGCCGCTGGATAGGGCGGTGGCAGAAGCCCTCGATGATATCGGTGTGGCCACGATTGATGGCGTTTCGAAAGCTGCCTGAAAACGTGCGTTTCGAACCGAAGGCTCGGAAAGGACCATGCGCAAAATCAAATGCTACAGCGCTGTGAGTCCAAAAGGACGCGCAGCGCTGTAGCATTCGTGCACCAACTCCGGGTCAAATCCTGCCCATCAGCAGCAGCACCAGCAGCACGATCAGGATGACGCCGACGATGCCGGAGGGACCATAACCCCAGGAACGCGAATGAGGCCATGCCGGCACCGCGCCGATCAGAATGAGGATCAGAATGATGATGAGAATGGTGCTGAGCGTCATGAGAAACTCCCCGCTTTGAGGCATTCCATGACAGGACAATGCAAAAGGCCGCTGGGTTGTTCCCGGCGGCCTTTTCTACCTGGGCTGAAGGGAGCGACCTATTCGGCGGCCTTCGAGAAGTCAATCGCCGGCTCGTCGAGCAAGCCCGGCCCTGCGGAGGTCTCCATAGTCGCATTGGCTGGCGTTCCGCGCCGGAACACCCGACGGAAGAATGCATAGAAGCGGCTGTTCTTGCTACGCGTGAACACCATCAGCATCGACGGTGTCACCACCAGAGTCAGCAAGGTGGCGAAGGACAGGCCGAAGACGATCGCCGAGGACAGTGAAATCCACCATTGCGTCGACGGCGCGTTGATCGTCGTCTCGTGATGGAAGATTTCGAGACCGAGGCCGAAAGCGATCGGCAGCACACCGAGGATCGCCGACACCGCCGTCAGCACCACCGGGCGGGCACGTTCGCGGCAAGTCTGCAGCACCGCGTCCATCTTGTCCCAGCCCTCTTCGCGCAGCCGGTCGTAGGTGTCGATCAGCACGATGTTGTTGTTCACCACCACGCCGGCCAGCGCGATGACGCCGATGCCCGACATGACGATGCCGAACGCCTCTCCAGTCAACAGCAATCCCAGGAACACGCCGACGGTCGCCATGACCACGCAGGACAGCACCAGCCAGACGCTGGTGAACTTGTTGAACTGCATCAGAAGCACCAGGAAGATCAGGAAGATCGCCGCGCCAAAGGCCTTGCTGAGGAAAGCGCTGGCCTCGGCGCTGTCCTCGTTCGAGCCGGCAAGCTTCCAGCGTATGCCGCTGCCGAGATCCACTTCGGCGACAGCCTGGCTGACCTGCTGCTGGACAGAAGCGACCTGCTCGCCGGCGGCGACATTGGCCTGGACGACCACGGTGCGCGCGCCGTCGATGCGGTTGAGGATGCCGACCGTCGGCTCGGGCTTGCGCACGACGAAATTCGAGATCGGCACCGACCCTTGCGACGTCTGCACCCTGAGGTCGTCGAGGGTCGACAGCGTGCGCCGGTCCTCGGGCAGGCGCAGCCTGATGTCGACGGCGTCGTCCGCACCGGCCGGCCGGTATTCGCTGAGCTTCAGCCCGTTCGTCACCAGTTGCACCACCGTGCCGACTGACGTCGGGCTGATGCCGTATTGCGCCGCCTTGGCGCGATCGACGTCGAGCGCCCAGTCGACGCCAGGCGGCGGCAGGCCGTCGGAAATGTCGATGACGCCGGGCACCTTGGCAATGCGTGCGGCGACGGCGCGCGCCTTGTCGTCGAGACCTTTCGGGTCGACGGCTGACAGCCTGATCTGGATCGGCTTGCCTGTGGGCGGGCCGGCCTCGGGCACGCGAACCTCGACGTCGACGCCGGGAATGCCGGCCATGACGCCGCGCAGTTCGTCCAGGATGGCGTTCGCCGATTTGCGCTCGCGCCAGTCGACGAACTCGTACTGGATCACGCCGACCACGTCTTC
>NZ_JBVVQA010000015.1:0-61841 GCF_055811455.1 Mesorhizobium sp. WSM4845
TTTCTCTTCATCAGTCCGTCCTTCAATCGAGGCCGGACTCTAATCTCAGATGGAGGAAATTACCCGTGGCAGGTCAATTGTAATCGGTATAAACGCCGGCATCTTTGGTCGCTCTCTAGAATTGAAGAGGCTAAACGCGAAGACATGGCGGTGGTTGCATGAACGTTCGTCGGGGCTGTTGGGGGGCCTAATTTGCGTTGCGTCTACCGACCTAACGGCAGCTTTGACGCTGAGACAAGTTCGTCCTCGTCAGTGATACCGGCCGTATAATTTGCCAGGATCCGGGACGCGAGAGCCTCACGTAGATGTTCGGAGTCGCCCTCCCTCTTGAGCCGGTCGAACACGCGGCCCAGCGTAGCTACTTCGGACGCACTGAAGACGCCAAATTCTTTAGCCTTTCGATTAATCGGCATACCACCCCCTCCGGCAAACGTTCTGCGCAAATAATACGATTCAGGACATCCCGGACAACAAAAAAGGCGCGCCGCACCTTTTGGGCACAGCGGGCTAGGACGCCTTCACCAGGTGCCAATTTTATGTCTGACAAAAAGCCGCCTACCGCTTGGCAGCTAGGGCCTTTGCTTCCCGGAGCAGCGATGCCCAATGGAGCCCCAGGAACAAGATAAGCTCTCGGGCCTGTTCTTCGGTGATGCCGGTTTCTTTGACCAAGCGTCGAACGACGAAATCAATGTTGTTCGGTGCCATATCCTGTTCGTCAGCCATAGGAAAGCTCCTCACGCCAAACTTCCCTATCTCGCGCTTGTTCCCAATCGCGCGACGGCGCAACGGAAACTCAAAGCGCGCTATGTAAGATACCAACTAGCGATGGCGTACCCTACCAAGCCCAGCATTGAGAGCGCATACAGAACCAGGAAAAACGGAACTACGGACGGTTGGCTGTCGAGGGCGGCGTCAGTTTCTTCCAGTTCCTCGACCAGATTGCGATCCCGCCTGGCCTTCGTGACCACCAAACCGTGCGGCCCAACTTTACTCTCAGTTTCTCTCGAAATTCTTTTCGCGATATCGGCTCGGATCACTGGATCCTCGGGCAGGTCGCCCGGAAACCACTCAGGAAGATTGTCGCCATCGTTCTTGTCCATGGCGCCAACAATGTTCTCTGCCTCACTTATGTTCCAAGCTTCTAATGTAGAATTTTGACAAAGACGCGAACCCCAACGGCGTGGGAAGGGAAAGGGCGGCTGTCGGGAACGACACAATCAACCGTCAACCAGCCACCCAGACCAGCAGTGCGACACCGATGGCGTAGGGAACCAGAACAACCGCCAACGCGGCCCAAAAGCCCGGATGTGCCAAAGCGGCCATTTCGCTGAGAAGTTGCTTCATGCCGGCGAACGCACACCCGCGCCTGATGTTCCGTGCGGGCAATAAAGCCCGCGCCCAGGAGGGAGAGGACGCGGGCTGATCGGAGGGTGCTATCCGACCTCGCAGCATTGGTCTGCGAGAACATGCTGCAAATGCCCAAACTGTTGTCTCAAGCCTTTGTTCCAAACGCAAAAGCCCGCCGCACCTTTCGGCACGGCGCCACGAGCTTCGGGCTGTCAACCGAAAAGCCCGCGCCTCTGGCGGAGAGCGCGGGCCCGATCGGGTTAAGGGCCCGACCTGCAGCGGGCAAGCGGAGGGCCATGCCCACTGGTCACAGACAATTTTTAGAACTCTCTAGAGTTCCACCCTCACTAGGACCTCGGAAATTGCAGGAGCCGGGCGCTTGGCACTTCCGGCACGGCGGCTTATTGCGGCGCTATGCCTTTAACGAGAGGAAGGTTTCCCGGTCGCCCATACCCTCTGCCAAGATTCCGCTGCCGACCGACTAGGGCAGCTTCTAGACAGCGCATCGGCCAAATAGATGAAGCCGGCGTTGGGTTCGCTCCGCCAACGCAAACGCTTGCAAATTCCTGGACTTGCCGATGTCTTGATCAGCGTTCGCAAAAAGCGCCGACGGAAGGAGCCGGGTTGAGAGACCGGTCGGCGGCCCTTTGGGGAAGGTGGAACGTTTTCGCCCTCCTTGCCGTTGAAGCGGTCGGGAGAACGCTCGTGGTGGACCAAGTCGCGCAAGTTCGAACTGGTAGCTGCATTTGCCGCGGCGTAACGTTTCGCGTGACCGGCGATCCGCTTCGGGTTGGCATTTGCCACTGCAGCGACTGCCGCAAAGCCAGCGGGTCGATTTTCTCTGCGTTTGCAGTGTGGCCCCGAGGGGCATTTGAGCAAATGACGGGTTTCACCAGTACGTACGCGGGCAGAAGCTTCTGCTCGACTTGCGGCGGACGCGTGCCGTCGATCCGCGACGACGAAGTGGAGGTTATGATCGGGGCCCTCGACGAGGTACCATCGGACCTAACACCCGAATACGAACTCTGGACCGTACGTCGCGAAAGCTGGCTTAGTCCTCTGCCATCCGCAACGCAGTTCGAAAAGGACGCAGAAGCCCCCGGCAATGAAGCCGAGGTAGAACCACCTGAGCCCGCAAGCTAAGGACGCAGGCACAACGCCAGAATGAAGGCCGCGGCGAGCAGCATGGCGACTAGTTCCCAGTTAATCCGGTAGATCATCGATCGATGTAGGCCCGCGCGGGTTTAGAATCGCGGCGGTAGATTCTCCGTGGAATGCATCCGCTGTGGGGTCCGTCGTTGTTCCCTCAACGGCGGCGGGCTCCCCCTTGGCAGGACCCGTCAGGGCAGCTATGGAGTTTCGTCCCGACCGGCCTTGCCGATCGCCTCAAGCAATGATGCCAGCGTTGGCGGCAGTTCTGGTTCGACCTCCAGCCCAAGCAGCTTGTGTACGTGATGACGATTGTCTTCGGTGCCGATCAGCTCCCGAACGGCGTCGGCAAGGGTCTTATGGCCCGCTGCATCACGCTCTGCCATGTCGGCATGTCCCAACCCCGCCCGAGCCGCAACTCGCAGGTCACGGAATGGTTCCGTTAGAAGTCACGAATGTTTTGGGACCTAGGGCCACGTATGTCGACCATCAAATCTTAATCAGATTGTTGGGTTCGCTCCGCCAACGCAAAGGCCTGCAAATTCCTGGACTTGCCGATGTCTTGATCAGCGTTGGAAATAATCGAGAAGAACGCCGCACGGGCGATGTCCTTTTTCGACGCTTCCGGATGCTCCTTCTTTGCAGCCTTCAGGAGCTGTTTCGGTGTCATCTCTGGCGTCACTACCCGCATCAGCGTGTCGCTGATCGCCTGCAATTCGGTCGGGTTCATAAGAGGTTCCTCAACAATGGGTTGCTAACGTCCTCTTATCTAAATGTCCCCCCGGTATCTTCTGTTCCGGTAGTTGGTTGGTCGGAATGTTTGGAACAAATTTCTGAGCGCTAAGGACTGGCTGATCAACCGGGAGCCATTAGAGGATCATTCGCTTTGGTCGAAGGCTACCGCGCGCCCAAATGCCGGAGCCGCTGCCACGATAAGCTCGATCAGATCACAGTCGGTCACTTCCCAATGGGGGCCATCTTCGCGCACCGCTGCTATGGTGGCCTTAACGGAGACGATTCCGCCGTATGGCGCTGCCACGATGACCTCTGTAACAAGGTCCTCGACTGTGCGCCCGTTGGTCGTCTTAACGTTCACCCGAGGGTCTCCCCGAGCCGCTGCCCAAGCTGCCATTTGTTGCACCTTCCCGGAAAAAAACAATGTACGATTTCGTACCAAAGGGGCCGGAATGTTTGGTAGACTTGGCGAAAGCGTCGGCGATAACTTCACTGGATGATTGGCGAAGTAGGTCCAAACTCATATCACCGCGGCCGCCGCCCGCGCCTCCGCAATCAGCGCGGAAATCTCTCTGCGCTGCTCGATCGCTTCACAAGTGAATCGCCCGTGACGGTAGAGACCATGAGCGGCGCCTCTGGGTGCTCCGCCGCCAGCGCCATGGAAGCGACAGACGCGATGGCCACGTACAGCCGGAGCTTTGCAGCCAATTCCGCTGCGCTTGCTGCGAGCGTGACAACGCGGTGCGCGGTTCATGGGGTTATCGATCATTTTTCTTCACCTACCCCGCCCCCATGGGCGACGTTGCCGACGATGGCCTGGCCGCCTTTTTCAACGTTCACGCGCTCGACAATCACGCGCTGCTCTCCCTTGCTGCGATAACGCTTCAGAGCCTCAACCTGGGCCACATATGTACGGGCGAGCCGGTTTAATGCCCGTTCTTGCGATTCCTTCAATTCCCACGTCTTAGCTTGTCCCATGCACATAGCGGTATTCATCGTGGCCATGTGAATGGCAGCCATCTGGACACCAAGAGTCGCTTCGATCTGGTCCTTTGGTCGGAGCCCGCATACCATGGAAAGGGCATAATTCATTTCACCCTCACGTACCACGGAGCCGACCTGAGCAGCCTTGGCCAGTGAATCGAGAGTGCCGGCAAGGAAAGTGCCGCTATCGGCCCCTATGGCTTCGGCCAGTAGCTCATAGCCGAGTGCGGGGTCAGGGTGATCCACCGCGATCGAAGCGATGCGCTTACCACCATCGTCGCTCATCGACACTTTTATTTGCGGAATCGGACGCCTGTTCTCGCGGCGCTTAGCGTAGGCGGCCTGTGATGCAAGTTCCCGCGCTGTCGGCTCATACGGCTTTGCAACCGGATTTGCCGTCTTGCCTCTCTTGGGCATCGGAACGACTGTCATTAGTGCCTCACCATAGGGCCGTGCTGCATGGCAGCCAGAGCCGACCGTTGATCGGTCACGCTGAAACCGAAGCCGCTGGGAAGGGATTCGACGCCGGAAAGGGTGCCGGCACGGGCGTCAGCCACGATTGAGCCAATGCTCCTGCATTCGGCCCTGTGGAGGCGCCAAAGCTGCATGAGGGTCATTGGCGGGGCGGCAAAGTGGGACATGCTACGCTGCTGCCCGCTGAGAGGCTTGCGAAGCTGCTTCTCGAATGTACTCCGATAGCGTGAGGCCTCGCCTCATTGCTGCGGCGCGAAGTGCAGACTTCTCTTCGGGCGTAACACGAAGCCGGATATTCTCGATCATCGCTGCGCTGAGGCGCATGGGAAACTCTCCTGTGACGAACACAGGAAATGTATCAGCCTAGGCTATTGCTGGCGTTCCGCATTATCGGCAATGTGGGAGAAGTTGCTATATTGTTCTCGTTTAACCGATTCGGATGGTGTTTTGATGGCCGACGATAACGATGAGCCCGTCCACCTCGTTGAGGATGCTCTGACGGGCGACCGATTTCTCGTCTATGGCACCGATAAAGGTTTGCGGCTCGACATCCGCTATGAAGGCGAAACGCTTTGGATGACCCAAGCCCAAATCGCGCAGCTTTTTGGCGTGGATCGCTCGGTTATCACCAAGCACATAGCTAACGTGTACACTGAAGGCGAGCTGGATGCCGATGCAACAAGTGCAAAGATTGCACAAGTTCGACAGGAGGGTGCCCGAAAAGTTGAACGCCAGATCGAGCACTACAATCTGGATGCCGTGATTTCAGTTGGTTATCGAGTCTCCTCTGCCCAGGCGACAATTTTCCGGCGCTGGGCAACACGTGTGCTGGTCCAGTTTGCTAAGAAGGGGTTCGTTGTAGATGCTCCCCGTCTGAAGCAGCCTGATAGCGCCAGCAGAATAGCCGAGCTTCGTGAAATTATTCGTGACATCCGATCGGATGAAGCCAACGTCTACCGCGAGCTCCGCAGCATCTGCGCTATGTGCCAGGACTACGATGGGACGACCGAAACCGCTCGCGAGTTCTACCAAAGAACACAGGCAAAACTGGTCTACGCGGTGACTTCACGTACGCCAGCCGAAATAGTCGCGTCCCGAGCGGATCACAAGGTCGCAAACATGGGATTGCAGACGTGGCCGAACGACAACATCCGAAAAACGGACGTTTGCGTATCGAAGAACTTCCTTGCTGAGGGCGAGATCAAGGAGCTGAACCGCCTTACAACCATCTTACTCGACATTTTTGAGGACCAACTCGACATAGGTCGCCTGGTGGTGATGCAGGACGCACAAAATCTTCTTGACCAACAACTGCAACAGCTGGGCCGAAATCTCCTGCGCGGCGGTGGCTCTGTGAAGGCTAGCGACGCGAAGAAGCTTGCCGAGAGGCAGTACGAAAAGTTTGATGAACGCCGCCGGATTGACCGCCAGTCTGCAGCGTCTGAAAATATCGCATCTCTCGCCCGGGAAGCTAAGAATCTCCCAAAAGGGTCAAAACGTTAGCGGCGAGACTGGTAATCCGCTAATGCCTCTGCATCGCCCGCCGCAACAATACCTACGCCGATTGGATCTACCCGCCACGGCGCCTTGCTGTGAAGCTGCTTCCCGATCCCATACCGTTTGCACCACCGGGCTATCGTATCGGGCGAAACCCCGGCGATGCCTGCCGCCTGCTGAAGGGTGAGAGGCTTTGATTTATCCATGGCGGCCCCCGTCCTGCGCAGAGGCCTTTTCCTCCAGATAGGCCGCGATGCTTACCGATCGAACAGCCGATGCCGGGCCGAATGTTCCCTGCTCTTTCGTCGGCGCAAATAGCCGGCCCTGCGGGGGTGCTGTTTTCACCGGGCAGAGCGTGCGCTGCACCTTCAAGAGGGCAGGGAACAGCGGCGCCAGCCGATGCGGCATCTTCTTGCCCTGGCGGCCAAGCCTTATTGCCAGCCATAGCGCCTGCCGTTCGCTCTTGAGCGCGCCGACATCGACGCCGTGCTTGCGAAGCCATTCCCGCAAGGCGAACAGCGGCTCTGGCCATTCGTAGGAGCGGCATTCTTTTCTTGATGCCTTGAGGTCGTAGAGCGCTGCCCTTGAAAGCTTGCGTCCTTTCTTCCCTCC
Source organism: Mesorhizobium sp. WSM4845 (assembly GCF_055811455.1). NCBI lineage: Bacteria > Pseudomonadati > Pseudomonadota > Alphaproteobacteria > Hyphomicrobiales > Phyllobacteriaceae > Mesorhizobium > Mesorhizobium sp. WSM4845. Next base: position 6,799 of record NZ_JBVVQA010000015.1, read on the forward strand.
AAAGCCTCTTGCCAACGATAAGGGAACGCCTTCGTTCGCTATTTTGACGGTCTCAGTAAAAGTCTTCTTCTTTGTAAAAGTCTCGGTTCCAGTCTCTTCTCCGTCTCGTGTAACTGTCTCCGTCTCAGTCTCCTTATGTCGACAAGGTCTCGACACAGTGTCCCCATCGTGTCCTCTCATGAGGCCCTCCTAGTCATGTAGGATGAATTTCCAAGTCTGGCGCTGCCGAGTGTTTCGACGGTGCTCGGGATCAGAGCGGGGTGAAGTTCGGTCTCGGCGACCTCGCGGACCGCGTCGCTTTCGACATCAGAGACGACGCGAACGATCGACTTCTGATGGCTGGCATTCATCGGTTTGTTATGCCCGAACCAGCCAACAACAAAATACTCGTCCGTCGCGATATCGAAGGCGATCAAGTCGCCCTCGATAAGATGTTGACGAGCCGTCTGCATGCGTTCAATCGGCCAACCCAGGTCCGCCGCAGCATAGGCATCAGGCATTCTGAAGCAGCCCGCACTGGTCTGATGTTCACTGGTCAGGAAGAACAGCAACAGAAAGCGAGCATCGTCAGACGGCAGTGCGCGAAACCGTTTTGAGCGCCACACCTTCGGGCTGATTTTTGAGAATTCGCGCATCTTCAGCATCCCCCAATCCGGGCAGATATCGACTTGAGGAATTGGAGGTCATCGGGGGTCATCATGCCGCGGCCCTCTCGCTGTCGCTGTCCTCGATGATGGCCACCAAGGAGCGGAGCACGTACCGGGCATGAGAACCGGCATAGGGGCCAGCGCGGGCCTCGTGGACGGTATCAATCACAATTCCGAACTTGTGCTTCAAGTCGTGCACGTAGGCAGACCAGCGGGGAGCCGGTTGCTCGATAGGCGTGCAGCCCTTTTCGCCGGCTTCGATCAGCCTGCGAAGGCACCAAGCCTCACGGCCATAGATGGTCATCGGCTCGCCATCGGGCAGCACCTTGGCGCGAACCCAGATCTTATCCTTGGGGCGGCTCATGATGCGCCTCCCAAACCAGAGAGGGTGCAAACAAGACGAGCCGTTTCGATCCGAAGGCGAAAACGGGCCGTCTTGTTTGCAGCGGCATAGTCGAAGCTTGTTGCGAGATCGGTGCGGTTTTGGTAATCCTGAGGCGCGACACCTTTTGAGACTACCGGACCGGTCAGCCCTGCCAGGCTGGCCGTTTCCATTTGTAGGGTCATCGTCTTATCCCCCCACCTTCGGAAGGGATTCGACGTAGCTCTGAAGCTCGGAAACTAATACGAGCGTCCGCTTGCCATTCTTTCGGGGTGTGATTTTCCCCGCCTTGAACAACTTGTAGAGGCCGCTCCGGCTTATGCCGGAGATGTTCACGGCTCTGGCGATGTCAACTGAGATTGCGGTCATTGGAGGGAGTATCCTTTCCCTTGCTGGCTGACCGGCCAGCGCGCATTCCAAGACACGATTTCGTCTAGGACAGTCCCCATGTATTCCCATGCGCAGTGATGGCGGTATCAGCGCCGTGCACCGCCGCTTCTGACGCAATCAAGCGGAGAAAAGCGAGCCCCCCATAGCTAAGCCATTGTTTTTAAATGCCACAAGCGAGGGGGTGCAGAACCTATTTTTTCTTATAGCGGGGAGAGTTTTTGCCTCCGCCCGCTTCCGGCTCGCGCAGGATGGTTGCCATGTTATCGGCCATCGTTGGGCTGATTTGGCTGATGTCTGTATCGGCTACCCCGCGCGCAAAGGTGAGAATATCATTCGCAACTTGCTTGCGCGTCCTATTGTCATCCGGCTTAACGTTGAGGGAATCGGCAGCGGCAAGCAGAAACCGCAGATACTTGGACCTATACCCCTTGGCCGGTTCCGTCGCAGACGGGCTCGTCCCGAGCGGGTTAACCAGCGCAGTCAGCGTGTCCATTCTGACAAACAGCGGATGACGATCGTGGCCATAGTTCGAGGGGACGCTGCAATCCCAAAGCCATTTCATGGCCTGCTCTCGGTTATTCCAGCGCTCCTTCTCAACCTTCATGGCCTCGCCGCTCGACAACATACAGGCGGCGACAAGGCGCCCCCAAGCACAGTGTTCACGGAAAACTTCTTTGGCTTCGCGAAACCTCGACCGCGCCGCCCTGTCCCGCTCGAAAGCATCAAGTGCCAAACTCCAATGCTCCTCCGAAACCGTTTGCGGGGTCTCTATTTCAGGGCAGTATATCCGGATCAACGATTTTGCGGTCTCTAGGCTGCTCCGGGTGGCATCGAAGGTCGCCGGAAGGCGTGGGGGATTATGTGCGGACATCTGCGTTTGCAGTTCTCGCCCTGTCCATGCGGAGCCGAAGTGCAGCGCCCCAACGGCGTCTAACGCTTCTGCAGCGAAAGCATATTCTGGCGTTTTAGGGGGCCAAGACTTTTCATTTGCCCAGTTCAGACGTTCAGTCATTGCCCGCAGCACCTTCGCGATGCACCTTGAGGGCCGCAGGGAAACCGAAGGTGCTGTCCCGGCTTCTCGGATGGCCGTCCTATCCCTGCGGTTTCGACTAGACCTTTTGAACCTTTTAAGTGTTCCGGTTCTGGGGCATTTGAGAATTTTTCATCCTCTGAGTTTCACAACATTGCTGGCTTTCGATGCCTTGAGATAATCGGCCCATGCCTGCATGAGCTTTCGGCGCTTCTCCAGGGCGTCAGACCGGCGATAGGCACGTTCGGTTTCGTCCCCGACCTTATGGGCCAGGGCAGCCTCCGCGACCTCACGCGGGAAGCTGGTGGCATCGCCGCACCAATCCCGGAAACCAGAACGGAAGCCATGAACGGTAATTTCCGTCTGCTTCATGCGCCGAAGCAACATCATCATGGCCATGTTTGACAGAGGATTCTCACTGTCGCGGGTAAAGATAAATTGCTGGCCCTCCTGCCGTTGCTCGTGCAGGGCTTTCAAAATCGCCAGGGCCTCGACCGATAACGGAACGGTATGCGGGGCGCCGGCCTTCATGCGCTCTTTGGGCACGTTCCAGAGCTTGCCCTTGAAGTCGATTTCCGGCCAGGTAGCGCCAAGCGTTTCGCCGGATCTAGCCACGGTAAGAATCGTGAACTCCAGCGCTCTGGCCGCCATGGCTTCTGCCTTCCGCAAGCGGGCCGTGAACGCGGGGATTTCAGCATACGGCATTGCCGGCTGATGGCCGCGTTGAAGCCGCTGGCGCTTGGGCAGGAGGTTTCGGAGATTGCCACGCCATGCGGCTGGATTTTCTCCAGAGCGCCAGCCCTTCACCTTTGCGAACTCTAGAACGCGCTCGATACGCCCGCGAAGCCTCGATGCGGTCTCGGCTTTGGCCTGCCAGATGGGCGCCAGAACTTCTAGAACGTCTTCGGTTGTGATTGTCGAAACCCGCTTCGGCCGGATACTCTCGCAGAAACTGGTGAGCGTCTGATTCCACTGGTATTCGTGCTTGGCATTCCGCCATTCGGACTTGATGGTGGCGATGTACTTGTCGGCGCACTCGCCAAAGGTCGGCTCGGCTTCCTTTGCCTTCTCTGCAATCGGATCGCGCCCTTCCTCAACCGCTGACCGACAGTCCGCAGCCCTCGCCCTGGCCTTGGCGAGCGAGACGGTGGGATAGGCGCCCAAGCCCATCTCCCGGCGCTTGCCGTCGCGAGCCCACATGAACAGCCATGACTTAGAGCCCGAAGGCGAAACCCATAGGTAAAGGCCGCCCCCGTCACTGTGGCGGCCGGAAGCCTTTACCGCTTTCACGGCTACATCAGAGAGTTTGTGCAGCGCTCGGGCCATCGTCCCCACTTTTGTCCCCACTTCGAAGTGGGGATAGTACGGGACGGGGCGGGACAGTGCGAGACAAATAAATCCAAAAGCCCAATATTTTCAAAGCGGCAGGGGACGGTGCGGAACAGCATGAAACGTTAGTTCGGTGGACCTCAGCTCCACCAGCGGAAATTTACTCCAGTAAATCAAGAAGATAGCTGTAGCGGCGTACCCCGAACGCGCTCTGGCGGGCTTTGAGCTTGGGGCTTTTAAACCTGGCCATCAAGCCATTCTCGCAGATCGGGGTCCTCGTGACCTTCAGGGATAGGCGGTCTCGTTCTGACGTACCAGATCACGCCAAATCCAACTGCCGCCCACGCGCCAGCAACCACGAATGTGATGATGTCAGTCACTTCAAACCCCTAAGCCCGACACATCATTAGCTCGACCGAAATCGCCTCACAAGAGCAGAATCAGGTCGTTGCGGGAGTGGGCTGGTGCCTAGCCAAGGGAAGTCCTGCTGTTGTCAGACGCCTAACTAAATCCAGCCGTTCCGCACGGCTGTCACAGCCGCTCACGATGGCCTGCTCTGCGACGATCCGATGGCATTCGTCAGACAGGTTTGCGCATTGCCGGCGGCGACACGGTTGAAGCGGCCTGCACAATCGGCATAGTAGGCCGGTCGTGAACCACGGGAGGGCCACATGAAGCTCGGATTGCTCACCGCACCGTTTGCCGACACCCCGCTTGGCGAGGTTGCCGACTGGGCAAGTTCTGCCGGCTTCGAGGCGCTGGAGATCGCCTGCTGGCCGAAATCCTCAGGCGCAGCCCGGCGCTATGCCGGCACCAGCCATATCGACGCCGCCTCGACCTCGACCTCGCAGGCCAAGGAAATCGCCGCCGCACTGGCGGAAGAGAACCTGTCGATCTCCGGCCTCGGCTTTTATCCCAATCCGCTGCATCCCGATGCCGCCCACCGCAAGGCCGTCGTCGATCATTTGAAGAAGGTGATCGTGCTGGCGAGCCATATGGGCGTGCCTGTCGTCAACACCTTCTGCGGCGGCGACGCCTCAAAAACCATCGACGCCAACTGGCAAGAGGCACTCAAACTGTGGCCCGATATCATCGCCCATGCGCGCGACAACGGCGTCAAGCTGGCTTTTGAGAACTGCCCGATGATCTTCAGCTACGACGAATGGCCGGGCGGCCACAACATCGCCTATTCGCCCTATATCTGGCGCCGCATCCTCGAGGCATGGGGCGGCGACGTCGGCATGAACTTCGACCCGTCGCATCTGGTCTGGCAGATGATCGACCAGGCCCGCTTCATCAGGGAATTCGGCCCGTACATGCTGCATGTCCATGCCAAGGACCTGATGATCGATCATGATGGCCTTTACGAGCGCGGTATCCTCTCGGCCGGCATGGGCTGGCAGGTGCCGCGCATGCCGGGGCTTGGCGATGTCGACTGGAATGTGATCTTCTCCGGCCTCTACCGCGCCGGCTACGACGGAGCCATCATCATCGAACACGAGGACCGGCGCTTTGAGGGAAGCGACGACGACGTCAAGCGCGGCTTTCTGCTCGCCCGCGACGTGCTGCGCCCCTTCGTGAAATGAGGCCTCTTTCGAACTGAACTGAAAACAAGGTGGAGGAAGACTGAAATGAAAAAATATCTGGCAATGGTCCCGCTGCTTGCCGGCGCGGCGTTTCTGGCTTCGGTGGGCATCTCGTCCGCTGAAGCCAAATACACGATCGGCGTCTCCAACACGGTGCAGGGCAATGGCTGGCGCGAGGAGATGATCTGCGCCATCAAGGCGCAGGCGCTTGCCTCCGGCGAGGTCACCAAGCTCAACATCGCCCATCGCAACACCGACGCCGCCGGCCAGCTCGAGGATATCCGCAACCTGATCAGCGCCAAGGTCAACGCCATCGTCGTCAACCCGGCCGATCCCGCCGGCATCAAGTCAGCGCTTGAGGAAGCCACCAAGGCCGGCATCGTCGTCGTCGCCGTCGACCAGGCGGTCACCGAGCCTTCGGCCTACATCATCTCCAACAACCAGGAACAGTATGCCTATCTCGGCGCCAAATGGCTGTTCCAGCAGATCGGCGGCAAGGGCGACGTCGTCTATATGCGTGGCGCCGCCGGCGCCTCGGCCGACAGCGACCGCGACAAGGGTTTTAAGAAGGCGCTTGCCGAATTCCCCGACGTCAAGGTCGTGCATGAGGTCTTCACCGGCTGGCAGCAGGACCAGGGCAAGCAGCAGATCCTCGACTTCATCGCCACCGGATCGCCGTTCAACGGCATCTGGACCTCGGGCATCGACAATGTGATCGTCGATGCGCTGGTCGAGTCGCAGACGCCGCTGGTGCCGGTGGTCGGCGCCGACAATGCCGGCTTCGTCGGCCAGCTGAACTCGGTCGAAGGCCTTGTCGGCGCGGCGGTGACCAATCCTGGTTCGATCGGCGGCGCTGGCGTGACCCTGGCCCTGCAGATCCTGAACGGCAAGAAGCCGGCGGAGCAGACCGTTCTCGTCGAGCCGCAGCTGTGGGAGAACGCCACCGAAGAGGGCAAGGCCAAACTGAAGGGCGTCGCCGATCCGTCGCTGAGCCCGGAATGGCCGGTCTCGATCTCCATTCCGGAATGGACCACCTACACCAAGGAGCAGATCATCGCCTGCAAGGGCCCTGGCGAGTAATCGCTGCCGCGCTTCTGCCTTCTCCCCTTGTGGGAGAAGGTGGATCGGCGCGCAGCGCCGAGACGGATGAGGGGTGCTGGAAGGAATGAGAAGTTGGTGTTCCCTGGAACACCTCTCATCCGACCTCGCTTCGCGAGGCCACCTCCTCCCACAAGGGGAGAAGGCAGGATCGCCATTTTAGACAACTTGCAACGAGAGCAACGCGATTTTGACCACCAACCCGCTCCTGGACGCCACCGGCGTCGTCAAGACTTACGGCGCAGTGGTGGCGCTGCGCAACGCGTCGCTGTCAGTTCTGCCGGGTGAGGTTCACGCGCTGATGGGCGCCAACGGCGCCGGCAAATCGACGCTGGTCAAAATCCTGACCGGCGCCATCCGCGCCGATGCCGGACGTATCCTGATCCGCGGCGAGACGCGCGACGTGCGCTCGCCCGCCGATGCGCGCCGCGCCGGCCTGCTTCCCGTCTACCAGGAACCGTCGCTCATTCCCGATCTCGACGTCGCCTCCAACCTTCGCCTGACCGACACGCCGGTCGAGCCGTTCCGCGCTTGGGTGCGCGAACTCGGCATTCCCGACCTCGACATCCGCGACATCGCGCGCGACATCCCGCTGGCCGTGCTGCGGGTGCTCGATCTGGCGCGCGCGCTGGCGGTCGAGCCCGACGTTTTGCTGCTCGACGAGATGACCGCAGCACTGCCGGCGAACCTGGCCGAAAAGGTGCTTGAGGTCGTTCGCCGCCAGGGCGACAGCGGCCGATCGGTGATCTTCATTTCCCACCGTTTTGTCGAGATATCGGCGCTTTGCGACCGCGCCACCGTGCTTCGCGACGGCGAGACCGTCGGCGTCGTCGACATCGAGCCGGGCGTCGAGGAGCGCATCGTCGAGATGATGCTCGGCGCCAAGGTCGAAAAGACGCGCGTGGCGGCGCGCCAGGCGAGCCAGGCCGCTTCGCCTGGGGATAGCCGTCCACGCCTCGGTGTGGCGAACCTTCGTGTCGGCACCAAGCTCAACGACGTCTCGTTCGATCTGGTGAACGGCGAAGTCGCGGGCGTCGTCGCGCTCGAGGGGCAAGGCCAGGACGAGCTGTTCGCCGCGCTTGCCGGCTCGATCCGGCCGTCCGGCGGCACCATCGAAGTGGACGGGCAGCCGGTGAAATTCGCGCATCCGGCCGATGCGATCCGCGCTGGCATCGCCTATGTGCCCGGCGACCGCACCGAAGCGCTGACCATGCAGCGCTCGGTGCGCGAAAACATCGCGCTCCCGTTCAGCGCCGCCTTGCGCAACTGGGGGCCGATCAACATGGCGCAGGAACGCTCCAGGGTCGTCAGCGCAATCGAGCGTCTGCAGATCGACACCCGCGCCCAGCGCGAGGTGCAGCGGCTGTCCGGCGGCAACCAGCAGAAGGTGACGATCGCCCGCTGGATCGCCGCCGAGGCACAGACCATCCTCTGCTTCGACCCGACGCGCGGCATCGATGTCGGCACCAAGCAGGAGATTTATAAGCTGCTGCGCGAACTCGCCGACCAGGGCAAGTCGGTGCTGTTCTATACATCCGAGCTCGAGGAGGTGCAGCGTGTCTGCGATCGCGTCATCGTCATCTTTGGCGGGCGTGTCGCCGATGTCTTCCCCGTCGAACTCGCCGACGAACCGGCACTGATGCGCGCCGCCTACGGCTTGCCGCGCGGCGCCAAGGTGGACGTCGGCATCCTTGCCGACATCCACTCGAGCCCGGTGGCGAAACCTTGACCCGCCTCGTCCGCCGTCAGGGCTGGGTCGCCGGCCTGCTTGTCCTGTTCGCGGTCCTGCTGGTGATCACCAGGCTCATCCAGCCGGGCTATGGCAGCGGCGATTTCGGCTCGCTGGTGCGCGCGGTGCTGCCTTACGCCTTTGCCGTGGCCGCCCAGACGATTGTCGTCATCGCCGGCGGCATCGATCTTTCCGTCGGCGCGATGATGGCGCTGACCAGCGTCACCGCCGCCTCGATGATGGACGGCGCCAGCGAGGAATATGCGCTTTTTGTCGTTCCGTTCGTGCTGGCGATGGGGCTGGTGCTGGGCGCCGTCAACGGCATGCTGATCGTCGTCACTCGCGTGCCCGATATCGTCGTCACGCTGGCCACCCTGTTCGTCCTGCAGGGCGCGGCGCTGTTGGTCCTCGGCGCGCCCGGCGGCGCGGTCGCCGAATGGCTGCGGGCGACCATCGTCGGCACCGTCGCGATCCTGGGCTTGCCAGAAATCTCTGCCTGGATACCGAAGGCGCTGGTGCTTCTTGTCGTCTGCCTGTGCATCATCTGGATACCGCTCAAGCGATCAAAACTCGGCCTGTCGATCTACGCCATCGGCAGCAGCGAGCTCGCCGCATTTCGCAGCGGCGTGCCGGTCGCGCGCACCAAAATCATCGCCTATGCCCTGTCGGGGCTTTTCGCTGCCATGGGCGGGCTGGCGCTGACCATGAGCACAGGCATCGGCGCCCCTATTCCCGGCCCCTATCTTCTCGCCAGCGTGGCGGCGGTGGTGCTCGGCGGCGTCGCGCTTGGCGGCGGCAAGGGCGGCCTGCTCGGCCCGATCGTCGCCGTCTTCGTGCTGCGGCTGGTGCGCACCGACCTGACGCTCTTGGCCATCGATCCCAACGTCACCGCAATCATCGAGGGCGCGATCATGGTCGCCGTCGTCATGTTCGGCGCCTTTATTACGATGAGGGGGCGGCAATGATGAGCAATGGCGCGAGGCTGGTTTACGGAGTCGGCGATCCACGGCGCCCCCCTCTGTCCTGCCCTCTTTGCCACCACTTGGCATCTACCCCACTTGGGGGGAGATTGGACGGCGCCACGGCTTTCTCCAATTGTCGACGTTGCAAGAATGAGCGAGGCGCCGAAGCTGCCAATCTCCCCACCCGTGGGGGAGATTTCCGGCAGGACAGAGGGGGGCGCCGTAGAACGCTATCCTCTCCCGGCATCGCGCCACCCCAATCGCGAGCAACCTCATGAGCACAACCGCGATCCAACCCGTCCCCTTCGGCCGCCGCCTCAAGCGCTTCATGGCCGACCGGCCGCTGATCCCGCTGATCATCCTGCTGGTCATCCTGGTGGTGGTCCTGCAGATCCTGCGCCCCGGCATCGTCAACGAGCGCTGGCTCGCCAACACCGTCAAATTCGCCATTCCGCTGGCAATTCTGGCCGGATGCCAGACCATGACCATGTTGACCGGCGGCATCGATCTGTCGGTCGGAACCGTGGCGACGATGAGCGCCTTCATCATGGCGACGCAGGTCGTCAACCATGACCCGGCGGTGGCGATCCTGATCGCCTTGGTGCCGGCGGTGCTGATCGGGCTGGTCAACGGCATCGGCGTCGGCGTGTTTCGCGTGCACCCACTGATCATGACGCTTGGCACCAGCCTGATCGGCACCGGCTGCCTGCAGGTCTATCAGCGCACCGTCATCGCTTCGGGCGCCAAGATTCCGCCCTTCCTGGCCTGGTTGGGCACCGGCCTCACCTATGGCGTGCCCAACGCGCTGCTGCTGTTCGTGCCCATCGCCGTCCTCATCGTCTTCACCTTGAACCGCACCGGCTTTGGCCGCCTGCTTTACGCAGTCGGCGACAATGAAGGGGCGGCACGCCTGTCCGGCGTCCGCTACTGGCAGGTCATCACAGCGCTCTACGTCGTCTCCAGCGTGCTCGCCGGCATCACCGGCCTGCTCTACATCGGCCTGATCAAGGCGCCGTCGCTGTCGCTGGCCGAACCGCTGGTGCTGCCTTCGGTGGCAGCCGCGGTGATCGGCGGAACCTCGATCTTCGGCGGCCGCGGCGGCTACACCGGCACCATCATCGGGGCGCTGATCCTCACCGTGCTGACGACCCTGCTGACCATCCTGCAAATGCCGGAAGGCGCGCGGCGGATACTGTTCGGGCTGATCGTGCTGTTCGTCACGGCGGCTTATTTGAGGATTATTGAGGATCGGTAGGGGTGGAGGCTGTAGCCGGGGGCTGCTTTTGACCGAAGCAGACTCTCGCAAACGGAGCCGTGCATGACAGCTTTGCGCGATGAAGCCGTTCAACACGCATCATTGGAACGTCTGCTCTTGGCGCTACCTGTGCATTCCGGGAACGAGAAATTCGAAGGCTGGCCACTGACATCCACTGAGCGACTCGTGGCCGGAAAGTCGCATTAGATGGAGTGTCGAACCTTACGAAAGTCGGCACGGTTTTGGCGATCGCCTAAGCGCGGAAAGCAGGCGGCAGGTGGCACAAACCGCCGAAACCTCCGGCGGAAGTCCGCCACCCGAAATCATAGCCACCACGGCCTTGGCCGCATGGATACCCTACGCCGCCTGAACGATCTCGACCAGTTCAACGTCGAACACCAGATCCTTTCCGGCAAGCGGATGATTGCCGTCGAGCTTGACGCTGGCGTCGTCGACGCCGACGACCGTCACCTGCATGGGGCGCCCTTCGGGGGTTCTGGCCTGCAATCGAGTGCCGATATCGACGTTGATGTTGTCCGGCACCCTGGCGCGGTCGACGGTCATGACCGCTTCGGGGCGGTGGGGACCATAGGCGGCGTCGGCGGGAACGGTGACGGTGCTTTTCGCGCCGACCTCCATGCCCTCGACATGGGTCTCAAGGCCGGGGATCACTTGCCCTTCACCGAGCTTGAATTGCAGCGGTTCGCTGCCGGAAGAATCGAATTGAGTGCCGTCGGCTAGACGTCCAGTATAATTGATGCGCACGGTGTCGCCATTCTTGGCCTGTGTCATGGCAGTCATCCTTTGGGATTTTTGAGGGACCGGCCAGAGTTCACGGTCCCGTTTTCGATCATCCACGCACTAAGGTGCGCGGCGCGAAACTCTAAAACTAGGGGCTTGGCTGCCGATGTAAACCCAAAATGCCAATTCAGCCACCTGCGTAAAGACAAGTCGCGGAGGCCGACTGGGATCTGTTCGCCAAGGATCTGGGGCGCGCATTTTCGAGCATGTCGTGGCGACAGAGATTGCGAAGACTCTGATCGGCCACCCACCCCGCGGTTTTTGGCGTTTGCTGATGTTGAGCGACGTCAGCTTTCGCCCAAGCGCATCAACCTTCAACAGCCAAGCTCCCCTGCTCCGCCTCCCCCGCATTAGGATCCCCCGGCGCCGTCGCCGGTCACCTGGCTCGTGTTCCAGCCGCGCAAGCCATGGCGAGTCGCTATGGCATCGTGCACGGAAGACGCCACCGCCTTTACGGCAAGTTCGTGATCAATTGAATGACGCTCTGCCATTGCGGCCCTCATCCTGAAACGCAACTTGCCTTTAGGCAAAACCACGGCCGCAATTCTTTTGCAACTACAGCTTGAGATATGCTTGGTCGATTGATGATCGAGGAGGGGAGCCACTACACTACTTGATCCTGCAGGAAACTGATCGACTATGGAGTAAGATCACTTCCGCCAGCGGCAGCTCTTCTGGGTGCTTTTGAGTTTGCTTCTATGCAACTTTGAACCGCGAAGGCCCGCCCTCAGCCGGCTCCCAGATATGTTTCAGCAATGCCGATGCTAGTCGACGTCGCGTCGGCACGCTCCTAGCTGGCCCAGGCGTAGAAGACGGCGAACAGCAGAAGCCACACCGCATCGACAAAATGCCAGTACCAGGATGCCGCCGTCGGGATGAAGCCGGCGCCGCCGGCTGAGCGCGCGCGGATCACCCGATATGCGGCGATCGACAGCAACAAGATGCCGATAACGACGTGCAGGCCGTGGAAGCCAGTCGTAAGGAAGAAGATCGAGGGATAGACACCGTCGCGGAATCCCACCGAGGCGAGGCTGAATTCCCGAAGCTGGAGGCCGACGAACACGCCGCCGAGCGCGATCGCCACGGTAAGCCCGATAGCCGAAAGCTGCCATCGCTCTTTCAGAAGCCAGTCGTGCGCCGCTGCGACGCAGACCCCCGACGCGACGAGGATCACTGTGTTGAGAAGCGGGCCGCCCCAAGGGTCGTCGGGGCGCATCGGCGTAGGTGGCCATGAGCTGAACCCCGCGACCTCCGGATAGATCGCGTATCGTAGGTAGGCGGCGAACAAGGCGGCGAAGAACGCTACCTCGGACGCGATTAAGGCGATGATCGCGATCCTCGGGCCAAAGGTGTTTTGCGGACCATTCGCACGCTCACCACTCGTCGCCCGCGACCACGCTGTCAGAGCGATGAACAATGGCAGAAGCCCCACCGCGATCACGAGCGGACCGAGTACCGCGATGCTGCCTGCCAGCGTGCCGAACAGCGACGGGTGGAAGAGCGCGAGACCGGCGCACGCTAGCAGGAACAGCGAGACAGCAATCGCGACAGGCCATCGGCCATCCGTGCCGCCGACCTCGGTGACAGTCTTGCTCACGCGCCTGCCTCCGCGCCCGCCGTGCCACGCGCACGCGCCATCTCGGGATCGTCATCCCATTCATGCGTGAAAGCCGGACCCCACACATCGCGCGGGGCCAGCGCGCCACGCCGCAGCGAGACCGCAAGCATCACCAGGAACAGCAGCGTGGAGGCGAGCGCGAGCACAGCGCCGAGCGACGCAATCATATTCCAGCCCAAGAAACCGTCCGGATAATCCGCGATGCGCCGTGGCATTCCTGCCAGTCCGAGGAAATGCATCGGGAAAAACAGAACGTTGGTGCCGATGAAGAAGCACCAGAAATGCAGCCGTCCAACCCACTCCGGGAACATGCGTCCGGTCATGCGCGGAAACCAGTAATAGAAGCCGGCGAAGATCGCATAGGTCGCGCCGAGGCTCAGCACATAGTGGAAATGCGCGACGACGTAGTAGGTGTTGTGCAGCACTTGATCCGCGCCGGCATTGGCAAGCACGATCCCCGTCGTGCCGCCGACCGTGAACATGATGATGAAGCCCAGCGCCCACAGCATCGGCACGGTGAGGCGGATCGACCCGCCCCACATAGTGGCAATCCAGGCGAACACCTTGATGCCGGTCGGCACCGCGATCACCATCGAGGCCAGCGTGAAGAAGGCACGCGGCGCGAAGCCGCCACCGACGGTGAACATATGGTGCGCCCAGACGATGAAACCCAGCGCCGCAATTGATGCCATCGCCAGCACCATGCCGGGATAACCGAAAATCGGGCGACCTGAGAACCGCGAGACGATCTGACTGATGATGCCGAAGGCCGGCAGGATCATGATGTAGACCTCCGGATGGCCGAAGAACCAGAAGAGGTTCATGAACAGCATCGGGTCTCCGCCGCCGGCTGGATCGAAAAAGGCGCCGCCGAAATTGCGGTCGGCAAGCAGCATCGCCAGCGCGGCAGCCAGCACCGGCATGGCGAGAAGCAGCATGAGCGACGAAATCAGGATCGACCAAACGAACAGCGGCATGCCGAACAGCGGCAAGCGATCCTCGCGCATGTTGAGGATGGTAGTGACGAAATTGATCGCGCTGATCACGGAAGAAATGCCGGCCAAGTGCAGCGCGAGGATCGTCATGTCGACCGATGGTCCGGGCTGGCCGTGTATGCCCGACAGCGGCGGATAGAGGCTCCAGCCGGTACCCGTTCCGTCGCCGACCAGCAGCGACCCGATCAGCATGATCAAGGACAGCGGCAGCAACCAGAAGCCGAGACTGTTCAGTCCCGGAAAGGCCATGTCGCGCGCACCAATCATCAGCGGGACGAACCAGTTGCCGAAGCCGCCGATCAACGCCGGCATCACCATGTAGAAGATCATGATCAGGCCATGCGCGGTGATCAGCGCGTTCCAGGACTGGCCGTTGACGACATAGTCCATGCCCGGCTGCGCCAGTTCGAGCCGCATGTAGCCCGAGATCGCGCCGCCCAGCGTCCCCGCCATGATCGCGAATCCGAGATAAAGCGTGCCGATCGCCTTATGGTCGGTGGTGAACAGCCAAGCCGCAATCGACCGGCACGCGCGCCTATGTTCGGTGGCGCTCATTTCGCCACCTGCGCTGATATAGTCGCGGCGCTGACCACCGGATATCGCGTTGCAGCGTCCCGCACCCAGGCGTCGAAATCAGGCTGCGCCATGGCCTCGATCGCGATCGGCATGAAGGAGTGATTCAGACCGCAGATCTGGTTGCACTGCCCGTAATAGACGCCCGGCTTCTCGACGCGTGTCCAGGTTTCGTTGAGGCGCCCGGGCATGGCGTAAATCTGTAGGCCCAGTGCCGGCATGAAGAAGGAGTGCACGACGTCCGACGATGTCACCTGTATGCGCACGACAGCGCCGACCGGGACAACCATGCGATTGTCGACCGCTAGCAGACGCGGTTCACCGGCCGGAACGGAGGCCGGCGGCAACATGATGGAATCGTATGCGAAGCCGCCATTGTCGGGATAGGAATAACGCCAGAACCACTGATGGCCGCTGGCCTTTATCGTCAACTGTGCGTCGGGAATATCGCTCTCATAGGCGAGCAGCTGGAGCGACGGCGCGGCGATCGCGCCCAGCACCAGCACCGGCGCGATAGTCCAGCCGAATTCCAGCCAGGGCATGCGCGTGACTTTTGACGCCGTGGGGTGCCGGCTCGCCCGGAAGCGCAAGAGCGCGAAACCGATCAGCATGGCGACGAGCGCGACGATGCAGACGCCGATCAGCAATATGTGGTCGTGCAGCGCAACGATCCGCTCCTTCGTCTCCGAGGCTGAGACGCCGAAACTTGTCTGCCAGTTCGCCGGCGCCTGCGCCAAGCCGTGCCGTGCGTCGAGCATCATTGCGGAGACAAAACCGAGGAAAACAGTGCCCCGCCCGCGCATGACATCTACGCCTTCAGCAGGGAGATGAGATGCGCGCCGAGGCGCGCACTGAGCGCCGCAATGGTGAGCGTGGGCGCATTCGCCGTGATGGACGGGAAGACGGACGAGCCAACGATGTAGAGGTTTGGATGGTCGTGGCTCTTCAGGTCCCTGTCGACGACCGAGGTGAGCGGGTCATCTCCCATGCGTGTCGTGCCGCCCATGATCGCGCTGTCAGCGATCGGGCCGAGCTGCTTGATCTGCGTGGCGCCGAGTGCAGCCATGAGCTTGTTCTGCACATCGCGCGCGAGCGCCAGCCCGCGCGCCGTGTAGTCGTCAGACTTGAAGGCGATGTTCGGCCGCGGAATGCCGATCCCGTCCATCTGATTGCTCAGCGTCACGCGATTGTCCGGATTGGGAAGCATTTCGGCAGAGCTGCCAATGATCAGCTCCCGCGCGACGTGCGAACGGACTGCCGCCTTCAGCGCATCGCCGCGCAGGCCCTGTTTGATGAAGGTCGTCGCAGCCTGGAACGGACCGACCGCCCGCGCCCAGCCCTCGTTGGAAGGCGAGATGCCGATGGCCGCACGCTCGTTGCGGAAATCGCCGTCCCGAAGCTCGGCAATGCCACCGGTCGAGACCGGTCCGCGATAGGTGAACACGGGATCCCTGGTCAGTCCCTGAATGCCGACATCGATCTGCGACAGCAGATTGCGGCCGACCTGGTCGGAACTGTTCGCCACGCCCGTCGGCGCATTGTCTCCCGTCGAAAGCAGTAGCAGCTTTGGCGTCTCAATAGTATGCGCCGCGATGACCACAATTTTTCCGGTCGCGCTGCCCTCGCTGCGATCCGGGCGACGGTAACGCACTTCGGCAATGCGTTTGTCCGGACCGACGACTAGCTCGTGCACCACGGCCTGCGGCTCGACATGCGCGCTGGCGCGCTCCGCGATGGCGAGATGATGCGTTGCGTCGTACTTCGCCTGGATGGGGCAGATCGGCACGCAACTCGCATTGCCGCAGCATTGCGGGCGGCCATCCCGCCACACCGAATTGCGCGCCTGTGGAAATGGCAACACCGAGTAGCCGAGCGCCTTGGCAGCGATGCCGACCTGCTTGTCGGCATAGGTCATGGGGATCGGTGGCATCGGAAACGACTTTGAGCGCGGCGCGCCGAAATCGGCGGTGTCGTCGCCCGCGACGCCGATCTCTTCCTCGGCGGCCTGATACCACGGCTCCATGTCGCCATAGGCGATAGGCCAATCGACGCCGACGCCGAACTTCGAGCGCATCTTGAAATCGTTTGGCCGGAACCGCGCGGCGAGCCCGCCCCAGTGCCACGTGGTGCCGCCGACGATCCTCGCCTGCTGTCCCCTAAAGGTGTCCGGCCCAGCCTCGACATAGTAGGCGGAGAAGTCGGATTCTTCCGGCTGCGGCGCATAGGGCTGGTCGGGGTAAGGCGAGTTCTGGCCCTTCGCGGACGAGTACTGGAATCGTGTCACAGCGGTGCCGCGATCGACGCGCGGTCCCGCCTCGAGGAACAGCACGCTGAACCCTGCTTTCGCGATAGCCGCGCCGGCAAGCGCCGCGGCTACGCCTGAACCGACAAACACGACATCGGCGGACGCCGGCGCGGTCATTCGGAAAACCGTCCGGGCGGCGGTGCGTTCGCCCACGCGCCAAAATTCGTGTCGCATCGCGTCGGCGGCTTGGTGTAACCGCAGGCATGCCAGACGAACGCATCGAGATAGGTAAGGACGCGTTCTTCCGAGCCGTGCATGATGCTACCCGTATACCAGGCTTGGATGAGCGATTCCGACAGCGGTTTCAGCCCCGCCGACGCAATCGCGCTGTCCCATTCTGTCTCGGGCTGTTCCGTCACGATCGCATGCAGTTTTCCGAGATCGGCGGCGTCAGCGGAGAATGCCTGCAGGAACAATTCCGGCAGCGTGGCGTCGCTCGGCGACATGCCCGTCAGTATGCCTGTCAATTCGCGAAACGCGCCGGGCTCGATCGCGCTGCTCAAGGCGACCTGGCTACGGGCCGCGGCGGGCAATCCGAAGAATGCTGCGAGCGTCGAGACGGCAATGAGAAGCTCGCGTCGCCGCACTGTTGCCGACGCAGAATGATGCGCCGCCGGCTGACCTACCTGCTTGGGCAGACGCGCATCGTCACTGCCAGCCATCGGTACCCTCAAGGCGAGCCTCTGCTGAAACAACCAGGCCGCACGCTATCTGAAGCTACGGCTCAATCTGAGCTTGGTCAATCGACCCTTTCAAGCTCAGAACAGTCGAGCCAGAGAGCTCCACATTTGAGATCAAAAGCGCCGCTTGGGCCTGACCTTGCACGCGGCGACCTATCCATGCGGTGGTCGTCCTCAGGAGGGAATAACTAAGCCGTCGGCCGGAAATAGCCGATGTCGAGCTTGCCTTGCCACCAAACATGCGGTCCGTCAGGCCCCTCCACAGCGTTAATCATCGCGCACGTTCCCCCTGATCAGCGCGAAAATCAGCGTGGAGCGATCTCTACGACGAGATCGTTCGTCGTCTTGACCCCCGCCATGAAGCCGGCGGCATTGAATTCGTTCATGACGAAGAAAGCGCCAACGCCGCGTGTCGGTGCAATCGCAACATAGAGAAACATCCCTTGCAGGCCGCCGCTCTTCTGGAGGATGAGCGGGCTATGCTCGGTGGGGAGCATGATGACCCATCCGAGACCCATGGCGTCCATCGGGCCGCCGTCATCCAGCCCCACCACCGACGCGAGCCCGTCCCGGTACAAAAAAGCCGCGTGGTTCAAAAGCCGCAACTCGGCATCGGCCGCAGAAGGCTTGTTCTCGACATGCCAGTTCATCCAGCGCAGCAGGTCGTCCGCGGTCGAGTACAATCCACCGGCGCACTCCATGGCTGTGCTCGTCGGCACGATGGGCATGGCGCTGCCGTCGAAGTTATGGCCCTGCATCAGGCGCGGCTCGTCCTCCGGTCTTGCGTTGAAAACCGTGTTTTTCATGCCGAGAGGATCGAGGACACGCTCCCGAAGGAGCTCGGCATAAGGCTTTCCAGAGACATTCGCGAGCGCCGCTCCAAGGAGGTCGTATCCGAAGTTCGAATAGAGAACGGCGGTGCCCGGCGCGAACAGCAGCGGATTGTCCTCGAGGGCGGCAATCTGCGCCTCTTTGGTGTTCGTAGAGAAGGGGTCGGAGGGGGGCGCCTCGGCCACTGGCACCTCCCGCGGAAGGCCGGAAGCTTGCGCGACGAGATCGATCAGGCGGAGGGCGCGGCCATCCTTCTCAGGGAGCGTGACGTCCCAGCCAAGGCGATCCTGCAGCCGGTCGGTGAGCTGTACCTTGCCGTCGATCGCCAGCGAGGAAAGCACACTGCCGCAGAACACCTTGCTCACGGATGCGATGCGGAACATTGTGTCGCCGTCGGGCACTTTTTCACTCCCGTCGGCAATCTTGCCGAAACCGGCCAAGGCCGTCTCGCCGTTGCGCACGGCGCCGAAGATCAGGCCAGGCACTTCGGTGGAGAGATACAGGATCGTACCGTTGAACTGCACCGCTTCCGTCAGCAGCTTGTCCTCGGCATGTCCATAAGAGGGAAGGGTGACGGCTGCGATTGCCGTCAAAGCGATGGCCATAAGTCGGCGCGATCGAGACAAACGCATTGCCGAAATCCTTTGATGAAGCTGCAGAATAAAATCTTCGGAAAAAGGGCCGCCGCGTAGTATCTTACCATCTCTCCAGAAGCAGGAGATGTCAACAGAATGAACCGAAGGGGGTAATCGGCGGCGGTAGCGTAGTTTCGGCGGCTATTTGCGCTACAGTCCTGCCGTATTTCTTGTCCTTCGTCAGTTGATCGGGGCTGATCTCTTCATTAGCAACCGACCCGCGGGTAATTTAGAAGATATATGAAGCGCCGTCGGCAGGAGGGAGTGCTGTAGCGTCGAACAACTTACAATAGGCGGATCTGCGTCGCGCCAATCGTCGTCGTATGATGAAGACCGGGCAGAAGAGCTGTGGCGGGCCAAGGCCCTATCTGCGCAAAAAAGACTCGCCGCTGTACCTGCCGCTTGGCCATACATCGCCTTGATGCGTGGCATTTCCCTTGCGCGCTCGGCCGCCGCCTCACACAGCCAAACGCCCCTGCTCCACCTCCGCAGCACCGGGATCGCCCGGCGCCGTCGCCCAGGCCAATTCGACGAGCGTCACGACCCGCCGGCCGAGACCGTCAAGCTGGCACACGATCAGCCCCTGCTCCTCGATATAGGTCAGCAGGCGCCTGGCGCGGCGCAGCGAGTGTGAGCCATAGGCGCGGGCGATCGCCGCGTCGCTCGGACAGGGCCAGCCCTCCTTCGCCGCGCGGGCGATCATCATGAACACGCCTTGCATATCCTCGGGCAGCAGCGAGGCGCGCGCCGAGACGTCCTGCCACGCGTCATCGCCTGCCATGTCGGAGCCGAGGCCGGCGCGGGCGCGTGTCAGCATGCGGCGGAAGGCGGGCAGATCCGGCACGATCGAGGCGAGGCCTTCTATCCGGCAGCGGACCACGAACTCCTGATAGAGCACGCCGATGACACGGAACCCCGCATCGGGCTGTGCCAGCACGGCGCGCAAAACCCGGTCGACGCGCTCACGCCGCTCCGCAAGATCCTCGGCGCTGATCGGCGGCTCCACCGGTTCGGGGCGGATTTCCAGCGCCGCCGATTTTGCCGCCATCAGCTGATCGAGCAGGTCCGGCGACGACCGGCGCTGCGGCCGGACGGCTTCCGGCGGCGGGGCAGCCAGGATGATGGCGCGGGCATCCTCCAATCCCGCTTCCGGCAGCGGCATCAGCCGCGGGGTGCCGTTGCGCGGACTTGTATCGGTCGGGCCGATGCGCAAGCCGAGCGGGCGGCGCGACAGCGCCGGCCCCAGCGCCATGAATTGCCCGCGCTCCAGGTCGCGAAAAGCCTCCGCCTGCCGCCGCTCCATGCCCAAAAGGTCGGCGGCGCGCGCCATGTCGATATCGAGAAAAGTCCGGCCCATGAGGAAATTGGACGCCTCGGCGGCGACGTTCTTGGCGAGTTTGGCCAGTCGCTGGGTGGCGATGATCCCGGCCAGCCCGCGTTTGCGGCCACGGCACATCAGATTTGTCATGGCGCCGAGCGAGAGTTTGCGCGCCTCGTCGGAAAACTCGCCCGCCACGGCCGGCGCGAACAGCTGCGCCTCGTCCACCACCACCAGCATCGGATACCAGTGGTCGCGGGCGACCTCGAAAAGCCCGCCGAGGAAGGCGGCGGCGCGCCGCATCTGGTTCTCGGCGTCGAGCCCCTCGAGATTGAGCACGGTGGAAACGCGGTGGATGCGCGCCCGCTCGCCGGCGGTCTGCAGGCCGCGCTCGGTATGCTGCTCGGCATCGATCACCAAATGGCCGAAACGGTCGCCCAGCGAGACGAAGTCGCCTTCGGGGTCGATGATGGTCTGCTGCACCCAGGGGGCACTCTGCTCCAGCAGCCGGCGCAGCAGATGCGATTTGCCGGAGCCCGAATTGCCCTGCACCAGCAGGCGGGTTGCCAGCAGCTCCTCAAGATCCAGTGCCGCCGGGGCGCCTGCCGTCGTGTGGCCCATCTCGATCGCAACGGTCATGTCTCGACTCTCCTTGAGGAGAGGGCTTATCAACCGCATCACAGCCCGTCGAGCGCCCATGGCCGACCGCTCGCTGTTGCGCACAAGCTGGACGCTGCGCGTGGCGTCAGTTCGCTGACGTAAGCATCACGGGCGCAACAGGCTGCCGCCTGATCAGGATGATCGCCGAGAAGGCCAGTATGCCGAGCATGCCGACCGCAGCGGTCAACCAGAGCGATGGCTGGACGCCGATGCCTGCCATCGCCATGGCAAGGGCAAATGGCGCAAGTGCTGACGAAAACTGACGCGCGGCCGTCACCCAGCCGAGCCGGGCGCCGTAGCGCTCCCGTCCGAACAGTTCCAGGGGCAGCGTGCCACCGACGATACTGGCGAGGCCCGAGCCCAACCCAAACAGGATGACGAAGGCGATGGCTCCAGGCACCGATGGTGTCGTCGCCAGCAGGGCGACAAGGCCGAGCGGCAGCAATGTCGCGCCGATAACCGCGAGCCAGGTCTGTGCCAGCCTGCCGCCGAACAGCATGTTGATCAACCGGCTTGCCACCTGGGACGGGCCAAATAGCGTGGTGACGACAAGCCCGGCGGAGCCAAGCCCGAGCGCCGCCGTCAGCGGCACCATGTGAACGAGGATCGAGGACAGCACAAAACCCTCGACCGCGAAGCCGCCAAGCATGAGCAGAAACACTCTGCTGCGGTCGCGCGCGGTGAAGGCAACCGGCCCGCCGACCGACCCGATCGCCGCAGGTGTCGCCGAAGCGTTTTTGTCCGCCCGACGCGACAGTCGTGCCAGCCAGGCATGGATGGGCAGGCAGATGGTGACATTGACGGCGGCAAAGACCAGGTAGACCTCGCGCCAGGTCAGGTATTCGTGCAGTGCAGCCGTCAGCGGCCAGAACAGGGTGGAGGCGAAGCCGGCGATCAGCGTCAGATGGGTAATGCTGCGCTGCGCTTTGGCGCCGCCGATCTGGACGATCGCGACGAAAGCGGCACTATAGAGCACGAATGCGGATGCCAGCTCCATCGCCATCAGCGCCAGCACGAAGGTCACCCGACCGGGAGCTGCCGCGGAAGCGACAAGTGCTGCCGCGGCGGCAGCCGAACCAAAGGTCATCACGCGGCCGGCACCGAAACGATCGGCCCAGCGCCCCGCTGTCGGCGCAAACAGTCCACCCACCAGCAGCGACGCCGACAAGGCGCCGAAAACCCATTGCTCCGGCCAGGCGAGCTCAAGCGCGATCGACGGCACCAGGATGCTAAAACTGTAATAGAGCGTACCGTAGCCGATGATCTGCGTCAGCCCCAACGCCCAGAGCGCGGCAGCCGGGATTTTCCGGTCGCTCATTGAGCGACGATCTCGAGATCGTCGCTGCGCACTGCTTGCGTGCTGCCGCAGCCCGACTTGCCGCTCGCCTTTGCCTTGGCATCGTCGACACAGCAGGCGTCGACAGCAGCCGGCGCCGGTCCGCCGCAGCAATTTTGGGACGACACGCCTGACAGTGATACCGGCACCGTGCAGACGCCGGTTTTGGGCAACACCAGCTGCACGGCATCGGCGGCCGCCATGTCGCCGGCGAGCGCCGCGGCGACCGAGCGGACCTGTTCATAGCCGGTCAGCAGCAGGAACGTCGGCGCCCGGCCATAGCTTTTGACGCCGACCGTGTAGAAATCGGGCTCGGGGTGGCTGAGCTCGCGATGGCCATGCGGCGGGACATCGCCGCAGGAATGCTCATTGGGATCGATGAGCGGCCCAAGCGCCTTGACGCCTTCGAGCCATGGATCGAGGTCCAGCCGAAGCTCCCGGGTCAAGGCGAGGTCAGGGCGCTGCCCGGTCGCGGCGATGATCCGGCCGACAGGGCCGAGCGTGTGCAACCCGTCATTCGTCTGGCCTTCGACAGCGAGACGGCCGTCGACCTCACGGATGGCAACAATGGCAAAGCCGGTAACCAGCCGCACGCGGCCGCTCTCGGCGAGCTGCCGGACATCCGAGCCAAGCTCGCCGCGCGCCGGCAGGGCGTCGGCATCGCCGCCGCCATAGATGCGGACAATTTCGGTGCTGCGCGTCACCCATAGTGCCGAAGTGCCCGGCTCGGTTTGCGCAAGCTCCGCCAATTCCAGCAAGGCATTGGCGGCAGAATGGCCGGCGCCGACCACCAATGTCGTGCGGCCCGCATAGAGGTGGCGGTCGCGGCCGAGAACATTTGGTATGCCGTAGGCGATGCGATCGCCAAATTCCGTCTCGCCTTCGGCCGACAAGCCGCCTGCGCCGAGCGGGTTCGGCGTCTGCCAGGTGCCGGACGCATCGATGACGGCACGGGCGCTGTCCCGGCGCGTGCCCTCCGCCGTTTCGACCACAAGCATGAACGGCCGCGTCTGTCGCCCCTTGCTCAGAACCTTGTCGGCTCCCCAGCGGGAAATGGCGACAACACGGGCATTGATCTCGATCGACGGCGCCAGTTCGGCAAGCGTTGCCAGCGGCGCGAGATACTGGTCGACGATCTCATCCGCCGTTGGGAATGCCTCCGGCTCGGGCATTTGCCAGCCGTGGCTCTCGAGGAGTTTTCGGGCAACCGCATCGACACAATAGCGCCACGGCGTGAAAACCCGGACATGACCCCAATCCCGAAGGTTCGAGCCGACAGAAGAACCAGCCTCGTAAACCCTAATCGGAAGGCCACGGCTGACCAGTTGGGCGGCCGCCGCCAGGCCAACAGGTCCGCCGCCGATGATAGCGATCGGGAGATCGTTTTCAGAAACCATGACATCCCTTCTATGTTTCTAGGATTATAGAAATACCAGTCAAAAAAAGAGTTATGCAGCCGCCTCCCCGACAGCCGGGCCGCATGCGGCATCGGCACAACATTCATCGGCAAGAAAGCCAAGGAGATCGTTCATCACAGGGTAATTGGCACGGCAAATCAGCGTCGTTGCCTGGCGTTCCTGGGTGACCAGGCCGGTCAGGATGAGCCGGTGCAGATGATGCGACAGCGTGGACGCAGCGATGCCAAGGCTTTCCTGCAGATAACCGACCGGTCTCCCGGTTTCGCCTGCCCGCACCAGCGTGCGATAAAGCTTCAGCCGCGTCGGATTGCCGAGCGCTTCGAGCTGTTTTGCTGCTTGTTCGAGTTTCATGGAAATAAGGTAGCACTGAGACAGCGCCGCGTCAATAACTATTTCGAAAATTATCGAATTAGCAACCACACCCGCTCTCAAATCGACCGCTGATTGACCCGCTCGGCAACCGCTTCGGCGCTTTCGACACGCTCGGAATAACGGTCCGTGAGATAGGCGGACCGGTCACGCAAGAGCAGCGTGAACTTCATCAGCTCCTCCATCACGTCGACCATCCTGTTATAGTACGACGACGGCTTCATCCGGCCGGCCTCGTCGAACTCGTTGAAAGCCTTGGCTACCGACGACTGGTTGGGGATGGTGACCATTCGCATCCAGCGGCCGAGGATACGAAGCTGGTTGACGGCGTTGAAACTCTGCGAGCCGCCAGACACCTGCATCACCGCGAGCGTGCGGCCTTGCGTCGTCCTGACGCCGCCGGCCGAGAGCGGCAGCCAGTCGATCTGCGCCTTCATCACTCCCGTCATCGAGCCATGCCGCTCCGGCGAGCACCAGACCTGCGCTTCCGACCAGATCGACAGGTCTCGCAGCTCCTGGACTTTGGCGTGGTCGGCCGAGGTCGAATCCGGCAGTGGCAGGCCGGAGGGATTGTAGATGCGCACCTCGGCGCCCAGGCGGCGCAAAATGCGAGCCGCCTCCTCCGTCGCGAGCCGCGAATAGGACCGCTCGCGCAGCGAGCCGTAGAGCATCAGCACGCGAGGTTTGTGGATCGACCGCGGCACGTCGAGCAGCGCCGGCAGGTCGATCGGCCGGAACTGGTCTTCGTCGACGTTCGGAAGCGAGTCTTCGGGCACTAGGTCAGGCAACGCGCTTGCCCTGCGCATCGATGACGACTTCGCCGTCTTCCTTGGCGAACGGCCCGATCTCAGGATTGGGCAGGATGTCGAGAACCGCTTCGGACGGCCGAGCAAGCATGGTGCCAAGCGGCGTCACCACGATCGGCCGGTTGATCAGGATCGGATGCGCCAGCATGAAATCGACGATCTCGTCGTCGGTCCATTTGGGATCGCCGAGATTGAGCTCGGCGTATGGCGTGCCCTTCTCGCGCAGCAATTGGCGCGGCGTCATCCCCATCGCCGCGATCAGCTCGACCAGCCGTTCACGCGACGGCGGGTTTTTCAGATACTCGATCACCTCAGGCTCTTCGCCGGACTGCCGGATGATGGCGAGCGTGTTGCGCGAGGTGCCGCAGTTGGGATTGTGGTAGATGGTGATGGTCATTTCGCGGCTCTCATCTGTCTGATTGGCTTGGGTTCAGCGAGCAGCCATCCTGCCAACGCCATGGCAAGCAGCGCGCCCAGCAGCTCGGCGACGATGAACGCCGGCAGGTCTATCGGCCGGATGCCCGCGAAGGTGTTGGAAACCGCCCGCGCGATGGCGACTGCCGGATTGGCAAACGAGGTCGAGGCCGTGAACCAATAGGCCGCGGTGATGTAGAGGCCGACCAGCCAGGGGATGGCATCCGAACGGAAGCGAAGGCCGGCCAGAATGGTGAAGACCAGCCCGAAAGCGGCCACCAACTCCGCAATCCATTGTCCGTTTCCGGTCCGCACGGTTTGCGAGATCTGCAGAATCGGCAGCTCGAACATGGCATGCGCCAGCAGCGTTCCGGCGACGCCGCCGGCAATCTGGGCGATCAGATAGGCCAGTGCAGCGTTCGCTTCGATTTCCCGCCTGAGGGCAAAGACCAGCGTCACCGCCGGATTGAAATGCGCCCCGGAAATCGGTCCGAGTATGGTGATCAGCACCACCAAAATCGCTCCAGTCGGCAGCGTGTTGCCGAGCAGGGAGAGACCCACATCGTCCGTCAGACGATCCGCCATGATGCCGGAGCCGACGACCGTCGCGACCAGCATTGCCGTGCCGAGCGCTTCCGCGACGATGCGGCGGGACAGGTCAGCCGCCATGATGTCAGCCGGCCTTCGGCAGATCGCGGCCGATTTCATCGAGCCGTTTCTGCAGCGCGAGTTTGTCGATGGTGTTCATCGGCAGGCTGACGAAGATCGAGATCCGGTTGTTGAGCATGCGATAGGCTTCGGCGAAGGCCAGATGCTTTTCGGCGTCGGTGCCGTCCACGGCGGCCGGGTCGGGCACGCCCCAATGCGCGGTCATCGGCTGTCCCGGCCAGACCGGGCAGGCTTCATTTGCCGCGTTGTCGCAGACGGTGAAAACGAAATTCATCTCCGGGGCGCCAGGAGCCGCGAATTCCTGCCAGTCTTTCGAGCGGGCGAAGGACGTGTCGTGGTTGAGGGTTTTCAACAGCTGGAGCGCGTAGGGATGGACCTCTCCCTTCGGGTGCGATCCGGCCGAATAGGCCCTGAACTTGCCGGCGCCGACACGGTTGAGGATCGCTTCGCCAAGGATCGACCGTGCCGAATTGCCGGTGCACAGAAAAAGCACGTTGTATGGGTCATTCATGGGGTGGTCCTCCCTTCTAGCAGTTGCAAGTCACGGCCTGAATGACCGGCTGGCAGAGTTCTGGCGCGCCGTTGCAGCAATCCTCCATGAGATAGGCAAGCAGATCGCGAAAGCCGGTCATGTCGGCGACGTAACGGATCGTCCGGCCGTCGCGCTCGGCGCGAACCAGGCCGGCATGGTCGAGAACCTTCAGATGCGCCGACATGGTGTTCTGCACCGCACCGAGGCGCGTGGCGATCTCCCCGGCAGGCACACCGTCTGCGCCCGCCCGCACCAGCAGGCGAAACACTTCGAGCCTGGTGTCCTGGCCAAGCGCTGCCAGTGCGAGAAGAGCGGCGTTCTTATCCATATATCCTAAAATCCGGAACTATCGATGTATATGGCCGGTATGTGACAGACAGATGACATAGGCAAGAGGCCGGCCACTTCTGAGCCGCTGCATTCTTCGGCTGATGTCACGGAATGGATCCCAGGGTCTGCGCCGCGTCGCTTCGCTCCTTGCTCCGCCCTGGGATGACGAAGTGGAGGATGATTCGGCTAATCCTAGAGGTTGGCGGTTTGCCACTGGACCGAATTGTCGACGTTCGCTGCCGGCCCAGACCTGTCAAAATCACTGTGCCGAGGAACTTAGTTGCGCAGGGCGAACGAGAATGGCGCGGTGCGGGTTATGCGGGAGCCGAGTTCCGGCGGTGGCTCCGGCACGGACGCGCCCTGTAATGCGCTGAGCGCCGCGCTATCGAGGTCTGGATCGCCGGAGGAACGAGCCAGCCGGGCGGACAGGACCCGGCCGGATCCGTCGATCGTGAAGGTCACGCTCGGACTGCCTTCCGCGCGCCGGGCCTTCGCCGCCCTTGGATAATTTGTGTGCCGTCTTATCCATGCACGCAACCGCGAATTCCACCTGTCCGGACTCACGCCGGATCTCGCAGCCGTTGCTTTGGCCGATTTCGGGGCGGCCGCCCTGGCTGCGGATGTCGCAGCGACACTGGCCTTCGTCCGCGGCGGTGTGGCCTTTTCCTTTTTCGGACGCTTTTTGGCTTCTTTGACAGGCTTCTTCGCCTTGACCTCAGCCGGCTCCTTTACCTCAGTCTTTGCCTGTTTCTTTGGCTTGGCCTCGACGGGTTTGTCGACCGGTTTCGGCTGCGGCAGCGGAACGACCACTTCCGGCGTGACGGCTTCGGCAATTTCGGGCACGACCTCCTCGAGCGGCGGCTGGTCGACCCGTTCGGCCACTGTCGGCGGGGTCGGCTCGACCGTGTCGGCCGGAGCGGCCTCCGATGGCTCGGTGACCGGCTCGGCCTGCTCGACGGGCGGTTCGGGCGGAGGCTCCGTTTCGGTTATCTCGGGCTCCTCGGCCGGGTCCGGCTGATCGGGCGCTATCTCATCCGATATCGGCGCCGGCTCGGCCGGCGTGAGCGCCATTGGCGACAGCTCGATCACCTGCGCCTGCGGCGGCCCGCCATCGGGCTCGGCCGGGCGCCAGCCCTGCATCGCATAGCCGACCGCGGCATGCGCCATCAGGACCAGCGCAGCCGCGCCCGCCCACCAGGCGATCTCGCGCGCGCCGAAACGCCGCTGATCGGCCATCGGCAGGGCGGCCGCCGGCGACATTATTGGCCGGTTCCGACTTGCGGCGCCGCGGCATCGCCGGGCGCTGTCTCGAGGCCAACCAGCGCGATCTTCAGATAGCCGGCGCCGCGCAAAAGGTTCATCACCTCCATCAGCTCGCCGTAGCCGACCGCCTTGTCGGCGCGCAGGAAGATGCGCGTCTGCCTGTCGCCTTTTGTCCTGCCGACCAGCGCGGCGGCGAAGGCTGCGCGCGGCACGCTGTCGTTGCCGATCGCCAGGCTGAGATCGTTCTTCAGCGTCAGGAACAGCGGCGTCTCCGGTCGAGGCGCAGGCGTTGCGGTCGAGCCCGGCAGGTCGACATTGACATCCACGGTCGCCAGCGGCGCCGCGACCATGAAGATGATCAGCAGAACCAGGATCACGTCGATGAACGGCGTGACGTTGATCTCGTGATTTTCCTCGAGATCGCCGTCGATGTTCTCTCGAATTCTAGCCGCCATGGCGTCGCTCCGTGTTCATTCCGCGGCCATCTGCTTTGCCGGCGCGACCGTGCGGAAATCCAGATCCCGGCTGACCAGCCGCTCGACCCCTGCCGACGCATCGGCAAGGATCTGCCTGTAGCCGGCTATCGATCGCGCGAAGACGTTGTAGATGACCACCGCCGGGATCGCCGCGACAAGGCCCATCGCCGTGGCCAGCAAGGCTTCCGCAATGCCCGGGGCAACGACGGCGAGGTTGGTGGTCTGCGCCTGCGAGATGCCGATGAAGGCATTCATGATGCCCCAGACGGTGCCGAACAGGCCGACGAAGGGCGCGGTCGAGCCGATTGTCGCCAGCACGCCGGTGCCGCGCGACACGCGCCGCGCCGCCGCCGCCTCGATGCGCGACAGGCGCGAGGTGACCCGTTCCTTCAGCCCGTCGCCGGACACATGGTCGAGCGAGCCGGCCGAAAGCGCGGTCTCTTCCTCGGCTGCCCGCACCAGCAGGGCGCCAGGACCGGTATTATGGCCAAGCGCGCGCCCGGCCTGGTTCAACGTCGCGGCATTGCCGATCGCTTGTGCCGCGCGGCGGGCGCGCAGCTTGCCGCCTAGGATCTCCAGCGATTTGGCCAGCCATATCGTCCAGGTGACGAAGGACGCAAAAGCCAACCCGATCATCACCGCTTTCACGACGATGTCGGCCGCCATGAACATGCCCCATGGCGACAGGTCACGCGGCAGGGTCAGGGACGTTGCCGTCGAAGGACCAGTCTCGGTAGGCGTTGTCTCGATAGGTGTTGTCACGCCGGGCTGCGTCGCCGGTGGCGCGGCGGCGTCTGGCGCAGCCTGCCCAGGCACTGGAGCCGGCGCCTCGATCGCCGGGGCCGCGCCCGGTTGCTCCTGGGCGGCTGCCTCCGGTTGCTCCTGGGCGGCTGCGCCGCCGGCCGACAGGATGGCGGATGCGAACAACGCCGCGAACAAACCATGTCTGGACAAGGGCTTCTTCCTTATTCTCACAGTGGCCTCATTGCACATAGCCGATGGGCTGGCCGGTGACGGGGTGCGCAAACACGCCCATCTCGACACCGAAAATACCTTTGAGCACGTCGCCCTGCATGATCTGGTCCGGCGTGCCGCGCGTCAGCAGCCTGCCGTCCTTCAGCGCGATCAATTCGTCGCAGTAGCGCGCCGCCATGTTGGGATCGTGCAGCACGACGACGACGCACAGGTCGCGCTTGCGGCTGAGGTCCCTGACCAGCCCCAGCACCTCGACCTGATGGGCGATGTCGAGCGCCGAGATCGGCTCGTCGAGCAGCATGACGCCGGCATTCTGCGCCACCAGCATGGCCAGCCATGCGCGCTGGCGCTCGCCGCCGGATAATTCGTCGACCAGCCGGTCGGTGAAGTCAGCCATATCGGTCAGGACAAGCGCCTCCTCGACATGGCGCCTGTCCTCATGCCCGAAACGACCGAGCGCGCCATGCCAGGGATAGCGGCCGAGCGTCGCCAGTTCGCGCACCGTCAGGCCGGTCGCCGCCGGCGTCGTCTGCGGCAGATAGGCGAGCGCGCGCGCCAGTTCACGCGCGCGCCACTGCACCAGCGGCCGCTGCGCGAAGGTTATGCCGCCCGAGCTTGCCGGCTGCTGGCGCGCCAGGAGCTTGATCAGCGTCGACTTGCCCGAGCCGTTGTGCCCGATCAGCCCATAGACGCGCGAGCGTTGCAACTCGAGTGTGACGGGACCGAGCAGCGTCCGCTCGCCGACAGCGAACCGCACCGCTTCGACATGGAAGGCAGTCTGGGCATGAATTCCTGCCACGGTCTCGGCCTCACTCCAGCTTTGCGCGCATTTCGAAATCCGGTTTTCGGCAATCCGGTTTGCGGGCGCCGATGTCCGGTTGACTATGAAACATGAGTTTACTAGTCAACAATGAAGATGACTTCTCGAGTCAACAAAATGTCGTGACGCGCCGGATTTGCGTCGAACACGAAATGTGGAGCGCGCCGAGATGGTCGTTGGTTCAGGTCGCGGAAGAACTCAAAGCGAAGTGACTGCGCGCCGAAACCTGCTGGTCGCGGCGATGTCGCTGCCGGTGCTGCTTGGCGGCGGTCACGCCGTCGCGCAGGAGGCGACCACCACTCTCGACCCGATCAATATTCAGGAACGCGTCGAAAGCGCCTTTGGGACGGTCGACGGCTATGTCGCCACCCAGGGCTCCACCGCTACCAAGACCGAAACACCGCTGATCGAGACGCCGCAGTCGATATCGGTCATCACCAAAGACCAGATGGAAGCGCAGGCGGTGGACAGCCTGAACAGCGCGCTGCGGTATACGCCAGGCGCAACCGGCAATCTCTACGGCACCGACAATCGTGGCCACGGCTTGCAGATGCGCGGCATTTCGAACTCCAGCGGCGTCTTCTACAAGGACGGGCTGCAGCTCAAGGAAAGCAATTTCACGCTGTTCACGGCGCTCGATTCCTACGGTGCCGAACGCTACGAAATCCTGCGCGGGCCGGCATCGGTTCTTTACGGCCAGGCAAGTCCTGGCGGCATCATCAACTATGTTAGCAAGCGTCCGACAGAGGAGAACCTCCGCGAGGTTGAGCTCGGCGCCGGAAGCTTCGACCGCTATGAAGGAAAGTTCGACTTCAGCGGGGCTGTCAACGCCGACAAGTCGCTGCTGTTCCGCCTCACCGGCGCCGCCCACACCGGCGATACGCAGACAGACTTCGTCGAGGACGACCGCATCTTCATCGCGCCGGCGCTGACCTGGCAGCCCGATGCCGATACCAGCCTGACCATCCTCGCCAACTATCAGCGCGACCGGTCCGGCTGGGCGATGCAGTATCTGCCGGCATATGGCACGATCAGGCCGGGCAGGGACGGAAAATACCTGCCGAACAGCATGTTCGTCGGCGAACCGGGCTTCGACACCTACGACAACGACCAGGCGTCGATCGGTTACGAGTTGGAACACCGCCTCAACGAGACGTGGCAGGTCCGCCAGCATGCCCGCTACGTCTAACTGAAGCACTATGAGGAAGGCGTCTTCGGCGGCGGCCTTCTGAATGATGAGGGCGACTATTCCCGCTATGCCGATGCCGGCGGCAGCAGGCTCAGCGGCGTGACCATCGACAATCAGGCGCAGGCCGATTTCGACACCGGGCCGCTCGCCCACACGCTGCTTCTCGGCCTCGACTACAAGCGCTACACCTACCGCGACTATGCCGCCAGCAACGATATGATCGACGATCATTTCAATATTTTCGACCCTGTCTATGGCTATCCGGTCGGCGAAATGACGCCCTATACAGATACCGACACCACCCAATCGCAGGTCGGCCTCTACGCGCAGGACCAGATCAAGCTGGGCAACTGGCGGCTGACGCTGGGCGGCCGCCAGGACTGGGCCGACGCGAAAGTCCACGACAATCTGGCCGGCGCTTTCGTCCCTCGCCAGAAGGACGACGCCTTCACCAGCCGCGCCGGTCTGCTTTATCTCGCCGACAATGGCCTTGCCCCTTATGTCAGCTATTCCGAATCGTTCCAGCCGGTGTCCGGCCCCGACAGCAATGGCAATCCGCTCGTGCCCGAAACCGGCAAGCAGTACGAGGTCGGGCTGAAATACCAGCCGGTCGGCTGGAACGCCTTCGTCACCGTTTCGGCGTTCGACCTGGCCCGGCAGAATGTCGTACGCTATGGCGGTGTTGGCGCGCCCAACGACATCTTCCAGACCGGCGAGATCAGGTCGCGCGGCATCGAGCTGGAAGCTGTTGCGAGCCTCGATTCAGGCTTCGATTTCCGGGCGGCCTATACCTATCTCGACACCGAGATCACCAAGGCCACCTCGATCACCGTCGATGACGATAGTGGCGAGACAATCAGCGATGAGGGCAACACCCCATTCGGCGTGCCGGAGCATGCGGCCTCGCTGTGGGCGAATTACACCGTCGGCAGCGGCAAATTGGAAGGCTTCGGGCTCGGCGCCGGCATCCGCTATGTCGGCTCGACCTTCGGCGACGACGCCAACACTTTCAAAGTGCCGGCAGTCACGCTTGTCGATGCCGCACTCCACTACGAATGGCGGAACGCCGAGCTGAACCTCAATGTCAGCAATCTGTTCGACAAGCGCTATGTCGCCTCCTGCTACGCGGAAAGCTTCGGCTGCTTTTATGGCGAGGGTCGCCGGATCAACGGCTCGGTGAAGTACACATGGTGACCCGCGCGTGCAGGCCCGGACCCAATTGGCGCCACTGACGCGGCGCCGGTGTCTGGCCGGCCTGGCCGCGACGAGCCTCGGCCTGCGCGGCGACCCGGCGCATGCCGCGCCACTGCCGCGCATCGCCTGCCTCGAATGGACCTCGGCCGAGATGGTCGTCTCGCTCGGGATCGGACCGGTGGCGGTCGCCGACACCAAAGGTTACCGCGACTGGGTCGCGGGTCCGGCTCTTCCCGCCGGCTGCCGCGATCTCGGCTCGCGCGGCGAGCCCAATCTCGAACTGCTCCTGGAACTCAAGCCCGATCTTATCGTCGGCGCTTATGGCTATGGATTGGACGAAGCTCCGTTCAGGCGGATCGCGCCGCTGCACACCGTGCCCTTCTACGATGGCACCGATGCGCCTTATCGCCAGGCCGAGGATGAGACGCTGAAACTTGGCTCAAAGCTCGGCCGCGAGGCTGAGGCTCAGCGCCTCATCCAGGCGACGGCGGCGGCAATCGCCCAGATCAGAGCACAATTTTCACAACGGGCAAAGCGGCCGCTCGCGGTGGTCAGCATGTTCGACGACCGTCACGTCCGCGTCTACGGCAAGGGCAGTCTGTTCCAGGACGTGCTCGACAGGTTGAGCCTCACCAACGCCTGGACGGCGCCGACCGATAGCTGGGGCTTTTCCATGCTGGGCATCGAAGAGCTGGTTGCGATCGGCGAGGCCCGCGTGATTTCGCTCGATCCGATCCCGCCGCATGTGAAGATCAGGATCGACCAGAGCAGCCTCTGGGCGAACCTTCCCTGCGTCAAGGCCGGCAACGTCAGGACAATCCCGCCAGTATGGCCGTTTGGCGGGCTAGCCGCCGCTACCCGTTTTGCGACGTTTTTGGCCCGGGCATGACCATCATGCAGTCCACAGCCGGCCATCGTGCTCGTTTCAAGGCAGGGATGCTCGTCGCCCTCGTCGGCGTGCCGGCGGTGCTCGCCGCCTATCTCACCGCTGCCGGGCTTTTGCGCCTGTTGCCCGCAGACATATGGTGGCAGTCGCTCGGGACGACCGACTTTGCCGATCCGCGGCAGCTGCTTTACCGGCATGCGTTTCTGCCGCGTTTGGCGATCAGTCTGCTGGCCGGCGCGGCGCTCGGCCTGACCGGCACGCTGCTCCAGCAGCTGCTGCGCAATCCGCTCGCCGAGCCGACGACCATCGGCACCAATGCCGGCGCCACCGTCGCCCTGACGATCGCCACGCTCTACGCGCCGTGGATGCTGGAGCAAGGTCGCGAATGGGTGGCGCTCGCCGGCGGCGCCCTGTCGACGCTGGCGGTTTTGGCTCTGGCCCGGGGCCGGAGTTTTTCGCCGGTCGCGATCATCATTTCCGGCCTGGTGGTCAGCCTCACATGCAGTTCGGCAAGCGCCCTGCTGATGGCGGCCAACCGCGAATATTCCGAGGAACTCTTCATCTGGCAGAGCGGTTCCCTAATCCAGAACGGCGATGCCGTGGTGCTCGGGTTCGCGCCATGGCTGGCGATGGCCGGCATTGCTGCCTTCCTTCTGCTCCGGCCACTGCGGCTTCTCGACCTGAGCGACGAGGGAGCCGAAAGTCTCGGCACGAAACCCGTGGTGACACGGCTGGCCGGGATGACCGTCGCCGTCGCGCTGAGCAGCATGGTGGTCGCAGCCGTCGGCGTCATCAGCTTCGTGGCGCTTGTGGCGCCGGCGCTGGTCAGGCTCGCCGGCGCACGGACCCTGCGCCAGCGCATGATCTGGGCGCCGCTTGCGGGCGCCATGCTGTTGTGGCTGACCGACCGGCTGGTGCAGGTCCTGCCGTTTACCTCCGAAATCCCGGCAGGCGTGGCGACTGCTTTCCTCGGTGCGCCGCTGCTGTTTCTTCTCCTGCCGAAATTGCGCACCAGCCCGGATCGGGACGGCACCATGCTGGCTTCCGTGCGCAGGCGCAGCGGGTGGCCCTGTCTGCTGCTCGGGCTCATCGCGATGGCGTTTCTTCTCTGCGCCGCGCTTGTTGTCGGGCGAGGCGCGACCGGCTGGCACGTGGCCTCGGCCGCCGAACTTGCCGACCTGCTGCCGCTCAGGGCGCCTCGCATCGTCGTCGCGGTTTGCGCTGGTATGATGCTGGGCGTGGTCGGCACGCTGATGCAGCGGGTGACCGGCAGTCCGATGGCGGCGCCCGAGGTGCTGGGTATCTCAGGCGGCGCCTCGCTAGGCATACTGCTGCTCTTCGTCGCGACTTCTGATGTCAACCGCCCGGCGATGATCGCGGCCGGTCTCGTCGGGGCGCTGGTCAGCCTGGCGATGGTTTCGCCGACCGGCCGCCAGCAGCCCCTCGCACCTGATCGGTTGCTGCTTTCCGGGGTCGCCGTGGCGACGATGGCGTCGGCATTCTCGGCGGTGATGCTCGCCAGCGGCGATCCTCGGCTCGATACGCTGATCGGCTGGCTGTCCGGCTCCACCTACCGGGCCACCGCCGCCGATGCCACAATCGCCGCGGTGGCGGCGACTGCTCTGCTCGCCATCGTGCCCCTCACCAGCCGCTGGCTGGAAATCCTGCCGCTTGGAGAAGCCGCCTCGCGCGGGCTCGGGCTTAGCCTGGTTCGCGTGCGGGTCGTGCTCCTGGTGCTTATCTCGGTGCCGACGACAATAGCCACGCTGGTCATCGGGCCGCTGAGCTTCGTCGGATTGATGGCGCCGCACCTGGCCCGCATGCTCGGTCTTCAACGCGCCTTGCCGCAGCTTTTCGCTTCCGCGATGCTTGGCGGGATGATGCTTGTCTCGGCCGACTGGGCCGGCCGGATGCTGATTTCCCGTGGCAGATTCCGGCGGGTTTGCTTGCTGCCCTGGTTGGCGGGCCTTACTTCATGGTGCTGATGTGGAACGGCCGGCAATGAGCGGCCCCGCCACGCGCTTCGGTTGGCGACCACAAAGCGCATAGCACGCGCTCAGCCGGCGCGTGCTTCGCGGATCACGCGAGGCGCAAACGCGCCGGGCTGAGGGACATCGGCCTCGCGGCGCGTCAGCGAATTGCGCAGCAGCGCGATCACCTCGCGGCCCGCCGCCGCGATGCCGCCCGGCCTGTCGACACCGACGATCATGAACTCCTCGATTCCCAGGGCAGCATAAGGAAGCAGGGAAAGCGCGACTTGTGCCGGTGGTCCGACAAATTCGACCGCCTTCTGGCAGGAAGCGTTGCCCTCCGAACGGATCCGGACGGGGAGCGCGAAACGCAGCTTGCCGGCCCGACCGTGTTCGGCGGCGGCATTGCGAACCCGCTCCATCAGTTGCCGGATCTCGTCGAGCGAACCCGGCGTCAGCTCGAAGACATCGGCATGCCGCCCGGCGACCCTGAGCGCCGTTCCGGACCGTCCGCCCATGCGGATGCTCACGCCGGCGCTACGCGGCCCCTTGCGCGGGACATAGCCGCCGCTGACGCTGTAGAAGGCGCCTTCATGGTCGAACGGCCTGTCGTTCGACCACAACCGTTTCAGCAGCACCAGATATTCATCGATGCGCTGCCAGACGACCGTGTGACCGACCGGGCGTGTTTCGGCATCGTCGTCGTTCAGCGGCTCGCTGAGCATCCTGAGCGACAGCCGACCGCCGCTTTTCGCGTCGAGGGCCGCCAATTGCCGTGCCGCCACCGTCGGGTCGATCACACCAGCCCAATGCGTGAGAACGATCTCGAGCGAAGAAGTGCGGTCCAGCGCCCGGGCGGCAATATCCATATTGGTCAGCAGCCCGGCCGGATCGTCGACGACGATTTTCTGGAAACCGATGTCCTCGATCAGCGAGAGCTTTGTCGCGGTTTCCGCGAAATCGTAGAAAAACGGCGCGGTTGGGTCGGCCGGGTGAGTTTTACCGGGAACATGCGTGAACTCGAACGGCATTGCCATCTCCTCCATCACGTTGGGGTCAAGCGCGCGAAAGCGCACCGGGACTCGGTTCATTCAACTCCGATATCGCGAAACGGCAGACAGCTATCCCTTTAGTCAGGCCCGATGACTCGCGGGCTCCATAGTCAGGGAACAAAACCCAGAACGACCGCCCCGGTGAACACGAACGCAAGGGCAAAGACGAGATAGGCAAAGGCGCCCGCATAGGCCGGCCGCCAAGTCTGCTCGGAACCGAGCCTTTGGCCTTTGCGGGCAGTGTGGGCGTTCTGGAAATAGGACATATCGACCTCCGTCTCGGCAGTTAATCTATTAAATCAGTAGACTTTGTCGAGTGCTATTTTCCAGCGATCCTTAGAATGTTTTTCTCCAACCTGAGGACAATTTGGTTTGTTTGCTGCTTAGCGCGGCACTTTCCGAGGCCGATCGGCCCGATGGCAAAACGCCCGGTCGTGCGGGCGGGCAGGGATGGGCGGAGCGGCCGCCTAGTTGGCGGGCGGCCTGTAAGCTTCCAGGCCGAACAGCATCAGCACGAGCGACACAAGGAAGAACCCGACCGCGACGCCGAGCGCGATCCGGGCGTAGAGTCTATAAACGTCGCCCATGATGGTGCCGAACACCCGTCGTGCCGAGGCATCTGCTGGGCGCGATTTCTCATCGAGATAGAGCCAGACTTCGGTGTGCTTGGGA
Organism: Mesorhizobium sp. WSM4845; assembly: GCF_055811455.1. Classification (NCBI taxonomy): domain Bacteria; kingdom Pseudomonadati; phylum Pseudomonadota; class Alphaproteobacteria; order Hyphomicrobiales; family Phyllobacteriaceae; genus Mesorhizobium; species Mesorhizobium sp. WSM4845. The sequence continues at coordinate 43,994 of NZ_JBVVQA010000015.1, forward strand.
TTTTTGAAGGCTGCGGTCGTTGCTTTCCCCATCAGCGCCAGAACCATGGTCAGCGTGAGGAACGCGCCGGAGCGAAATGCAGACACCGGGTTGAAGGAGAATCCGACCATGACACAGCCAATGGCAAGCGAGCCGAACATGACGGCGCGCCCGATGCACCCCACAGCAACCCGCCTGATCTCATCCATCGGCGCCCTCGGCAGCAAGCTCGCCGACAATGTGCGAGCGCTGCGACCGTATCAAATCACTTTAAGGCGAATGGGCCGCCTGGACGTGCAGGCGCGCAACTCCCCGGCGCAACATTGCGAACGCCATAGCCTGACTTCGGCCATCGACGCGGCCCGCCGGCGCGCTCTATGTTGCATGGCAAAGCAGAATCGAACCTTTCCGGCATCGACAGGCGCTGTCTAGGACAGGCGTTGTCTGGGCAAGACATCCGGCAGAGGAAGGCTATCGGCTATGCCGAAGGAGACGGAATTGAAGCCGGCGAGCGGCGCGACACCGCTGATAGCAATTGCGGCTGCCGCCGTCGACACCGAAACAACCGGGCCCGACGCCACCAGGGCGCGCGTGGTCCAGATTGGCGCGATCGGCATCGCGCGTGGCAAGGTCGTCCGGCAAGCTCAGCTCGATCTCCTCATCGATCCCGGTGAAGCAATCCCGTCCGAGGCTTCGCTCGTCCACGGCATCACCGATGCCGATGTTGACGGAGCCGGGAGCTTCCCGGATGCATGGGCGCAATTCCAGCAGTTCGTCGGCGACCGCATCCTCGTCGGCCATTCGATCGGCTTCGACCTGGCGGTATTGGAGCGCGAATGCCGACGCGCCCGATTGCCCTGGAAAAAGCCTCGGGCGCTGTGCGTCCGGCTTCTTGCAACCATAGCAAATCCCAATCTGGCAGACCATTCGCTGGAAACGATCGCCGGATGGCTTCGCCTGGAGATAACCGGCCGGCATTCGGCTCTGGGCGATGCGATTGCGGCCGGAGACATCTTTGCCGCGTTGATTCCGGAGTTGCGCAAACGCAACATCCGAACACTTGGAGAGGCCGAGGTTGCCTGCCTTGCCCTTTCGGACGCTCTCGAAGCCGGCCATCGCGCCGGCTGGGCCGAACCGGTGTCGCGACCCCAGGCTCCCGCGTTTCAGCCGGTTGATCCCTATGCCTATCGCCATCGCGTCGGCAGCCTGATGAGCAGCCCGCCAGTGGTGGTGAAGTCGACCAAGCCGACAAGGCAGGTCATCGACCTCATGGTCAAGCGCAAGATCAGCTCTGTCCTCGTGTCCGAGCGTGGAACGCCGGATCAAGCGATCGAGGATTATGGCATCGTTACCGAGCGTGACCTGCTGCGCCGCATATCGTCCGACGCCGAGCGGGCTTTTGACATGCCGGTCGGAAACATCGCAGCGCGACCGCTGATAAGCATCCGCGCCGCCGCCTTCGCTTATCGGGCGATCGGCCGCATGGATCGGCTGAAAGTCCGCCACCTCGCCGTCCGCGACGAAGGCGGCATGCTGGTCGGCGTGCTTACGGCGCGCGACCTGCTGAGGCTTCGCGCCGCCGCTGCCATCGATCTCGACGACACGATCGAACATGCCAGGGATGCCGCCGAACTGGCGGCCAGCTGGTCGATGCTGCCGGGCGTGGTACGATCGCTCATCGGCGAAGCAATCGACCCGCGCGTGGTGGCGAAAATCATCAGCGACGAACTTTGCTCGCTTACCCGCCGCGCCGCGGTGCTTGCCGAACAGCAGATGCAGATAGAAGGTCACGGCCCGCCGCCCTGCGCCTACGCCGTGCTTGTGCTCGGCTCGGGCGGCCGTGGCGAAAGCCTGATGGCCCCCGACCAGGACAACGCAATCGTCTTTGCAGATGGCGAGCCGGATGGGCCCGAAGATCGCTGGTTCAATAATCTCGGCGCCAAGCTCGCCGACATGCTCGACATCTCAGGCGTGCCGTATTGCAAAGGCGGTGTAATGGCCTCGAATGCCGCATTCCGCGGAAGCCTCGACACCTGGAAGCGGCGCGTCGAGGATTGGGTTCGCCGTCTGCGGCCTCAGGACCTGCTCAACGTCGATATCGTCTACGACCTGCGGCCGGTGCATGGCGACACCACGCTGGCCGCGCAGTTCGTCGAATATGCCTATGACCGTGCCCACGCCGAGCCGGTGTTCGCGAAGCTGCTCGGCGAGCAGATGACGACCGGCAATCCCTTCACTGTCTTTGGCGGCCTTCAGCTTGAAAATGGCCGGCTGGACATCAAGAAGCATGGCCTTTTTCCAATCGTCGCGACCGCACGCACGCTCGCAATTTGCCACGGCATCCGCGAGCGGAGCACGCGTGCCCGGCTCGAGCGACTGATCGCGCTGGATATTGGCGGCGGGCCCGACATGAAGGCGATGCTGGCCGGCCACGCCATGCTGATCGGCTTGGTGCTCGCTCAGCAGACGCGTGACATCTACGCCGGTATACCGGTATCCAACCGCGCCGAGATCAATGCGCTGGCGCGCGATCAGCAGGCACAGCTCAAGACACTCATCAAGCGCCTTCAGTCGGCACCCGACCTGGTGCGGGACCTGATGTTCGCATCGCCGGCGACGCTCCGGACAGTAAACAAACTCAGCTGCGCGCGGCGCCAAGCAGTTGGTCGACGAGGGCGCTGCGGTCGGCCTGCACCAGGAAATCCTCATGCGCGCGCAGCAGATTCATTCTCAGGAAATTGAAGATATAGTCGTAATCGTTGGTCAGCAGATTGGGGTGGATCGGTACCATCTCGAAAACCGTTCGCGCCAGCGGCTCGGGGATCTCGCGCACCGGGCGCGGCGGGCCGATCTGGGTGGCGGCGAGGCGCTGACGTGTGAGCTCGGCGGCGTCCTCCCAGAAAGTGGCGGGCGAGCCCGCCGGAACGGCATATTTGGAGAAGCTTGCCAGGGCGACTTTTTCCAGCGCCGCTGGCAGGCCTCGCTGGCGCAAGCCGGCGGGTTCGCGCAGCGCACCCTCCACCATTTCCGCCACCATCGCGTAACACGCAGGGTAGGCGCGCCAGCGCGAATGGCTGAGCGCCGCCTGGAATTCCTTCTCGCTGAACAGCTTCTGCCAGTATACCCCTGCCCTGACGCGGCAGAACTCGACGATGCTTTTCTGCGCCAGGAAGGCGGCGCGCGAATCCATGAAGTCAGCCAGTTCGCCGACGCTGCCGATCGGCTGCGGCTTGCGCAGGAACGCGGGCAACAGGTCGTTCAGCAGGCCCATGGCGCTCTCCCTTCGGTTCCAACCGATGTTGACCGTTTAGCCTCCGCGATGCCGCACCGCCAGCCCTCTTGCCAATTCAAGTCCTCTCACCGATTCTCCAGTCCTTTCACCGATTCTAAAGTCGTATGAACAGCCGCGACAAAAAGTGATACTCCTCCACAGTTACGGTCGGCTGATTCTATGCTTGGCCGCGACATATGCCGGAGGGCTTCCGCGTCAGCGGAAGAGGCAAGCTTTAAACGGCGCCTTGCGGTCGAGACGGTTCGCAAGCTGCCAACCTAGGGAGGGTTCAACGCTATGGCGACGCCAGACCGCATAAGTTATTGGAACAAGACCAAGAGCCTCATGTTCGTCATGCTCGGCCTATGGGTGTTCTTCGGTTACGTCATCCACATGTTCGTGGAGCAACTCAACAGCATCGTCATTTTTGGCTTTCCGCTCGGCTTCTACATGGCCGCTCAGGGTTCGCTCATCGCCTTCGTCGTCATGCTGTTCTGGTTCGCACGGCGCCAGAACGCGATCGACGAAGAGCATGGCGTCCATGAAGATTGATCGGGGGAACTTCAATGGCTAACACGACATCCACCACCGCAGGCGGAGGCGACTTCACCTCCAATCTCGGCCGCATCTACGGCATCTACACCGGCGGCTTCATAGCCTTCATCATCCTGATGGCTGTCTTGAGCGCCATGGGCGTCGAGAATGTTGTCATCGGCTACCTGTTCATGGGCTTCACCATCGTCATCTACGCCGTGATCGGCGTCCTGAGCCGCACCATGCACGTTGGTGAATATTACGTCGCCGGGCGTCGCGTACCGGCGCTCTACAACGGCATGGCGACCGGCGCCGACTGGATGTCGGCGGCCTCCTTCATCGGCATGGCTGGCTCGCTCTATCTGCTCGGCTATGATGGTCTCGGCTTCGTGCTCGGCTGGACCGGCGGCTACGTGCTCGTGGCCATCCTCGTTGCGCCCTATCTGCGCAAGTTCGGCGCCTACACGGTTCCCGACTTCCTGTCGGCGCGCTACGGCGGCAATCTTGCCCGCTTCATCGGCGTGATCGTTCTGTTCTCCTGCTCGTTTACCTATGTCGTCGCGCAGATTTTCGGCACTGGCCTGATCTCGGCGCGCTTCCTTGGCATCGACTTCAACGTCGCGGTCTATGTCGGCCTGGCCGGCATTCTCGTCTGCTCAATGCTGGGCGGCATGCGCGCAGTCACCTGGACGCAGGTCGCCCAGTACATCGTGCTGATCATCGCCTAATCTCATCCCTGTCATTTGGATGTCGACGGTGAAAACCGGCGTGCCGATCCCACAATTGATGCAAGGCCAGGCGCTGGCGAACATCACCGCGCTTGAGACGGCGCAGGGCATCACCGTGCATCACATCACCCCATTCGTGCATGGGGGCTACGATGCCAAGAACTACTTCCTGCTCATCCTCTGCCTGATGGTCGGAACGGCGTCATTGCCGCATGTCCTGATGCGCTACTTCACCACCCCGTCGGTGCGTGAAGCGCGTGTCTCGGTCGCCTGGTCGCTGCTGTTCATCTTCATCCTCTACTTCACTGCGCCCGCCTATGCGGCGTTCGCCAAGTGGACGATGCTCGACCTTGTGGCGTCGGGCCTGACGCCCGAAAACATCGCCGAGAAAGCCGGATGGATGATGCGCTGGGCCGCAGCCGACAATACGCTCGTGCAGATCTGCGGCAAGGCGGCGACAGACACCGCGGCGATCGTCGCGGCCTGCGCCGAAAAGGGCGTGACGGCACTTTCGTTTGCCGACATCAACCTTAACGCCGACATGATCGTGCTGGCGACGCCGGAAATGGCCGGCATGCCTTACGTCATCTCGGGCCTCGTCGCCGCCGGCGGTCTTGCCGCCGCGCTGTCGACGGCGGACGGCCTGCTGCTGGCCATCGCCAACGCACTCAGCCACGACATCTACTACAAGATGATCGACCAGAATGCGCCGACGTCGCGGCGCCTGATCGTGTCCCGCATCCTGCTGGTTATGGTCGCCGTGCTGGCCGCCTACGTCGCGTCGACCAAGCCGTCGGACATCCTGTCGATGGTGTCGTGGGCGTTCTCGCTTGCGGCAGGCGGGCTGTTCCCGGCGCTGGTGCTCGGCGTCTGGTGGAAGCGGGCGAACTCGGCCGGTGCGGTCGCCGGCATGATCGCGGGCTTCGGCATCACCATCTTCTACCTTGTCATGACCCAGTACGGCGCCGACTTCGACAAGGCGACGCCGAATATGGAACTGTGGTGGGGCGTGAAGAACATTTCGTCGGCGGCCTTCGGTCTGCCGGTGGGCTTCGCCGTGATGATCATCGTCAGCCTTCTCACCAGGGCGCCGTCCCGGGATATGCAGGATTTCATCGAGGAAATCCGTGTGCCGCGTGGCAAGCAGATGATGGAAGAAAAGACTGCCTGATCGCGCATAGCGATCGGCGCTCAAGGCGGGGTCCGGTGACGGACCCCGCCTTCATTTTGGAGGCGTCGCTGGCATAACGCGGCGCCGCCGCTGCTTGGAAACTCCCACATGAACGATTTCTGGTCCTATTGGTATTTCCACATCCCGAATTTCATCCTTGCCGCGGTGATGTACACTCTGATGGGGCGTCTCCTGCTCGGCCTCTTCGTGCCCGAAAGCTGGGACAACTACATCTGGCGCTTCTTCAAGAGTGTCACGGACCCGTTCCTGCGGGCCGTGCGGAGCATTACGCCGTCGATCCTGACCCAGCCGGTGGTGATCGTCTTCAGCGTGCTCTGGCTTATGGCCTTGCGCGTGTTCTACCTCGTCTTTCTGATCAATTTCGGCATTGCGCCGATGGCTTCGCAGGGGGGTTGAGGCAATGGACAGAAACTGTCTTGTCCCGGTCATGGCGGTCGCCATCGTCAACGGCATCTTTTCGCCGTGGGTGCTGATGGTGTTCCTGTTCTATCCGATCTGGTATCCGGGCTGGGCGCCTCCCCTGAGCCAGATCGTCTACATGGCAAGTGCGCTGATCCTGTCGACGATGACCATCATGCTCGCCGGCGTGCCGGCCGCTCTCTATGAGCGCTGGTCGGCGCGCCCCAGGAGCATCGTCGTCGCGTCGATCTGGCTTGCGGGCACGGTTTTGCTGACGCTGCCGGCGCTGCCGAATGTGATGCGGGCGCTAAGCGGTGGCTGAGAATTCCCTTCCCCGCCCTGTCAGCGTTCTTCGCGGCGGAACGGCTTGAGGAGCGCCGAAGGCGCGACGGCGTTGCGCGACATCACCGCCATGGCGACGATGGTGAAGATGAAGGGCAGCATCAGGAACGCCTCATAGGGGATATGGCCGAGCCCGCTCGCCTGCATGCGCAGTTGCAGGGCATCGACGAAGGCGAACAGCAGGGCGGCCCCTGCCGAACGCCAGGGATCCCAGCGGCCGAAGACGACGAGCGCGATCGCCACCCAGCCACGCCCGGAGACGAGGCCGAAGGTGAAGGCGTTGAACTGCACCATCGACAGGAAAGCCCCGGCCAGCCCCATCAGGGCACCGCCAAGGATCACCGCCTGGAAGCGAGTGGCGATGACGCCGACGCCGGCCGAATCGGCGGCGCGCGGATTTTCGCCGACCATGCGCACCGACAGGCCCCACGGAGTCCGATAGAGCACGAAGGCGGCAAGGGGAACGGCTGCCATCGCCATGTAGACCAGCGAAAACTGGTTGAACACGGCTGGTCCGAGCACCGGGATGTCGGAGAGAACAGGGATCGGCAGCGTTTCGAAACTCTTGATGCTGGGCGGCACCGATTGCTGGCCGAAGATCAGCCGGTAAAGGAAATAGGCGAGGCCCGACGAGAACAGCGTCACGCCGATGCCGCAGACATGCTGGCTGAGGCCGAGAGCCACCGTGAACAGCGCATGCACGGCACCCATCAGCGCACCGGTCAGCACCGCCGCAAGCACGCCGAGCCACAGGCTGCCGCTGAGGCTGGTCGCGGTGAAGCCGGTCATCGCCGACAACAGCATGATGCCTTCGATGCCGAGATTGAGCACGCCGGCCCGCTCCGAAAACATCTCGCCCAGCGTCGCGAAAGCCAAAGGCGTGGCGATGCGGATGATCGCGGCGAGGAAGCCGACCTGAAAAATCTGTTCGAGCACGACGCTCATCATGCGGCTCCGACGCGGCGGATGCGATAGGCCGTGAACAGCAGCGCCACCAGCATGGCGAGCAGCGCGGTGCCCTGGATGACGTCGCTGAGGAAGGCGGGAACGCCGGTGGCCCGCGACATCGCCTCGGCGCCGGTCATGACGGCGGCGAGGAACAGCGCCGCCGGCATCACGCCAAGCGGGTTGAGCCTCGCCAGCATGGCGACGACGATGCCGGAATAGCCATAGCCCGGCGAGATGTCGCTCATCACCTGGAAATGCACGCCGCCGACTTCGCTGACGCCGGCAAGGCCGGCGAGCGCCCCGGACAGCAGCGCCGTCGAGATCAGCACCCGCTCGACATGGATGCCGCCATAGCGCGCGGCCTCGGGATTTTCGCCGATCACCCTGATCCTGAAGCCGAGCGTCGTGCGCGCAATCAGGAACCAGATGACCGGTGCGGCCACGAAAGCCGCCACGACGCCGATATGCAGCCGCGTGCCTTCGAGCAGCACCGGGAAATTCGCTGAATCCTCGATCGGCGGCGAGATCGGGTACCCGCTGAAACTGTCTTTCCAAGGGCCTTCGATCAGCGCCATCAACGCGTAGAAGATGACCGAGTTGAGCAGCAGTGAACTAACGACATCATCGACTTTGAATTTCACCCGCAGCGTTGCCGGGATCAGGGCGACCGCAGCACCGGCGGCGGCGCCGGCGAGCGCCATCAGCAGCATGGCGAGCGGTCCCGGCATCGGGATGGCGCCGACCGCACAGCTCGCCACCGCACCGGCAAGCAACTGCCCCTCGGCGCCGATATTCCAGAATTTGGCGCGGAAGGCGACCGCTACGGCAAGGCCGGTGAAGATCATCGGTGTTGCGCGCACCAGGGTTTCGGTGATCGCGTAGCTGTCGCCCAGCGACGCCGAGAACATCACGCCATAGGCCTCGATCACCCCGGCGCCGGCCAGCGCAATGAGGCCGCTGCATAGCACCAATGTCGCGCCGATGGCCAGCAACGGCAGAGCCAGGTTGAACCAGGCGGGCGTTGAGGTGCGGGCTTCGAGGCGGAACATCAACTATGGCCCCCCGCTCCGGTCATCATCAGTCCGAGCCGCGCGATGGTGGCGTCGGCGCTGGCCAGCGTGCCGGCAATGCGCCCCTCATATATCACCGCGATGCGGTCGCAGAGCATCAGCAGCTCTTCGAGGTCTTCGCCGATGACGACGATGCCGCAGCCCCTGGCACGCATGTCGAGGAACTTTTCGTGGATGAAGCGCGCCGCACCAATGTCGAGGCCGCGCGTCGGCTGCGACACGATCAGCACCTTGGGGTCGAAGGCGAGCTCACGCGCCAGCAGCGCCTTTTGCAGATTGCCGCCGGACAGCGCTCCGGCCCGCGTCATCGGCCCGGGGCAGCGTATGTCATAGGCCTTGATCTGTTCTTCGGCGAAGGCGCGGATCGCATCGGGCCTGAGCAGACCGTTGCGGCTGAACGCCCCGGTGCCGATGCGCGGCAGCACCATCGAATCGGCAAGCGGCAGGTTGGTGACCAGTCCCGTCGTCATCCGGTCTTCCGGGATGCGCCCGAGACCGAGCGCCTGCACCTCGCGCGGCGAGAACCGCGAGACAGCTTTGCCGGCTATCGTCATCCGGCCGGCATCGGGCGCGCGAACGCCGGAGATCACCTCGGCAAGCGCCCGCTGGCCGTTGCCCGAGACACCGGCAATGCCGAGGATCTCGCCGGCGCGGACAAAGAGCGAGACATCGGCGAGCGCCATGCCTGAACGACGCGATGTCGAGATGCCATCCAGGGTCAGCACCGCAGCACCCGGCGTCGACGGTCCCCTGGCCGGCGGTACGATCTCGTGGCCGCACATCAGCCGCGCCATGTCCTGGGATGTCGTGCTGGCAGGTGCGTCGACGCGCCCGGTCACGCGGCCATGCCGCAGCACCACGCAGCGATGGGTCAGCGCCCTGACCTCGTTGAGCTTGTGCGAGATGAAGATGATGCCGAGGCCCTGGGCCGCCATCGATCGCAGCGCCGAAAACAGCCCGTCGATCTCGGTTGGCGCCAGCACCGCCGTCGGCTCGTCGAGGATCAGCAGCCTTGCGCCGCGAAACAGCGCCTTGACGATTTCGAGCCGCTGCTGCTCGCCGATCGACAGCGCCGAGACGGGAAGGTCCAGATCGAGCGTGAGGCCATGCTGGCGGCCGATCTCCGCCAATCGCGCCAGCCCGCCGGCGCGGTCGATCCGGCCCGATTTGCCGGGAATGCCGATCAGCAGGTTTTCCAGCACCGAAAGCCGCGGCGCCAGATGGAAGTGCTGGTGCACCATGCCGATGCCGGCGGCGAGCGCATCGGCCGAGTTGTTGATCGTCACCGGCCGGCCCTGAACCAGGATCTCGCCGGCGTCGGGCGCATAGGCGCCGAACAGCACGTTCATCAGCGTCGTCTTGCCGGCGCCATTTTCACCGAGCAGCCCGAGAATCTCACCGGGTGCGACGCTGAGATCGACGGCTTCGTTCGCCACGACGGCGCCGAAGTTTTTGGAGATGCCGCGCATTTCGATGAGAGGGGCGGGCAAAGGCGAAGGTGCTCCAGATGAGAGATGGCGCTGATATCCCTCCCCCTCGAGGGGAGGGTGGCCCGAAGGGCCGGGTGGGGTCCGTGTGACGCGCTCCATCCTTATCGTTCTAAAGGTCGAGGCAGCTGAGGTGACCCCACCCGCCCCGCTTCGCTCGGCACCCTCCCCTCAAGGGGGAGGGCTGCGCCGCTCAATCCGAAACCGGCGTGTTCTCGTCGACGACGACACGCAAATTGCCGTCGAGGATTTCGGCCTTCTTCTTCTCGACCAGCTCCTTGACGTCGGCGGGCAGCGTCTTGTCGAATTTGTGATAGGGCGCCAGAAAGGAGCCGCCCTTGGCCATGCGCGAGAAATCGCCGTAATCCTGCGCGGTGAAGACGCCGGCCTTGACCAGTTTGATCGCATGCTCGACCGTCGGATACATGTCCCAGACCGGGCCGGTGATCACCGTATCCGGGCCGAGGTTGGACTGGTCGGACATATTGGAGATGGCGAGGATCTTCCTCTCGACCGCCGCTTCGATGACGCCGAAACGTTCGGCATAGATCACGTCGACGCCGGCGTCGATCTGGGCGATAGCCGCTTCCTTGGCCTTGGGCGGGTCGAAGAAGGAGCCGATGAATGCGACCTTCCTCTTGATGTCAGGATTGACCTCGCGGGCGCCGGCAAAGAAGGCATTGACCAGCCGGTTCACTTCCGGAATGCCCATCGCCGCAACGGCGCCGATCGTGCCTGATTTCGACATCTTTCCGGCGATCAGGCCGGAGAGATAGGCGGGCTCGTGGATCCAATTGTCGAAGACTGCAAAATTCGGTTCGGCCGGCCCGGCGCCGGAGCCGAACAGGAAGGCGACCTTCGGAAATTGCTTGGCGGTGCGGCGGGATTCGCGTTCGGCAGCGAACGCATCGCCCAGCACCAGCTCATAGCCGCCTTGCGCATATTCACGCATCACACGGCTGAAATCGGCCGTCTGCACCTTCTCCGACCATTTGTACTCGATGCCGAGTTCCTTCTCGGCCCTCTGCAGGGCGACATGGATCTGGTGGACCCATGGCTCCTCGGTCGGGGTGGCGAAGATCGCCGCCACCTTCAGCTTCTTGTCCTGCGCCAAGACCTGGCCCGGCAGCATGGCTGCCGCCAGGCCGAGCGCGCCGAGTTCCAGCAAATCGCGTCGCGAAAGTCCTTCGCGTTTCGACTGGATTTTGCTCTTCCCGTTTTCCATTGCATGCCCCTCTGATTGGCGCCCTGTCGAGCCGGCTGTTTCTTTGGATATCAGGCGAGGGAACTATGGAACGGCGTCCGACCTTTGTCCACATGGTCAAATTTGTCGCGAAGCTGCGTTGCCGCCCTCCGTCGCAAAACCACGGCGGCAGTGGATCACTTGCTCAATGCTTGATGCGATCGCGCATGGCGTACCAGAGCATGCCGAGCACATAGAGCGGGCCGCGCAGGGCGGCACCGCCGGGAAACGGCATTGGCCTCAGCGTCGAAAACAGATCGAGCCGCGACGGATCGCCGGTGATCGCCTCGGCAAGCAGCTTGCCCGACAGCGTCGACAGGATCACGCCCTTGCCTGAATAGCCATGCGCAAAATAGACCTCGCCATAGTGGCCGACATCCGGCAGGCGCGATGTCGTCACCGAGACCAGCCCGCCCCAGGCATGCTCGATGCGGCGGCCGCGCAATTGCGGAAAGGTCTTTTCCATATGCGGCCGCACGAAGCCGGCAATGTCGGCGGGCGGCGACGGCGTGTAGCGCTCGCCGCCGCCGAATAGCAGGCGGCCGTCCGCCGACAGCCGGTAGTAGTTGACGACGAAGCGTGTGTCGGAAACGGCGGCATTGCTTGGGATGACGTCGCTGGTGTCGTCCAGCGGCTCGGTCGCGATGATGTAGTTGCCGACCGGCATGATGCGGCTGTTGACGCGCGGTTCGAGCCCCTGAAGCAGCGCGTCGCCGGCCAGCACGACATGCCGGGCCCGGACCGAGCCCTTGGCCGTGGAAACCCGGATGGAAGGTTCCCGCTCCAGCCGCAGCGCCACCGAATTCTCGTGGATGGTGACGCCTGCCGCTGCCGCGGCGCGAGCAAGACCCAGCGTGTAGTTCAGAGGATGCATATGGCCGCCGAGCTTCTCGTACATGGCGCCGTGATAGGGCGTGTTCACCATTTCACGCGCCCGCGCCGCCGACAGCATCTCGACGTCATGAAAGTTCATTACTGTGGCAAGGCACTCGGCCTCTTCCTCGAGATCGCGCAGGTCGGAGCCGTTTATCGCACCGGCCAGATGGCCGGTGAGCCGGAGGTCGCAATCGATGGCATGGCGCTCGATCAGGTCGAGCACCAGCCCGCGCGCCTCGAGGGCGAGATCGAAAAGCGCCCGCGCCCGTTCGGGCCCATAAAGCTTCGCCAGGCCCTTGGCGCCCTTGCGCAGGCCTGGAATGATCTGGCCGCCATTGCGCCCCGACGCCCCCCAGCCGATCTTGCCGCCTTCGAGGAGCACCACCTTCAGCCCGCGCTCGGCGGCATGAAGGGCTGCGGACAAGCCGGTGCAGCCGCCGCCGACCACCACCAGATCGGCGTCGACGTCGGCCTGCAGCGCCGCCGGATGATCAGGAGCTGGATTGGCGGTCGCGACATAGTAGGATCTGCCGATGTCCAGGCCGGAATTGAAGCCCATCATCAGACCTTGAGCAGCAGGTGGTCGCGTTCCCAGCTGGTGACGACGCTCTGGAACAGGTCGAGCTCGACGCTTTTGACGCGCAAATAGGTCTGGACGAAATCCTCGCCGAGCAAGTCCCGAACCGGACTGCAGGCGGCGAAACGGTCGAGCGCCTCCTCCATGGTTTTCGGCAGCGTGCTCTTGCTGCGATAGGCGTTGCCCGATGCCTCGGGCGAACGCGAGAGCTTTTCCTCGACGCCGAGATAGCCGCAGAGCAGCGAGCCGGCCATCGCCAGATAGGGGTTGGCATCGGCGCCGGGCAGCCGGTTTTCCACCCGCCGTGCGGCCCGCCCGCCGGCCGGCACGCGCAGGCCGCAGGAGCGATTGTCATGCGACCACTCGATGTTGGCGGGCGCGCTGTGGTTCGGCCGGATGCGGCGGAACGAATTCACGTTCGGCGCAAACAGCGGCATCACCTCCGGAATGTATTTCTGCAGGCCGCCGATGAAATGCCCGAACATCTCGGTGTCGGCATCGTCACGCCCGGCGAACAGCGTATTCCCGGCCTCGTCGATGACCGACATGTGGAGATGCATGGAGCTGCCGGCTTGTGCGGCGATCGGCTTGGCCATGAAGGTCGCATGCATGCCATTATCCTGCGCGGCCCGGCGCGTCATCCGCTTGAACAGCAGCACCTTGTCGGCCAGCGGCAGCGCGTCGCCATGCAGGAAATTGATCTCCAACTGCGCCGTGCCTGACTCGTGGATCAGCGTATCGAGCGGCAGCCCGGCCTTTGCGGCATAGTCGTAGAGCCGCTGGATCACCGGCTCGAATTCCTCCAGCGCCGCCATGTCATAGGGGTGCTGCACGGTTTCGGAGCGGCCATTGCGCCCGACCGGCGCGATCAACGGCCGATCGGGATCGGGATTGGGCGCGGTCAGGTAGAATTCGAGCTCCGGCGCCACCACTGCCCGCCAGCCGCGCTGGTGATAGAGATCGAGCCCGGCCCTCAACACATGACGTGGCGAGGCCATCCACGGCCGGTCGTCCATGTGAAACGCATCGGCGAAGACATAGGCCTTTTCAGCTCCAGCGCCGGGCGCAAGGCAGAGCGTCGCGACATCCGGCACCATCCGCATGTCGGGATCCTGATAGGCGAAGCCCTCGTCGTTGGAACCGGAATAGCGGCCGTCTATGCAGACCAGGAAGGCGCTGCTCGGCAGGTAGAGCGCGCGGTCTTCGAGCGACTTCAGGAACTTGGCCGTTGGCAACGCCTTGCCGCGCAAGACGCCGTTCACGTCCGGCACCAGGCACTCGACTTCCCTGATCCCCTGCTGCTCCAGCCATCGCTTCGGATCGTCCGTCGGGGTCATTTGCGGTGCATCCGTTGTCGTGGTGTTGAGCATCAGGTCACGTCCTTGCAAGGGCGAGAATGGCTTCGGCGGCGGCGTCAGTTCCCGGCGCCCGCGCCATGGTGGCCGCATTCTCCTTGAGGCGAAAGCGCATCTCGCCGTCGGCCATTAGGCCAAGGATAGCCTGTTCCAGTTCGTCGTCGCTCCAGCCATCGCGGCTGAGGTAGCGGCCGACGCCGGTTTCCTCGGCGCGTTGCGCATTGTCGTGCCCGTCCCAGCAATAGGGCATGATCAGCGACGGCACGCCGAAACGCAGCGCTTCGCAAAAGCTGTTGTTGCCGCCGTGATGGATGAAGAGATCGGACTTGGCGACAACCGACGGTTGCGGAAACCAGGCGTCGAGATAGACATTGTCCGGAACCGCGCGATAGCTGTCGCGCAGACCGCCGACATTGACGATGAAGCGGGCCGGAAGCCGGTCGAACACGGCGAGCATGCGCTCGATCAGCCCGACATCCATCGCGCCCAGGCTGCCGAAGCTGAGATAGACCAGCGGCCCGTCATTGCGTGGAAAGACCGGCACGTCGAACGGCCCTTCCGAACGGACGCAGCCTTCGAGATAGACGAAGCGGGCCGGGTCGAGCGGCTCGGCGCGCTGCCTGCGCACGATGGTTGGGGTCAGCAGCAGATTGAGATCGGGCGAAGCTTCGAGAAAAAGCCCCTCCGGCAAGGGCGCAAGGCCGGCGTCGGTCCGAAGCCGGTTGAACCGGTCATGTGCCGGGGCGACGGCTGCCAGGTAGCGCGCCTCGAAGGCCGCGCGACCGGGGTCGTCGGCGGCGAGACCGGACAGATAGGGCGGTACATCGGCGTCGGGCAGCTCGGTCTCGGCGCAGGAGACGACGCGCACCCATGGGCAACCGGCGGCAGCAAGTGCTGGAAACATGACGACGTTGTCGAGCACCACGGCGTCCGGCTTCAACCGGGTCAGCAATTTGCGCAGCGGCGCCTCGGCATTGACCGCGGTATCGACGATCGCTTGCCAGGTCGGGGCGACGTAGGTTTCGAGCTGGTCGATCGGGCTCAGCCTGAAATGCGGCAGATGCCGGCGCACGAAGGCCTGCCAATAGCTCTGGCGTTCGCTGTCGGTCAGCGGATCGTCGGTCGGCAACTGGTATTCCTGAAACCCGTAGTCGGCGAACACGCCGGAAAAGCCGGCGTGACAGATGAACACCGGCCGCGCACCCCTTGCGCGCAAGGCCTGCGCGATGCCGACGCAATTGAGCGCGGCACCGAAGCTCGCTTCGGGAAACAACGCGATAGTCGGGCTGGTTTTGCGCGTCACTGTTCTCGTGGTCCTCGTCAATCCGGCCGGCTGATCATGCCGAACAACGCGGGGGCGCCGCGACTGGCCGCCTGCGGTCGCTGGCTGCGGGACAATCGCAGATGGACGCGAAGCAGATCGGCTGCAACCTCATACTGCCGGCTTTCCAGTTGGTCGAGTATGGTCAGGTGCTCGCGCAGCGATTGCTTCAGCCGGAAGACGTTGACGCCGGCATAGGTCCCCGGCAGCCGGCGCAGCCTGAGATGGTCCGACAGCGCGTCGGCGACGAACCGGTTGCTGGAGCCGTCGGCGATTAGGCCGTGAAAGTCGATGTCCAGCCGCTGGAACTCTCTGATAACGAATGTGGCGTCGGGCAGCGCCAGCAGCGCCTCCATGCCCTGGCGCAACGCTGCCGCGCGGGTCCCGTCCAGCCGAAAGCCAGGCGCCAGAATGGCGGCGGGTTCCAGCATCAGGCGGAACTCATAGCTTTCCCCTTGTGCCTCCGGATCGTCTGGCGCTCGCCTGAACAGCCAGGACTGTCCGGGTGCGCGATCCAGAAGATTTTCGTCTGTCAGTTTCTTTAGCGCTTTTAGTACTGTCCTTCGTTCGGCACTGTAGCGCCGCATCAACGCGCCGATGGTCACCGTCTGATCCAACCGACGCGCCGACCGATCGCGCAGGATCATCTCCGCGAGTTCGTCCTCCTCGGCGCTTGGCAGGTCAGTGGCAAGCGTCGCCTGCTTGGTGAGGTCAACGGCCAGCCGATAGCCGGATTCGGCTTCCCATCGCACGACGCCTTTTTCGGTGAGCAGGCGCAGCGCGGCCCGCACCGGGGTCCGCGAGACGTTGCAGAGCGAGGCGATCTGCTGTTCCGGGAGATGGGCGCCGGCCTCGAAACCGCGCTGCCGGGCTACATCGAGAATGCGCTGCGCGAGATCAAGATGATTGGTGCGCGGGCGTCTGGCAACGGCTTGCATGGCGTTTCTCGTGAACGGGCTCGACCGCTGCGGTTTTACCAATTGCCCTTGCGGGCGCGATCGGCTGGATTTCGCGGCGATTTTCCAAATTATGGATTGACGTACTTTTTTCTGCAATAGTACTGTGGGTTCAATCGGCAATAAAAAGACCGGGGAACAGGATCGAAGCGGCGGCATGGTCGCAAGCTGGTCCGACGATTGATTGAATTCGACGATCAACCAGAATGGGAGTCTGTCATGACCGCCACCACCCTGCGGCACCGTTCGTTAAAAACTTCCGCGATCGCGCTTGGCCTCGCTATGGCGCTGTCGGCGCCGGCGGCCGCCGCCGACCTCGTCATTTCCAACTGGGACGGCTACATGGCGCCGGACGTCATGGCCGCCTTCAAAGCAGCGACCGGCGTTTCCGGCGAGGTCGTCGTTCACGCCACCAATGAGGAGATCATGGGCAAGCTCGTTGCTTCGGGCGGCAAGGGCTATGACGTGGTCTTCGTTTCCTCGCCGTTCGCAGAAGTGCTGAACAATCTCGGCCTGATCGAGACGATCGACCACGCCAAGATCCCCAATCTCGCCAATCTCTATCCTGAGGCGGCCAAGCTGCCGCACGATGTCGGCAACAATTTTTCCGTGCCTTACACCTGGGGCACCACCGGCCTCTGCTACCGCTCGGATCTGGTGAAGACCGAGCCGGCCAGCTGGAACGATCTTCTCGCCCCGTCCGAGGCGCTCAAGGGCAAGACCACGATGCTGGCGACCGACCGCTGGCTGCTTGCCGCCGGGCAGCTCGCCAAGGGCTATTCGGTCAACGAAACCGATCCGGCCAAGCTCGCCGAGGTCAAGGACCTGCTGATCTCGGCCAAGAAGACCTTGCTCGCCTATGACGACACCACCTTCTATTCGAAGCTGGTTTCGGGCGAGGCGCTGATGGTGCAGGCATGGGATGGCTGGTGCAACTATGGCATCGCCGAGAATCCGCAGATTAAATACACCATACCCAAGGAAGGCTCGGACCTGTGGGTCGATACGATGGTGGTGATGAAGGCATCGGCCAACAAGGACGCCGCCTTCCAGTTCATCAACTTCATGCTGGACGCCAAGAACCACGCCTGGGCGGCTCAGAACATCGATTACAAGGTGCCGAACAAGCCGGCTATGGAAAGCCTGCCGGCGGATTTCCTCGCCAAATTCCCAAATATGAACATGCCTGTGGCCGAACTGGTCAAGTTCGAGCAGTTGCGCGACGTCGGCGACGCCCAGCGCGACTATTCGAAGATCGTCAGCGAGATCAAGGCGGCGCAGTAGTTTCGGCATCTGGAATCAGGCTTGCGTTCCTTCACGCCCCCCTCTGGCCTGCCGGCCATCTCCCCCTCAAGGGGGGAGATCGGCTGGCTTGCAGCCGCTCGCCAATCTCCGGCGCAGCACCCCCTCATCCGGCCGCTTCGCGGCCACCTTCTCCCCGCTGGGGAGAAGAGGCTGACGCCAAGGTCGGCGACCTCCTCTCCCCTCGGGGAGAGGTGGGCGTTCCCCCCAAAGAGCGGGGGAAATAGGGTGGGCATGCGGGGGGGGGGGCGGGGGTGAAAACACAAAA
>NZ_JBVVQA010000015.1:61851-149619 GCF_055811455.1 Mesorhizobium sp. WSM4845
CCCCCGGGGGGGTTGTTGTGGCGCCCCCCTTGGGCGGCCCCCTCCCCCCCCCGGGGGTTGGGGGGGTTTCCCCCCCATTTCCCATTCCAATTTGGGTTGCAATGGGGGGTGGGGGGGCGCTTGTCCAAACACAATTTCGATGCCTTTGAGATGGCCTCAAGGCCAGAGGAGGGTGCGACATGAGATCGTTCACACCTTCTCGCTCCTACTTGCTGATGGCGCCGGCGCTGGCCTGGCTCACCGCCTTGATGGTGGTGCCATGCGCGCTGGTGCTGGCGCTCGCCTTCTTCCGGCGCGGCATTTATGGCGGCATCGAATACAGCTTCACGCTGGAGAATTTCGGGCTGGTGCTCGACCCGCTCTATGCCGGCATCTTCCTCAATTCGGCGCGCATCGCCGGCACGGCAACGCTGATCGCGGTGGTGATCGGCTATGCCGCCGCCTATGCGATCGCGGCAGCACCGCGCCGGTGGCAGCCGGTGTTCCTGTTCTTCGCCGTCTTGCCTTTCTGGTCCAATTACCTGATCCGCACCTATGCATGGATCGTGCTGCTCAACCGCGAAGGCCTGATCACCCAGCTCTTGCGCTGGTTCGGCTATACCGGCGAGCCGCCGTCGATGCTCTATACCGAAGGCGCCGTCATCGCCGGTCTGGTCTACAATTACCTGCCTTTCGTCATCCTCGCCTGCTACGCGCCGCTGTCGCGGCTCAATCCGGAGCTGGCCGAGGCCTCGCGCGATCTCGGCGCTTCGGCCATGACCACATTTCGCCGGGTTATACTGCCGCTGACGGTGCCGGGCATCGCCGCCGGGGCGGTTTTCGTCTTCGTGCTGTCGATCGGCAATTTCGTCACGCCGGCACTGCTCGGCGGCGGCCGCTTCCAGATGATCGGCAATCTTGTCTACGACCAGTTCCTGACCGCCAATGACTGGCCGTTCGGCGCAGCGCTGGCGATGGCGCTGATCGCCATCATGCTTTTGGTGCTGACGGCGCAGGCCCTGGCTGCCGATCGCGCCGCGGGCCGTATCGCCGAAGCGAAAGGAGGCGCCGATGACTGAGCGCTCGCCCGCCACACGGCGTACGCTCTGGCTCGTGCTGACGCTCGTCTTCGCCTTCCTCTACATTCCGATCGCCGTACTGGTGGCGCTGTCGTTCAACCAAGGCGGGCTGCCGACCGTCTGGTCGGGCTTTTCGCTGAAATGGTATGCCTCGCTCGCCGGAAACGCCGCGATCCTTTCCGCCGCCCTCAACACGCTGATCGTGGCGCTGGTCTCGACAGCCATCGCCACGCTGCTCGGCACCTTGCTGGCCATCGGCGTCGAAATGCGCCGGCAGTACGGAAGCGGCCTCGAGGCGCTGATCTTTGCGCCGATGATCATTCCCGACATCGTGCTGGCGGTGGCGCTGCTCAGCTTCTTTTCTATGCTCGATTTCACGCTCGGCCTGCACACCATCATCCTCGCCCATGTCGTCTTCAACCTCGCCTTCGTCTGCTCGGTGGTGCGCGCGCGGCTAAAAAGCTTCGACTGGTCGATCGTCGAGGCCTCCGCCGATCTCGGCGCTTCCGCGCTCACCACCTTCAGGCGGGTGACATTGCCGGTCATCCTGCCTGCGGTCGTCGCCGGCGCGCTGCTCGCCTTCACCCTTTCGGTCGACGAGTTCATCATCGCCTTCTTCACCGCCGGCGCCGGCCGCGCCTCGACTACGCTGCCGATGCAGATCTATTCGATGATCCGCTTCGGCATCACGCCGGAGATCAATGCACTGGCGACCATCGTCATGGCGGTCTCAATCACCGCGCTAACCCTGTCGCAGCGGCTCAACCGCGGAGTCATCGGCCAATGAGCGAGCCCCGCACGCTGCTGGCGATCGACAAGGTGTCGAAGAACTTCGGCCGGGTGACGGCCGTCGACGGCATCTCGCTCGATATCCGCGAGAACGAGTTCTTCGCTCTGCTTGGACCTTCCGGCTGCGGCAAGACCACGCTGCTGCGCATGCTGGCCGGTTTCGAGACGCCCAATGAGGGGCGCATCCTGCTCGACGGCCGCGACATCGCCAAAACCCCGCCCAACAGGCGGCCGGTCAACCTGATGTTCCAGTCCTACGCGCTGTTTCCGCATATGAGCGTCCGGGCCAATGTTTCCTACGGCCTTGAAATGGAGCGCTTGCCGGCAAACGAAATCCGCTCCCGCGTCGACGCCATCCTGGCGACGACCGAGCTTGTCGCCTTCGCCGACCGCAAGCCGGAGCAATTGTCGGGCGGCCAGAAGCAGCGCGTCGCGCTTGCCCGGGCGCTGGTCAAGCGGCCGCGGCTGCTGCTGCTCGACGAGCCGCTCGGTGCGCTCGACAAGAAATTGCGCGGCGCCATGCAACTGGAGCTGAAGCGGCTGCAGCACGAAGTCGGCATCACCTTCGTCATCGTCACCCATGACCAGGAGGAATCGCTCGTTATGGCCGACCGCATGGCGGTGCTGAGGGACGGCAAGCTGCTGCAATGCGACACGCCGCATGCGGTCTACGAACATCCGGCCGACCGTTTCGTCGCCGACTTCATTGGCGTCATGAATTTCGTGCCGGGCAAAGCCGCCAACGATGGTGTGCTGGCAGCCAATGGTGCGCGGATATCAGGCATGGTTCCCGAAATACTTTCGCCCGGCGCTGCGGCGGTCGCTTCGGTGCGGCCCGAGCGCATCCGGCTGTTCCCGCCGCCAGAGACGGCCAACCGTGTTGCCGGCATCGTCGAGGCGCTCGCCTATCACGGGCTCGACCTGCAGCTGCATGTCCGCACCGCTCTGTCACAAAAACCGTTCCTGGTGCGCGTCACCGCCGACGCCGCCGACCGCCGCCCGGTCGCGTCGGGCGATGCGGTCGAACTCGGCTGGGATGCCGCCGACGTCAGAATTTTCGCAGATTGATTGAAGGAGAACTTTCATGGCGCAGAAGACCATCGCGTTTTTTCCGGAAGCGGCCTACGGCCCGGCGCTCAACTCCGTCGGCATCGCCCAGGCGGTCGAGGCGCGCGGCCACAGAGCGGTGTTCCTGTCGGACCCCGGCTTCGTCGACGTCTACAAGGGCTACGGCTTCGAGGCGCATCCGGTGAACCTGTCCGAGCCGATGCCGCCCGAGCAGATGGCCAAGTTCTGGGAAGACTTCATCAACCGCCACATCCCGAATTTTCGCAAATCGCCCTACGACCAGGTCGACAATTACGTGAAGGACTGCTGGACGGCGATCGTCGACAGCGCCAAATGGGCTGAGAAGGATCTGCCCGGCGTGCTTGCGACGATCAAGCCCGACGTCATCTGCGTCGACAACGTCATCCTGTTCCCGGCGATCAAGCAGTATGGCAAGCCATGGGTGCGCGTCATCTCCTGCTCGGAAAACGAGATCGAGGACGAGGACATCCCTCCGCATCTGTCCGGCTGCGGCGAGAACGACCACGCCTGCCATCAGCGCTACCGCGACCATTTCAACGCGGCAATCAAGCCGATCCATGACGACTTCAATACGTTTTTGAAAGCCAACAACGAAGCGCCGTATCCGATCGGCCAATTCTTCGAGGCCTCGCCTTACCTCAACCTGCTGCTTTATCCCGAGGCGGCAAAGTTCAAGCGCCGCCATCCGCTCGACCCGGCAAAATTCCAGTATCTGGAAGGCTGCGTGCGGCAGGAGAAGCCCTACACCGTGCCGACCTTTGCTGAGAATAATGACGGGCCGCTGCTCTACGTCTCGTTCGGCAGCCTTGGCGCCGGCGATGTCGATCTCTTGAAGCGCATCATCGCGACGCTGGCCGAGACTCGCTACCGGGCGCTGGTCAATGTCGGCGGCTACAAGGACCAATACGCGCAAGTGCCCGGCAATGTCATCGTCGAGAGCTGGTTTCCGCAGCCCTCGGTGATCCCGCAGGTCGACGCGGTTATCCACCATGGCGGCAACAACTCGTTCACCGAGTGTCTCTACTTCGGCAAGCCGGCGATCATCATGCCCTATGTCTGGGATGGCCACGACAACGCGACGCGGGTCGAGGAAACCGGCCACGGCTTCGGCATGCCGCGCTACGACTGGAGCGACGCCGAGCTAATCGCCAAGATCGAAACCTGCCTGACCGACCCGGCAATCAAGGTCAAGCTGGCGAAGACGTCGGCCCAGATGCAATCGCAGAACGGCCCGGAGAAGGCGGCCGGGCTGCTGGAGGAGCTGCTGTGACCGGGCGGATGGGTATGGCGTTCCTTCGCGCCCCCCTCTGTCCTACCGGACATCTCCCCCACTTGGGGGGAGATTGGCCGTCATCACTGATTTCGCCAATCACAAATGTCGCAAGAAGAGTGCCGCCGCCAGAGCTGCCAATCTCCCCCCTCGTGGGGGAGATGCCCGGCAGGACAGAGGGGGGCGCCGTAGAGCGAGACGATCGCGAAGTCATGCATCGCGCCGGCGGAGCACCCACATGACCTCCTCTGTGCCACATCTCCACCAAGCCTCGACCCGCACCGACCTCGTCGACTGGGGCGCACAGCCCAATGCGCTGGAAGGTGCTTCGCACTCCACCGGCAGGCTCGTCCACAAGGGGCCGAACAACCAGCCGGAATCCGGCATCTGGGTCTGCACGCCCGGCCGCTGGCGGCTGGCGATCCCGCGCGACGAACTGTGCCATTTCGTTGCCGGCCGCACGACCTACCGATCGGACAACGGCGAGGTGATAGAAGTCTCCGCTGCCACGGTAGTCATGTTCCCGGCCGGCTGGACCGGCGAATGCACCGTCCACGAGACCATCCGCAACATTTACATGCTGGCCTGAAGCCAGCCACTGGAGCTTCACGACATGCCGACACCGATCATGAAATCGCCGCTTGCCCTCACCGACCTCGTCGACTGGGGCGTCATCCCCACGATGATCGAGGGCGAATCCCGTACCTCCGGCAAATTGCTGCACAAGGGGCCGGAAGGCCGCTCCGAATGCGGGCTGTGGGTCTGCACCCCAGGCAAATGGCACTGCCACGTCACCCGCGACGAATTCTGCCATTTCCTAGAGGGCCGCTGCACCTATGTCCACGAATCCGGCGAGGTGATCGAGATCGAACCCGACACCGCGGCGTTCTTTCCGCAGGACTGGAAGGGCGTCTGCACCGTCCACGAGACCATCAAGAAGGTCTACATGATCCGCTGAGCGACTTGAAAGGACGACCATGGACTTCTCACCTGACCGGCCGGCCTTCTTCGTCAATCCGGATTATCGGCCGATGACCGGCGCGGCAAAACCGGTGATCGATCCGGCGACACTGGAAACCGTCGGCGCCATCGCGACTGCAACCGACGGCGAGATCGACGCCGTGCTCACCGCTGCGGCCAGGGCGCAAGCTGCCTGGAAAAAGCTCGACGCCAAGAGCCGCGCCAGGCATCTGCATGCAGTCGCCAACGCGATCGAGGCGGCCGACTTCACCTGCTGCGCCGAGCTGATGGTGCGCGAGATGGGCAAGCCCTATCCGGAAGCAATCGGCGAGATCGCCAATTGCGCGCCGATCTTCCGCTACTACGCCGAAATGGCGCGTGACGATGCCGGCAAGATCGCCGGCACGACGCAGGCGGGTTCGTTCCAGTATGCGCGCTACGAGCCCTACGGCACGTCTGTGCACATCATGCCCTACAATTTCCCGATCCTGTTGATGTGCTGGACAGTTGCCGCCTCGCTTGCCGCCGGCAATGCCTGCGTCATCAAGCCGGCCGAAGCGACGACACTGTCGACGCTGGATTACATGACCGTGTTCCGCTCACTGCCGGAGGGCCTGGTTTCCTGCCTGCCCGGCGCGGCGGCCACGGCGCAGGCTTTGATCGCCTCCGATCGCACCCATGCGGTTGCCTTCACCGGTTCGGTCGCCGCCGGCAAGGCTGTCGCCGTCGCTTGCGCCGAGCGCATGAAGCCATGCGTCATCGAGGCCGGCGGCAGCGATCCGCTGATCATCAGCCGACACGCCCCGCTCGACGTGGCGGCCGCCGGCAGCGTCACCGCCGCGTTCCATCTCACCGGCCAGGTCTGCACCTCGGCCGAACGGTTTTTCGTCGTCGATGCCGTTCATGACCGCTTTGTCGAGCTGTTTGCGCAGAAGACACGGGCGCTGCGCATCGGCAACGGCCTCGACAAGACCGAGATCGGGCCGCTGGTCAGCGAGGCGGCGCGGGCGAAAGTCATGCGGCTGGTCGACGATGCCGTGCGCAATGGTGCCAAGGCGATCACCGGCGGGCGTATTCCGCCGGCGCACAATGTCGGCTGGTTCTACGAGCCGACGATCCTGACCGGCGTCACCCCCGACATGGCGATCGTGCGGGAAGAATGTTTCGGGCCAGTCGCCGCGATCTGCCGGGTCAAGGATTTCGACGAGGCGATAGAACTTGCCAATGACAGCCCGTTCGGGCTCGGCGCCTCGGTGTTCACCACTGATCTTGCCGAGGCGCATGAGGCTGCGGAGCGGCTTGAGGCCGGCATGGTCTGGGTCAACAATCCGCTGATCGACAACGACGCGCTACCGTTCGGTGGCTGGAAGGCGTCGGGCCTTGGCCGCGAACTGGGACGCCAGGGGCTCGATGCCTTCCGCCGTTCGAAGATGGTGATCATCGACCACAAACCGGCGATCCAGGGCTGGTGGTATCCCTATCCCGACAGCTGGTTCCGCGAATCCGGCGGCCGCAAGCACGTATGAGATGACACAGGGTCAGCGCCGCCAAGCGCCGCCGCTTGCTAGCGCAGCGCTTTCTGCCCGCCAGCGGCAGTGATGACGCCGACGATGATCAGCCCGGTCAGCAACAGACGGACGCCGGCGCTGACGCCGAACGTGTTGAGCATGGTCAAAAGCAGCACCAGGAACAGGGCCGCGCCCCATACACCCGGCACATTGGCCTTGCCGCCGGCTACCGACGTGCCGCCGATGACGACGACGGCGATCGAGGCCAGCAGGTACTCATTGCCGATATCGACATTGGCGCCGCGGAAATAGCCGGCGAGCAGCGCCCCGTCGAGGCCGCCGAGCGCGCCCGACAGCGTGTAGGTAAGAAAGCGGATGCGGCCGACATTGACGCCGGCCAGCCACGCCGCGCGGATGTTCTGGCCGATCGCCAGCACCGAACGGCCATAGATCATGCGCTGCAGCGCGAACGCAGCGCCGATGGAGAACAGCACGGTGAGGATCGCCAGCACCGGAATGCCAAGAATCTGCCAGTTGGTGAAACTGGCAAAGCCCGGCGGCGGCTTGATCTGCAAGCCGCGGCCATAGCTGATGTCGATCGACTGGATGATGAAGCTCGCCGACAGTGTGGCGATGATCGGTGGAATGCGCAGCGCCCAGATCAACAGATAATTGGCGGCGCCGATCGCCATGCCGCAGGCCAGCGCCGCCAGCAGCCCGACCGCGATCATTGAATCATTGCCGTCCATCACCTTCATGGCGACGGCGCTGGCGAGGCCGATATTGGCGGGCAGCGACAGGTCGACATTGCCGGGACCGAGCGTGATCACGAACATCTGGCCGACACCGACGATGACGGTGAAGACGGCGAGCGAAAGTGCCGCCGTGATCATGCCGCCGCCGCCATATCCGCCGGTGAAGGTGACCGTCGCCAGCCACACCAGCAGCGCGCCGATGAAGGACCAGATCCAGGGTTTGGCGAGCAGCAATCGCAACGATGCCATCCCCTCACCTCTCTTTGCGGCTGATCAGCACCCGGGCCGCCAGCACGATGATGAGGATGGCGCCGTTTGCGGCCACCTGCCAATCGGGCGGGATGTGCATGAAGGTCAGCAGCGGCGAGGCGGCGAGCGCCAGCGTCAGCGCGCCGATCACCGCGCCGATCGGCGATACCCGGCCGCCGACGAATTCGCCGCCACCGAGGATGACGCCGGCGATCGACAGCAGCGTGTAGCCATTGCCGATATTGGCATCGGCCGAGGTGGTGATGCCAATCAGGGCCATGCCGGATAAAACGCCGAACAGGCCGGTCAATGCGAACAGCACGACCTTGGTCTTGAGCAGCGACCAGCCGGCACGGCTGAGGGCCGCGGCATTGCCACCGGAGCCGCGCAGGATCACGCCATACGAGGTGCGCATCAGCCCGAAGTGGACGACCGCCGCGATCAGCAGCGCCGCAATGATCGGGAACGGGACGAAGGGCGGCTTGAAGGCCATGAGCGACAGCAGCCAGTCCGGCGCCTTGCCGCCGGGCTTCGGCAGGATGAGGATGGCCAGACCCTGCCAGACAAAACTCATGCCGAGCGTCACCACGATTGAAGGCAGGTTGCGCAGATGGATCAGCGCGCCGAGCAGCGCATAGGTGCCGATCGACCCGAGAAGGATCAAGACACCGACCAGCGGCGCCTCCTTCAGCCATGTCGCCGTGACGCAGCCGACGAAACCGACGAAGGTGCCGATCGACAGGTCCAACTCGTTGCCGGCAATGACGAACATCTGCGCGATCGTCGCCAATGCGATCGGGATCGCCAGGTTGAGCATCAGGCTGAAGCCGAAATAGCTGATGGCGCGCGGGTTGAGCCAGGCGATCGCCAGCAGCACCAGCACCAGCGACATCGCAGGCAGCAGCCCGCGCAGCAGGCGCGCCCGCGCCAGCGCGCTTCGCTCGGAAGAACTCTTGGGACCGCTCTCGACGGGTGCTGCCGTCATCTCAAGCCGCATCGCCGAACGAGGACTGGATGATCTTTTCCTCGGTCAGCTCGTCGCGACCAAGCTTGGCGACGATCCGGCCGTTCTTGAAGACATAGACGTGGTGGCAATTGTCGAGCTCTTCGGTTTCCGTGGTGTACCAGAGGAAGGTACGGCCGCGGCCAGCCTCTTCGCGCACAAGGTCGTAGACCTCGAGCTTGGTGCCGATGTCGACGCCGCGCATCGGGTCGTCCATCAGCACGATCTTGGCGTCGGAACCGAGCGCCCGGGCAAACAGGGCCTTCTGCTGGTTGCCGCCGGACAGCGAGAAGATGTTGTTGTTCATGTCGGGGGTGCGGATGCCGATTTTCTTTTGCCAGAAGTCGGCGAGCTCGGCTTCGCGCCGCGGCGAGATCAGCAGGCCGTTGCGCAATCGCGCCAGCGAGCGGATGCCGATGTTTTGCGCAATCGACCATTGCGGAAAGATCCCGTCAGACTGGCGGTCGCCGGCCACCAGCGCCACCGGCGCGGTGACCTCGATGCCGGTTTTGGTGCGCGCCGCGGCTGCGAAAATCGCCAGCAGCAGATCGGTTTGGCCATGACCGGCAAGCCCGGCAAGGCCGATGATCTCGCCGGCATGCGCCACAAGTTCGTTGCCGTCCTGTTGCCGCGCTGGGCGGGCCCGGACCCGCAACGGGCCGGTCTCCGGCTTTTGGGTCGCGATTTCGGCCGCGATCTTCTCACGCGCTGCCGCTCCGCCCATGGTCGTCACCAGCCTGCCGCGATCGAAAGCCTTAGCCGCATCCGACGCGACGACCTTGCCGTCGCGCATCACCACGATGCGGTCGGCATTCCCGAGCACCTCGCCCAGAACATGCGAGATCAGAATGCAGCTCTTGCCCCCGGCGACAAAGCGCCGGACGAAACCCAGCAACTGGCCGGCCGTGTGCGCGTCGAGCGAGGATGTCGGCTCGTCGAGGATGACCAATTCGAGCGGATCCTGCGTCACCGTGAAGGCGCGCGCCACCTCGACCATCTGCCGCCTGCCGATGGAAAGGTCGCTGGCGATATCGGCGGCGGAGATGCTGTGGCCCGGAAATATCTCGTCGAGCTTGGCGGCGATCAGATCGGCCGCCTTGCGCCGCCAGCCGAGGCCGCGCAGCGCCGGGTGGTTGATTCGGGTGTTCTCGGCAACGCTGAGGTTTGGGCACAGCGACAGTTCCTGGAATACGCAGCGTATGCCGAGTTGTTGGGCGCGCGGCACCGAATAATTGTCCTCGATGCCGCCACGCACCGCGATCCGACCGCTGTCGGGCACGAGCGTGCCCGCCACCATATGCATGAGCGTCGACTTGCCCGCGCCATTGTGGCCGACGAGACCGACGCATTCGCCGGCGCCGACGTGGAAATCCACCCCGGCGAGCGCCCGGACGGCGCCGAAATGTTTTTCGGCTCCGTCCAGCCTGATGATGTCGACAGTGGCGGCGCCGAAATGTTTTTCGGCTCCGTCCAGTCTGATGATGTCTACACCGGCCTCGGGCATCCCTAGCGAAATCCGGAAGACGACGCGCGCGGCATTGGATGTGCCACGCTCACTTGATGTTGGCTTTGATCGCCGCGATGGCGTCTTCCTGCGTGTATTCGTGGCTGGCGACGCCGCCCTTGGGGATGTTCGGCAGCTCGGCCTCGAAATTATCCTGGGTGAAGGCGAGGTATGGCACCAACAGGTCATGCGGCACATCGGTGCGGCCGTCGAGCACCTGCTGCGCCACCCAGAAGGCCAGCGACGACACGCCCGGCGCAATCGACGCCGACCAGGTCTGGTAGCCATCCTTGTCCTTCTGTTCCTTCCACCACTGCAATTCGTCCTGGCGGTTGCCCATGATGATGGTCGGGCGCGGTTTGCCGGCGGCGGCGAAGGCTTGTGCCGCGCCATAGCCGTCGCCGCCCTGATCGACGACGCCGACGATTTCCGGCAGCGACGGCAGGATCGTCGCGACCGCCTTCTGCGCTGTGGTCTGGTCCCAGTCGCCGGTCACCGAACCGACGATCTTGAACTCGGGATGGGCGGCGACGCCCTCCAGAATCCCGGCGTGGATGGCGTCGTCGATCGACGTGCCGGCAAGGCCGCGGATTTCCAGCAGATTGCCGCCCTCGGGATGGAACTTGGCCATCTGCTCGACTTCCTGCCTGCCCATGTCCTTGAAGTCGACGACGACGCGGTAGGCGCAGGGCTCGGTGACGATGCCGTCGAAGGAGACGACGACGATGCCGGCATCGCAGGCCTGCTTGACGGCGCCGTTGAGCGCGTCCGGCGAGGCGGCGTTGATGACGATGGCGTCATAGCCTTGCAGGATCAGGTTCTGAACCTGGGCAGCCTGGGTCGGCACTTCCTTGTCGGCCGTCGTAAAGATGTCCGCGGCGGCGACCACCCCGTCGGCGACCGCCTTCTTGGTGACGATGGCATAGCTGTCGAGCATCGCCTGCCGCCACGAATTGCCGGCATAATTGTTGGAAAAGGCGATCTTCTTGTCGCTGGTGTCGGCAAACGCGGCGCCTGATGCGAGCATCGCCGCAAGGGCACTCAAGACGAGTATCTTCTTCATCTGTTATCCTCCCATGGATTGCTGGTCGTTGTTGGCTGCTGGCGGCTGTTATGACGACCCTCGTTTCAATATTGTCAGACAAATTTAGATGGGCGCACTTGTCAACAGCGATCGATGACGGTTTGACGATCAACTTGCGGTGCAATGATTGAAAAGGCTTCGGCTCCTGGTCTAGGGATGGGGCAGGAGACCAAATCAAGATGGCAGCGACGCCGACTGATGCGCTGGGCCCACCCGGAATTCCGGCGCGCTGGACGTCGAGCACCAAGAGCGGCGTCGGAACCGCGCTTTCGCCGGCCTGCCCTGTCTGGTTCACGATCAGCCACGGCATCCTCAACGAGGTCTATTATCCCCGCCTCGACAGCGCCTGCACCCGAGACATGGGACTGGTCGTCACCGGCCCCGGCTTCTATTTCTCGGAAGAAAAGCGCGATGCCGTGCACAGCCTCGAGCCGTTCGAGGACGGCGTGCCCGCCTACAGGCTGGTCAACACCGCCGCCACCTACTGGATCGAGAAGCGTATCGTTACGGACCCGGAACATCCTGTTTTGCTTCAGGAAATCAGCTTCACGCCGCTGAGAGGCACACACGCCGATCACCGCGTCTACGCGCTGCTGGCGCCACATCTGGTCAACGCCGGCATGGCCAACACCGCCTGGGTCGGCGACCACGAGGGAAGGCCTGTCCTGTTTGCATCGGGACGTGGCGTTTGCCTGGCGCTCGCCTCGTCGCTGCCCTGGGGAGCATGCTCGGCCGGCTATGTCGGTGTCTCCGACGGCTGGCAGCAACTCCGTCGTGACGGCCGGCTCGACCCGGCTTGCCGCAGGGCCGAGGACGGCAATGTCGCGCTGACCGGCGAGATCGGCTTTTCGGCTGCGAACCCGACGGCGTTGCTGGCGCTGGGTTTCGGAACGACGCCGCAAGAGGCGGCGGAAAATGCCTCGGCCAGCCTGAAGCGAGGCTTTGCGCCCGCGGCCAAATCCTTTATCGAAAAATGGCGCAAATGGCAGGCTGGCTTGCTGCCGCTGGACCGGCGTGGTGCGGGGATCAACACCTATCGTGTCAGCACGGCAGTTCTGGCAACGCATCGCTCATCCACCGGAGCGGCCGTCGCCAGCCTGTCGATCCCGTGGGGCTTCAGCAAGGGCGACGACGATATCGGCGGCTATCATCTGGTCTGGCCGCGCGACCTGGTCGAAACCGCGGGCGGTTTCCTCGCCGCCGGCGATCCGGCGCAAGCGCTTGAGATCCTCGCCTATCTCCGCTCGATCCAGCAGCCGGATGGGCATTGGCCGCAGAACGCCTGGCTCGACGGATCAGCCTATTGGCCGGGCATCCAGATGGACGAATGCGCGTTTCCGCTGCTGCTCGCAGACGCGCTGCGCCGGGCTGGGCATCTGGCAGACGCCGCGTTGCGCTCCTTCATGCCGATGGTCGAGCGCGCCGCTTCCTACGTCGTGCGCAACGGTCCGGTCACCGGCGAAGACCGCTGGGAAGAGGATGCCGGCTACAGCCCGTTCACGCTGGCCGTCGAGATCGCAGCCCTGCTGGCCGCGGCCGACCTGTTCGAAACTTGCGGCAAAGCAGAGCCGGCAAATTATCTGCGGGAAACCGCCGATGTCTGGAACGACCAGATCGAGCGCTGGACCTATGTCACCGGCACTCCACTCGGCGAAGAGGTCGGCGTCGAGGGCTATTACGTCCGCATCGCGCCGCCCGACACCGCCGGCGCGGCGTCGCCGAAGGACGGCTATGTGCCGATCAAGAACCGGCCGCCGGGCGATAGCGACCGGCCGGCCGAGGCGATCGTCAGCCCGGATGCGCTGGCGCTCGTCCGCTTCGGCCTCAGGGCCGCCGACGATCCGCGCATCGTCGACACGGTCAGGGTCATCGATGCGCGGCTGCGCTGCGACCTGCCGCAGGGGCCCGTCTGGTATCGCTATACCAGCGACGGCTATGGCGAGCACGCCGACGGCGCGCCCTTCGACGGGTCCGGCCAGGGCCGGCCCTGGCCGCTGCTGGTCGGCGAGCGCGCCCATTACGAACTGGCAGCGGGCCGCAAGGACAAGGCAGCGAGCCTGTTAAAGACCCTGGAGGATTCGGCCGGGTTTGGCGGCCTGCTGCCGGAGCAGGTCTGGGATGGTCCCGACATCGCCGAACACGAACTGCGGCACGGCGGACCATCGGGCAGCGCCATGCCTCTAGTCTGGGCGCATTCGGAGCATATCAAGCTGCTGCGCTCGCTCAAAGACGGCGCCGTCTTCGACATGCCGCCGCAAGGCGTGAAGCGCTACATCGAGGACAGGACCGTGGCGCCGCGCCGGACATGGCGCTTCAATCACAAGCTCCGCGCCATGCCCGCCGGCAAGCTGCTGCGCGTCGAACTGCTGGCCCGGGCGGTGGTCCATTGGAGCAACGACGATTGGGCAACCATCCATGACGCGGCGACGATCGAGAACGCCTTCGGCATCCATCTCATGGACCTGCCCGTTGCCGATCTCCCGCCGGGCAATATGATCGTCTTTACTTTTTTCTGGCCCGATGCCGGCCGTTGGGAGAATGTCGACTTTTCCGTCGGTATCGACAAGCCGGACTAGAGCATGATCCCGAACCGAAGGTCCGCGTTAGCGAAAAGTGGAAACCGGTTTTCGGAAAAGATCATGCCCCAACAATAGAGCCAGTAGATCTTCTATCCCTCAAGAAGCAGGACGAAAAACATGCAGATCGGAATGATGGGACTGGGCAGGATGGGCGCCAACATGGTGCGGCGCCTGCTGCGCGATGGCCATGAATGCGTGGTCTACGACATCAACCCGGCCAGCGTTGAAGCCCTTGTGTCGGCTGGCGCGATCGGAGCCGCTTCGATGGAGGATTTCGTCGGCAAGCTGACCAAGCCGCGCAGCGCCTGGCTGATGCTGCCGGCGGCGATCACCAGCCGGATCGTCGATCAGGTGGCCGACCTGATGGAGCCGGGCGACATCATCGTCGACGGCGGCAATTCCTATTATCACGAGGCTGTCGACCATGCCGCGCGCCTGGCATTGAAAGGCTTGAACTATGTCGATGTCGGCACCAGCGGCGGCGTCTGGGGCCTCGAGCGCGGCTATTGCCTGATGATCGGCGGCCCCGACAGCGCGGTCCAGCATCTCGACCCGGTCTTCGCCACCCTGGCTCCAGGCGCCGATGCCGGGGTGCCCGCCCCCGGCAAGGATGCCGGAACCGCCCCGTTCGGCTATCTCCACTGCGGACCGAGCGGCGCCGGCCATTTCGTCAAGATGGTCCACAACGGCATCGAATACGGCGTCATGGCCGCCTATGCCGAGGGCATGAACATCCTGAAGTCGGCGAATGCCGGCAA
Organism: Mesorhizobium sp. WSM4845; assembly: GCF_055811455.1. NCBI lineage: Bacteria > Pseudomonadati > Pseudomonadota > Alphaproteobacteria > Hyphomicrobiales > Phyllobacteriaceae > Mesorhizobium > Mesorhizobium sp. WSM4845. The sequence continues at coordinate 76,458 of NZ_JBVVQA010000015.1, forward strand.
GCGACAGCGGACGGCCGACGCCGAAACCAGTCCATTGGAAAACCCGCAATATTACCAGTTCGACATCGATACCGCCGAGGTAGCCGAGGTCTGGCGGCATGGCAGCGTCATCGGCTCCTGGCTGCTCGACCTCACGGCGGGCGTATTGAAGGCCGATTCGGGGCTGACGCAGTTCGGCGGACGGGTTTCGGATTCCGGCGAAGGCCGCTGGACGCTGAAGGCGGCGATCGACACCGGCGTGCCGGCGCCGGTTCTGTCCTCGGCCCTGTTCGACCGGTTCGCCTCGCAAGGCGAATCCGAATTCGCCGACAAGCTGCTGTCCGCCATGCGCTATGCCTTTGGCGGCCATGTCGAAAAGCCGAAGACCGGCTCGTGACGGGGAAGACACGCTCATGAACCAGGAACGGTCCGACACGCTGGTGCTTTTCGGGGCGACCGGCGACCTCGCCCACAAAAAAATCTTCCCGGCACTTTACGCCATGGTCGCCAAGGGAACGCTCACCGAACCGGTGATCGGCGTCGCTTTCGACGCCTGGGACCTGAAGCAGTTGCAGGCGCGGGCCCACGACGGCATCGTCAAGGCCATCGGCAAGGTCGACGAGAAGATATTCGCAAAACTTGCCTCGCTGCTTCGCTATGTCAGCGGCGACTACCGCAGCGCCGCGACATTCGAGAAGCTGAAAAGCGCGCTCGGGACCGCGCAGCACCCGCTGCACTATCTGGCGGTGCCGCCGACCATGTTCGAGACGGTCATCCAGGGCCTGGAACAGTCGGGCGCAGCCCAGGGCGCGCGCCTGATGGTGGAAAAGCCGTTCGGTCACGATCTGCAATCGGCGCGCTGGCTGAACCGGGTCCTTCACCTGGTGTTCGACGAGCAGTCGATCTTTCGCATCGACCATTATCTCGGCAAGGAGGCGATCCAGAACCTGCTCTATTTCCGCTTCGCCAATTCCTTTCTCGAGCCGATCTGGAACCGCAATTTCGTCGAGAGCGTGCAGATCACCATGGCCGAGGATTTCGGCGTCGAAGGCCGCGGCCGCTTCTACGACGAGGTCGGCTGCATCCGCGACGTCATCGAGAACCATCTGCTCAACATCCTGCTGCTGCTGGCCATGGAGCCGCCCGTTGGCCGCTCGGCCGACGATCTGATCGACGAGAAGGTGCAGGTGCTGCGGGCGATCCGGACCCTGACCAGTGACGATGTCGTGCGCGGCCAGTTCAAAGGCTATCTCAGCGAGCCGGGCATCGCGTCGAATTCGCCGGTCGAGACCTTCGCGGCGGTGCGTTTCTTCGTCGACACCTGGCGCTGGCGGGACGTGCCCTTCTTCATCCGCGCCGGCAAATGCATGCCGGTGCACGCCACCGAGGTCATCGTGCGGCTGAAGCGGCCGCCACTCGACGTCTTCGACCCGATCAAACCCGGAGATGCGAATCACGTCCGTTTCCGCATCGACCCGCAGGTGGCGATCTCGATCGGCGCCCAGCGCAAGGCCGCTGGTGACGACATGATCGGCGAGCAGGTCGAACTCACCGCGCTCGACGACAGCAAGGGCGACATGCCGCCCTATGAGCGGCTGATCGGCGACGCCATGAACGGCAATGGCCAGTTGTTCACCCGCCAGGACGCCAGCGAGCTTGCCTGGCGGATCGTCGGCCCGGTGCTCGGCGATACCACGCCGCCACACCTCTATGAGCCGGGAGCATGGGGTCCGGCCGATGCGATGGCCGGGTTCGGACCGCCGAACGGCTGGATCAACCCGGCGAAATGAACTCGGAGGCGACGCAATGGCCAAGGCGGCGAAAAAGCAAGCACCGGACAGCGAAAAGATCGTGCTTGCGATCGATATCGGCGGCTCCCATGTCAAGATCCTCACCAGCGCCGGCGGCGAGGAGCGCAGAGCCGATTCCGGACCCGGCCTGACGCCGGAGCAGATGATCGCCGTCGTGCAGACGCTCGCCGATGGCTTGCCCTACGATGTCGTCTCGATCGGTTATCCCGGCCCGGTGCACCACAACAGGCCACTGGCCGACCCCGCCAATCTCGGCAAGGGTTGGGTCGGATTTGACTTCGCAACGCAGTTCGGCAAGCCGGTGAAGCTGGTCAACGACGCGCTGATGCAGGCCGTCGGCAGCTATGAAGGCGGGCGCATGCTGTTCCTGGGTCTCGGAACCGGACTCGGTGCTGCGATGATCCTCGACAACGTCGCCCAGCCGATGGAACTCGCGCATCTTCCCTACAAGAAGGGCAGCAGCTTCGAGGACTATGTCGGCGAACGCGGCCTTGAAAAGCGCGGCAAGAAGAAATGGCGCAAACACGTCTTCGACGTCGTCGAGCGGCTGCGCGCCGCCCTTCAGCCTGACTATGTGGTCATCGGCGGCGGCAATGTCGACAAACTCGACGAATTGCCTGCCGGTTGCAGGCGTGGCGACAACACACGCGCCTTCGACGGGGGATTTCGACTGTGGCGCGACAAATCCCTGATTGTCTGATATTATAGCGGTTCGGGCCCAAACCTGTTGATCTGGCCCGGCCGTTAGTATTGTTATTCAAAATAATGTGTAGCGTGGTGCGGCGTCATTGCGTTATGCAGATTTGCCGACTAGGAATTCTGCGACCCCACTAACGGAGAAAATAGATTGACCGACGACAGCAACAAAGCCCGCAAGGACATCGACCTTCTCGAGCTGACCGCTCACATCGTGTCCGCTTACGTCGAGAAGAACCGCTTGCCCGCTTCCGGCCTCGGCGATCTCATCGCCAGCGTCAGCGCGTCGATAGGTGGGCTCGGCCAGCCCGCCGTTCCGGTCGCAGCACCGCTGATCCCGGCGGTCAATCCCAAGAAATCGGTGACGCCGGATTACATCATCTGCCTCGAAGACGGCAAGAAGTTCAAATCGCTGAAGCGCCATATCGGCGTTCATTTCGGACTGACGCCGGATGCCTACCGAGCCAAATGGGGCTTGCCGGCTGACTATCCGATGGTCGCCCCGACCTATGCGGCCTCGCGCTCACAGTTGGCGAAGGCGATCGGCCTTGGCCGCAAGGCCGCCCCGCCGGCGCCGGTCAAGAAGACCAGGAAGCCCAAGGCCACGGTCTGACGCGCTCGAAGTCGCCTTTGACGCTCGAGATTGGCGAAAGCCGTCGCGACGTCCAATCTCCCCCCTTGGGGGGAGATGTCCGGCAGGACAAGAGGGGGCGCGGGGAGAACTCGACCTGCGCCCCTAATAACCCTTCCACCTCCGCCGAGCTGTGCAATTAGCATGGTAGCCGGAAATCCTTGATCCAGAGCCGATTTTTGCGCGCGCCTCGCACCGAACTGCGCTAAAAGCGCGGTGGTCGGACCAGCGCCCTCGTGGAAGTGCCCCGCCGGCCGACTTCCTTGCCACGGGGCCTGATTCATGACACCCGAACCTCACGCACCGCCCGACCGGCGCTATGCCGCCTTCCGGCACAAACGCTTCCTGAGCTATTGGGCGGCACGCTTCCTCGCCACATTCGCCACCCAGATCGTATCCGTCGCCGTCGGCTGGCAGGTCTACGACCTGACCCGCGATCCGTTCGATCTCGGCCTTGTCGGCATTGTCCAGTTCCTGCCTTCGCTGCTGCTGGTGCTGATCACCGGGGTGGTCGCTGACCGTTTCGGCCGCCGCCTGATCATGGCGCTGATGGTGCTGCTGGAGGCGATCTGCGCGCTGGCCCTGCTGCTGCTGACGCTGCGCGGACTTAGCGGACCGGGATTGATCTTCGGCGTGCTCGCCATGTTCGGCATCGCGCGCGCCTTCTTCGGACCGGCAGCGGCGTCGCTGTTCGCCAACCTCGTGCCGCCGGAGGATTTCGGCAACGCGATCGCCTGGAATTCGTCCGCCTGGCAGACGGCGACCATCGTCGGACCGGTCGCCGGCGGCCTGCTCTACGGGCTCTCGGCGCAAGCGGCATACGGCACCGCTGCCGTTCTGATGTTTGTCGCTGCGGTGCTGGTCTTCACCATCCCAAAGCCTGCCCAGCGCAGCGAGACCGACAGGCCGACGATGCAGACCCTGTTTGCCGGCTTCGGCTATATCTGGAGCGAGAAGATCGTGCTCGGCGCCATTTCGCTCGATTTGTTCGCCGTGCTTTTGTCCGGCGCCACGGCGCTGCTGCCGGTCTATGCGCGCGACATCCTCGAACTCGGCCCTTGGGGCCTGGGACTGTTGCGTTCGGCGCCGGGCATCGGCGCCATCTGCGTTGCCATCTGGCTGGCCGGACATCCGATCCGCAACCATGCCGGCGTGGTCATGCTCGGCTTCGTCGCGCTGTTCGGCGCCTTCACGGTGCTGTTCGGCCTTTCCACCATCACCTGGCTGTCGATCGCAGCGCTCGCCTTGCTCGGCGCCGCCGACATGTTCAGCGTCTACATCAGAGAGACGCTGATCCAGCTGTGGACGCCGGACAAGGTTCGCGGCCGCGTCAACGCCGTCAATCAGGTTTTCGTCGGCGCCTCCAACGAACTCGGCGAATTCCGCGCCGGCACCATGGCGGCATTGATCGGCACCGTGCCCGCGGTGGTGATCGGCGGCGTCGGCGCAGTCGTTGTCGCCGGGCTGTGGGCGGTGCTGTTCCCGCAGTTGCGCAAGGTGCGCCACCTCAACGGGCGAAACTGATCCCAGGGCACTCTGATCCGGGCAAACTAGACCAGATCAGGACAGCGCCGGCTTGCCGAAGATCGTCTGCAGGAATTCGCCGAGCCAGCGCTTGAGATGCATGTCCCAGATCAGCCGGCCGCCGAGATGATCGCGACCGGGCTGCGCGCCGGGCAACTCGAAGCGATGCGCGCCGCGAACGACCCAGCGCTGCATCATCGCCCTTGTCAATTCGCCATGGAACTGGATGCCCCAGGCATTGTCGCCATAGCGAAAGGCCTGGTTGGGATAGGTTTCGGCCGTCGCCAGCAGCGTCGCGTCCTTCGGCAGCGAAAAGCCCTCGCGGTGAAACTGATAGACCATCTCAGGCCAGCGCATCAGCTTCTTGCCGTCCTCGGTCGCTGTCAGCGGATACCAGCCGATCTCGACCAGCCCCTCGCCATGACCCTCGACCTTGCCGCCAAGATGGTTGACCAGCATCTGCGCGCCGAGGCAGATGCCGAGCAACGGCCGGTTCTCCCGGAGCGGCACTTTTAGCCAGTCGGTCTCACGGCGGACGAAATCGTCCTCGTCATTGGCGCTCATCGGTCCGCCGAACACCACGGTTCCGGCATGACCGTCCAGTGTTTCCGGCAAAGCGTCGCCGAGCGGCGGGCGGCGGAGATCAAGGTCGAAGCCTTCTTCGATAAGCATGTGGCCGACGCGCCCGGGGCTCGAACTCTCCTGATGCAGCACGATCAGGATTTTTGGTCTCGGCCTCGGCGTGGATGGCATGGGGAAATCCCGTCTATTCGTCGCTCGATGTTCCAGCCGCGCCCGGCACTTCGGCGGCCGCCTTGCGGCGTGCCTCGACGCGGTCGTGGCGTTCGACATCCATCAGCTCGGCGACGCGCCAGACGATATTGTCCTCGAGCTCGTGCAATTCGCCATCGGCATAGACGATTTCCCACATCAGGCCGATGAAGGCTTTTCGCGCGTCCGGATCGAGCTGACGCTTCAAAACGCTGGTGAAGGCGTAGAGGTCGATCGCCTCATTGTCGGCCCGCTCGCCGGCAGCGGCAAGCGCGTCGAGCTCGTCGCCGCTGATCGAATAGCTTTCCGCCAGCACCGCCTTGAACCGCTCCCATTCGGCATCCTGACGCACGCCGTCGGCACTCATCACATGGTAGAGAAGGGCGGATGCGGCAACGCGCGGATCATCGGCGTTGTTGCGGGCGCGGCCGTCTGCCGGCAGGTCCTTCAGAAACGACAGAACGCGTTCGAACATGTGATTCCTGCTTCCCATCCGCCAAAACTTTCAAGCTCAGACAAACTTTTCAAGCTCAGCCAAATCAAAACAATCGAAACTTGCGTGGTGATTTTTGCTCTTCGTCGTCCGGATCGACGCCGGGATCGTCGGGCAGCCGGGCCATTTCCTCCGCCGGTTCGGCAGCGTCGCCATCCGGCGGCACTGCGGCAGACGCCGTGGCGGTGACCGGCGCAACATCGTCTTCGTCAGTTTCCGATGCCGCCACAGCGGTCGGTCTTTCGGCCGAACCAGCGGGGTTCAGCTCGATCACATTTTCCTTTTCCGGCTTCGTTGGCGCTGCAATTGTCGGCACCGCGGCGTCCGGCGCATCCTCGTCACTGTCGATGAGTTGGCCGAGCCGCTCCATCGGCGCACGCCACTCGAAGGCGTCGAGCTTGCCGGTGATCGGCGACACCGGCGCCCAGCGTTCGGAAACGACGCCGTCGGCGACCCAGGCCGGATCGCGCGGCGCACGCACTGCCTTGGACAAAAGCTGCCGCACCTTGCCCTGATCGCCGGTCTCTGCCTCCTCGATGTCGGCCAGAAGCAGATAGGCGCCTTCGCGGCGATCCATGCGGATAGCCGCCTCGGCCTCTTTGCGGGCGGTTGAAAAGTCCTGCGCGTCGAGCGCGGCGCGCGCCACCGCCAGCGACGATTCGGCGTGGTTCTTCTTCATCTCCTGCAGCTTCTTCGCCCGGTTCAGCCGGTCGAGCACGGCATCGCCTGGCCGGGCGTGGGTGTAAAGCTCGGCGATCTCTGGATGCGGCTCGGCTTTCCACGCCGTTTCGAGGATCTTCGCGCCCTTGCGCACATCATTCTGTCTGAACAGCAGTTTGGCTGCGATCCCCGCCGCCGGCGCGAAATCCGGCCGCAGCCGGTTGGCCTCCAGAGCAGCGGTTTTGGCGGCATTGGGATCGCTGTCGATCAGCGCCTGCGCCTTGGCGGTGAGCAGCACGGCGCGACGCCGGTTGGCGGTATCGCGCTCGATCTGCCGCGTCGATTTCTGCGCCTCGACCAGTTTCAGCGCGCCGTCCCAGTCGCCGCGCCCGGTCAGGTCTTCCAGCGTCGATTCGGCGGCCCAGGCTAACTGCGGCGCCATCGCCGCGGCGCGGCCGGCGTAGTGCCGCGCCGCGTTGCGGTCGCCGAGGCGTTCGGCCTCGAGATAAAGCCCGCGCAGGCCGAGCAGCCGCATTTCGGGATCGTCGAGCATGGTCTCGAACTTTTCGCGGGCACCCTCATGGTCGCCTTCGAGCAGCGAGGCTTGCGCCTCCAGCAATTGGATCAGCGGCTCCTGATCGGAGCGGATCAGCTTTGCCGCTTCCTTGGTCTTCTTGCGGGCGAGCGCCCCGTCACCGGCGCCGGCGGCAATCATGCCGGTCGACAGCGCCTGATAGCCACGATCGCGACGGCGCACGCGGAAATAGCGCGAGATGGTGTAGGGGCTGTTCCACAGCGCCTTGAGCAGCCACCAGACGATCATCACCGCGGCAACCACGGCAACGACCGCCACCGCTGCCACCATCAGGCTGACCTGGTATTGATAGCCGCTGAAGGTGACGACCATCTCGCCTGGCCGGTCGGCCAGCCAGGCGAAACCCAGCCCGAGCGCGAAAACCACGGCGAGGAAAAGCAGAATGCGAATCATCGGGTTTCCCTCACGCCTTCATCGCACTGGCGATCAGCGCGTCGACCTGCTTCTCGACCTCGATTCGCGCCTTCAGTTTGCCGGCAAAATCGGCGCCGGCCGCCTTCACCGCCTCGGGCAGCATATCGTATTCGCTGAGCGCCTTGGCGTAATCGCCCTGATCGACCGCCACCTCCATGCGAGCGACGATTTCCGGAGCGCCAGCGCCTTCGACTGCACCGATCGGCCTGACCTTGACCAGCGATTGCGCGCTCGACAGCAGGTTTTGCAGGAAGCCGGCATTCTGGTCGACGGGCTCGGAGGCAGCGACCATGGCATTGGCGGCGGCAGGCATTTCGGTTGCGATCTCCGCCCGGGTCGGAACGCCCGTTTCGGCGTAGGGACGCAAGGCTGCGATCTCTGGAGCATCCGGCGAAATCGCCGCAAAGGTTTCGAGTTCGGCGGCGAATGGCGCACCACGGTCGAGTGCTGCCTTCAGCGCCGATGCGGCGATGGCGAGCGCAGCCTTGGGCTGCCCGGCCTGTGCCTCGACCTTGCCGGAAAGCTGAGACACCGACTGTTCCAGCGCTGCAAGCCGGCCGTCCTGTGCCTTCGCCGTCTCGCCGGCGGATTTCACCGCCGCGTCGAGCCCGGCCAGCTTTTCATTGAGCGGTCCGAGATCGACCGGCGCCGTGTTGCTGGTCTGGCCAAGCGCCGCAACCGCCGTCTCGATCTGCCTGACCTTGTCGCCGAGGGCTGCAAGCCCGGCTGTGTCGCCTGCTCCGCCCTGCTCGATCGCCGATTTCAGCGCCGCGACATCCGTCTTGACCTGATCCAGCGCTGACGACAGCCCGTCCACCTTGGCCGAGGCGTCATTGTTGCCGGCTGTATCCTTGAGCCCGGCAATCTCGCTCTTCAGCGCAGCGATTTCGCTGTTGACGCCATCGAGCGACACGCCGCTCGAGGATAAATCGCCAACCCCTGGCGCGCCGAGCAGGCCGGCAAACTGCAGCCCTCCGGCGGCAGCCAGCGCGATGACGCCGCCGATAATGCCGGCAGCGATGCCGTTGATGCCGCCACGCTTCGGCTGCGCTGCCATATCTTCAGTCCCTGTCTGGGTTTCCTTCGGCGCGTCTGCGGCGCCCGCCTTGGCCGAAGCGTCCTTGGCCGATGCGTCGTCGAAACTGTAGTCGAAGGCCCGCTTCGCCGATGCCTCCGAGCCGGCCGGATAAGTCGGTTTGGGCCCTTCAGGAGTTTTGGCATCGCCCTCTGCCGGCTGTTCCGAGCCGGCCGGTGGGGCCGCTTCGGCATGTTCCCACGGCTCGATGTCGGTCTGGTCGGCATGGACGGGTTCTTCAGGCGCTTCCGGCTGCGACGCGCTTGCCGCCTCCTCCGCCTTCGCCTCGTCAGTCCGCCCGTTGGCGGCATCCTCGTCGGCAACGCGCGAGACAGCGCCGGGCTCGAGCTCGATGGTCACCGGCTCGCGACGGCTTTTCGAATGCCGCATCTTCGGCGTCTTGACCATGCTTGGGCTCCGCAAATTTCGCTTCGGGATGGTTCAGGAAGGGTCTAGCACATCACCAAGCGGTGAAAAGGGGCGGCGTGATGACACGGGGTCAAGGCGACGTCCGCAAAAGCTCCAGCAGCGCCTCCTCGCTGGGCTCCGGCGCAACGCGGAGCTGTTCTGAGGCAACCGTCTCCAAGGCTGCGGCGATACGTCCGGACAGCGCAAAAAAACATGTCTTTTTAAAAAGCTCACGCAGCGCCGGCCGCCCAGCCAGTGCCTGCAGCGCTGTGGCGGCCTTGGCCGAAAAGAGCAGCACCGCCTCGACCGGCCGGCCGGACAAGCGCGCAAGAACGGCCTCGTCGGAATAATCCAGCGCGACAGTGTCATAGGTCTCGACGGCGCGAACCTGAACGCCTGCCGACTGCAGCCGCTGCTCGAAACCCGAATAACGCACCCGCCCGCACAAATAGACGATGGGATGTCCGGCGCAATCGCCGGCAAGCGCATCCGCCAGCGCCTCGGCATCGCCCGGCCCTTCGCTGACCGACAGAAACCCGGCCGCACGGGCGGCCTGCGCTGTCCGTCTGCCGACGGCATGGCAAGGCAAACCGGCGAGCGCCGTGCTGATTTCTTTCGGCGCATGGCGCACGGCATTGGCGCTGGTGACGGCAACGGCCGCGGCATTGGCTGCGACCCTGTCCGGATCAACCGGCAGCGCCACCGTTTCGGTCAGCGGCAGCAGGATCGGCTTAAAACCCAGGTCTTCAAGCCGCTGTGCCGTGCGCGAGGCGCCCGGCTCCGGCCTCGTCACCAGGACGGGACGCATGTCAGGCCCAGCCGTCGAAGAATTTTTCGCCGGCCTTGGCCCGCACGGTCCTGGCAGCTTCGTCGCCGATGCGCGCGGCATCCTGCGCCGGGCCTTCCGCCTTGACCTCATGCGATTGCACGCCGTCCGGCGAGATGATCAGCCCGCCGAAGAACACCGTTTCGGCCGATATCGTCGCATGGCCGGCAATCGGCGTGCGGCAGGAACCGTCGAGCGCCGCCAGGAAAGCGCGTTCGCAGGCCAGCGCCTGCCCGGTCGGCACGTCGTGGACTGCCGTCAGCATTCTTTCCACATCGAGATCGCCGATGCGGCTTTCGATGCAGATCGCGCCTTGCCCCGGCGCCGGCGGAAAGCTGTCGAGCGGCATCAGGTCGGTGATGACATCTTCGAGTCCGAGCCGCTTCAGCCCGGCATAGGCAAGGATGGTGCCGTCGGCGACGCCCTCGTCGAGCTTGCGCAGCCGCGTCTGCACATTGCCGCGGAACATCACCACGTCGAGATCCGGCCGCATCCGCCGGATCAGCGCCTGGCGCCGGAGCGACGACGAACCGACCTTCGCGCCGTGCGGCAATCCGGCGATCGTTTTGGCCGCCTTGCCGACGAAGGCGTCGCGGGCATCCTCGCGCGGCAGGAAGGCAGACAGTTCCAGCCCGTCGGGCAACACCGTCGGCATGTCCTTCGACGAATGCACGGCGATGTCGATGCGGCGCGCCAGCAGCGCCTCCTCGATTTCCTTGGTGAACAGCCCCTTGCCGCCGGCTTCCGACAGCGGCCGGTCCTGGATGCGATCGCCGCTGGTCGAGATGACGACCACCTCGAATGCCTCAACCGGCATACGGTGAGCGGCCATCAGCCGCGCCTGCGTTTCATGCGCCTGCGCCAGCGCCAGCGGGCTGCCGCGTGTTCCGATTTTCAAGGTTGTTTGCATGGCGCGCTGTCCGTGATAACCCCCGGCAGATTGAGGCCGTTTCCGGGCTTTCTCCTAACGGGGAAAGGCTGGTTGCACAATCTCCAGGGATGGCAACGAATGATCCGCGTTCTGGGCATTGAGACGAGTTGCGACGAGACCGCCGCCAGCGTGGTAGCGCTGGACGGCGGCGGCGCGCCGAAAATCCTGTCTGATATCGTGCTCAGCCAGATCGAAGAGCACGCCGCCTTCGGCGGCGTCGTCCCGGAAATAGCCGCGCGCGCCCATGTCGAGGCGCTGGACGGCATCATCGAGGCCGCGCTTGCCGATTCAGGCGTCGATCTCGCCGATATCGACGCGATCGCTGCGACCGCCGGCCCCGGCCTCGTCGGCGGTCTGATCGTCGGGCTGATGACGGCCAAGGCGATCGCAGCCGCGGCGAACAAGCCGCTGATCGCCATCAACCACCTCGAAGGCCATGCGCTGACCGCGCGGCTGACCGACGGGCTCGACTTTCCCTATCTGTTGCTGCTGGTGTCCGGCGGCCACACGCAGATCGTCGCGGTGCGCGGCGTTGGTGACTACCAGCGCTGGGCGACGACCATCGACGATGCGCTCGGCGAAGCTTTTGACAAGACGGCCAAGATGCTCGGCCTGCCCTATCCAGGCGGGCCGAATGTCGAGAAGGCGGCGGCGACCGGCGACGCCGCGCGCTTCGCCTTCCCGCGGCCGATGAAGGGCTCGGCGCAGCCCGATTTTTCCTTTTCCGGGCTGAAGACCGCCGTGCGCCAAGCAGCGACGGCCATTGCCCCTTTGAGCGACCAGGACGTCGCCGACATCTGCGCCTCCTTCCAGGCGGCGGTTGCGGATGCGCTGGATGACCGTGTTTCGAGGACGCTGAACCGTTTCCGCCAGGAGTTTCCGAGCGAGCTGAAGCCTGCGCTCGTCGTTGCAGGCGGTGTCGCCGCCAACCGGACGATCAAGACGACACTCGAAGCCCTGTGCGAGAAGGCCGGTTTTGCTTTCGTCGCGCCGCCGCTCAAGCTCTGCACCGACAATGCGGCGATGATCGCCTGGGCCGGCATCGAGCGGCTGCGCGCCGGCATATCGGGTGAAAACACCGCTGATTTCGTGCCGCGTTCGCGCTGGCCGCTGGACAGCATCTCCGCTCCGATGGTCGGCTCGGGCCGGCGCGGAGCCAAGGCATGAGCGGCAGCGGGCACGAGGTACCAAGCGGCTGGCGCATTGCCGTGCTCGGCGGCGGTGCCTGGGGCACGGCGCTGGCGCTGGCCATGCTGCGCGCCAGCCATTTCGTCCGCCTTTATGCGCGCGACCCGGAGACCGTCGCCGCGATCGACCGTGGCGAAAATCCGCGCTATCTGCCGGGCATAGCGCTCCAAGCCGGCATCGTGGCAACGAGCGACATCGAGGCTGCGCTCGACGGCGCCGACTGCGTTCTGGCGGTGGCGCCGGCGCAGTCGCTGCGCGCCATGCTGGCCACCGCGAAAGCCCATATGCCGAAGGACGTCCCGCTGGTCCTCTGCGCCAAGGGCATCGAGCGCGACACCGGCGCATTGCTGTCGGCGGTCGCTGGAGAGACCCTGCCTGAAAATTTGGTCGCCGCCCTGTCCGGGCCGAGCTTCGCCACTGACGTCGCCAGGGGGCTGCCGACGGCCGTGGTGGTCGCCGCCGGCAATGAGGGTCTGGCGGCCGACCTGGCCGCACGCTTTTCGGCGCAGAATCTGCGCTGCTATTCGAGCGACGACCTCATCGGCGTCGAGATCGGCGGCGCGCTGAAGAACGTCTTCGCCATTGCCGCCGGTGCGGTCACCGGCGCCGAACTCGGCGCCAGCGCCCAGGCCGCCATGGTGACGCGCGGCTTTGTCGAATTGCGCCGCATCGGCGCCGCCTTCGGCGCCAGGCCGGAAACGCTGATGGGACTTTCCGGTCTCGGCGACCTGTTGCTCACCTGCTCGTCCGCCCAGTCGCGCAATTTCGCCTACGGGCTGGCGCTGGGGCAAGGCAAGCCGCTTGCCGGGCTGCCCCTGGCCGAAGGGGTGCCGACGGCGGCGATCGCCGCCCGCATCGCCACCGAGCGCAACATCGACGCGCCGATCATCACCGCCGTCGCCGCCATACTGGACGGCACGATCACCATCCGCCAGGCTGTGTCGGCGCTGATGACAAGGCCGCTGAAGACCGAAACCGACGTGTAATGTTGAACAATCCGGAGATGGAAAGATGCTGTTTGCGCTGATTTGCAAGGACAAGCCTGGAAGCCTGCAGGTGCGGCTCGATACGCGGCCCGAGCATGTTGCCTTTTTGGAGGGACTGAACGGCGAGAACAAGCTGGCCTTCGGCGGTCCGTTCCTCGACGCCGACGGCAAGCCGAACGGCAGCCTCGTCGTGGTTGAGGCGCCCGATCTGGAGGCGGCAGAAGCGCTATCGGCGGCAGACCCCTTTGCCAGGGCAGGGCTGTTCGAAAGCGTCGAAATCCGGCAATGGAATTGGACCTTCAACAAGCCAGTGAGTGCATGACTCCGAAAATCGGAATCGATTTTCGGAGAGGATCATGCGCAAAATCAAAGTGCTACAGCGTCCTTTGCGCGTCTGAAAGACGCGCGGCGCTGCAGCTGATCTCCAGCCGCGGAGGAGCAAAAAATGAACTACTGGCTGTTCAAATCCGAACCCTCGGTCTTCTCCTTCGAGGACCTCAAGGCGAAGAGCAAGGCCGGCACGCAATGGGACGGCGTGCGCAACTATGCGGCGCGCAACAACATGAAGGCGATGCAGATCGGCGATCTCGGCTTCTTCTACCATTCCAACGACGGGCTCGACGTGGTCGGCATCGTCGAGGTCTGCGCGCTGGCCCATCAGGACACCACTACTGACGATCCGCGCTGGGAATGTGTCGATATCCGCGCCGTCAAGGATGTGCCGAAGCCGGTGACGCTGGAGCAGGTCAAGGCCAACCCCAAGCTTGCCGAGATGGCGCTGGTCCGGCTCGGACGACTTTCCGTGCAGCCGGTGACGCCGGCCGAATGGAAAGAGGTCTGCCGCATGGGCGACCTGACGCCGGCGCCGTGACGGCGCTGACGCCAAACAGCGCGAGAAACTTCATCCTCGACAACACGGCGCTGATGGCACCGCCGCATGTGCCGGAGATGCTGCTGCATCTGGCCGACGAGGCGCATGATCTGTGGCAGCGGACAGAGGACGAACTGGCCGAAATCGGTCTGCCGCCGCCTTTCTGGGCCTTCGCCTGGGCCGGCGGCCAGGGCCTTGCCCGCTACATCCTCGACAATCCGTCTGATGTGCAGGGCAAGCGCGTGCTCGACTTTGCCTCCGGTTCCGGCCTTGTCGCCATTGCGGCAGTGAAGGCCGGCGCGGCAGAGGTGATCGCCGCCGACATCGACCCGTTCTGCGCGACCGCGATCCGCCTCAACGCCGAGGCCAATGGCGTCGGGATAATGTTTCTTGGCACCGACTGCATCGGAACCGATGCGGGCTGGGATGTGGTCCTGGCCGGTGACGTCTTCTACGACAAATCCTTCGCCGACCAGCTGAAGCCATGGTTCGCGACGCTCAAGGCGCGTGGCGCCGACATCCTCGTTGGCGATCCCGGCCGCTCCTATCTGCCGAAAGCTGGACTGGAGCCGCTCGCCGTCTACGAGGTGGCGGTAACCCGGGCGCTGGAAGACGCGCTGGTCAAACGCACCACCGTCTGGCGGTTTTCTTGACGGCATCGCCGAACAGGCGTTCCATCACGCTTCGATTTTGAGAATACGAATGCCGTTGTCCCAAAACCGCTGGGCACCCCGGCTCGGGCCCGGGGGCATGCTTTTGAGCGACATGCTTCCGGGGAGGAAATCATGGATTTTTCAGCAGTGAACTGGCTGGCAGTGATCGTCGCCGCGGTGGTGGCGTGGTTGTTCGGCGCTGCCTGGTACATGGGCCTGAGCAAGCCGTGGCTAAAGGCCACCAGGCTTGATCCGGCGACCATGAGTAAATCGCCGCTGCCCTTCGTAATCAGCTTCGTCGCGGAAATTGTCATGGCGCTCGTCATGTCTCTGATCGTCGCAGCGATGACCGGTGGCGAACCGAGCCTCGTTGCCGGGCTCGTCTTCGGCTTCGTTCTCTGGTTCGGATTCGTCGCCACGACGCTATCCGCCAATCATCGCTACCAAGGGTTCGACTGGGACTTGATCATCATCGACTGCGGCCACTGGCTCGGCGTGCTGCTTATCATCGGCGCGGTGATCGGTTGGTTCGGCGCGGCGGATGTCGCGGGCTGACGCTGCCGCCATGAAAATAGGTCGACGACTGCCAGCTGATCACTCAGAGCGACCTGAAGCTCATCCAAGCGTCGGCTCCGGCTGCGGGTTGTGAACTTCGTTGAGCAGCCAATCCCTGAACGCCACGATCCTGGGATCATTGGCGGATGCGACGGGATAGACCAGGAAGTAGGCGAAGTCGGGCGGAACCTTGATGCCAAGTTCGAAGGGCCGGATCAGCCGGCCCTCGGAAAGGTCGTTCGCCACCATGGCAAAATCGGCGAGCGCAACGGCATTGCCGTCGAGCGCGGCCTGAACGGCGTCGGTCGAGGTGCCGAAAACGATCGTCCGGCTGTCGTCGAAATCGTCGACGCCGGCCGCCGCCATCCACATCCGCCAGTTTGGCCAGGTCACGCCCTGTCGCGCCCACTCGATGTGGGCGAGCGTGTGATGGAAGAGATCGCGTGGCTCGCGCAGAGGCGGGCCGGAGGCCAGCAGGCTGGGGCTGCACACAGGGATGATGATGTTGTCGAACAGCCGGTGGGTGCAAAGTCCCGGATATTTTCCCGCGCCGAAACGGATGCCGACATCGACGTCGTCCAGGTCGAAATCGCGCAATTCAGAGGCAATGTCGAAGCGGAGCTCGATGCCCGGTCGCTGCTTGCGAAAATCGTCGACGCGTCGCATCAGCCATTTTGTCGCGAACTGGGCGTCGAGTGTCACTTTCAGCAACGCCGTTCCACGCGCCAGCTTGTGCGCCCGTGAGACGGCGCGGCCAAGCAGGTCGAGCGCGTCGGTCGAGGCCTCGAACAGCACCGCGCCCGCCTCGGTAAGCCGGATGGTGCGGCTGGTGCGCGTGAACAGCACGATGCCGAGCTGATCCTCGATTTCCTTGATCTGGTGGCTGACCGCGGCCGGGGTCAGGCCAAGTTCGTCCGCGGCGCGGGTGAAATTGAGGTGCCGGGCGGCTGCTTCCAGCGTCCTCAGGGCACGGGTTCCAGGCAGCAGGCGCGCCATCAGAATAGGACGAGGAGAGGTCGGTCGAGCATTTTCAATCCTCAAACAAAACTTGAAGATGCAGAGAAAACTACTCGTTTCTCGTTTTAGTTTCAATCCGTCATGATGTGACCATCGAACAAACATCAAACCGGACTTGATGTCCGGAGAAGCCGGATTGCACCATGTCTCACATCGTCTTGAGTCCTGTAACCATCCGCCCGCCCTGGCTGCGCGCGGTGTCTGATTGGTTCCGCCATGCAAAAATGGCGGTCAACCTCCCGCCCGAGAACGTCGACGACCTTCCGGACCGGCAATTGCGCGACATCGGCGCCGAACGCAAGGATGTCGCGCGCGCGATGGACCGGGAACTCGGCCGGTTGGGTCTGCTCGACATCGGCTGGCAGAGGCCGCGGACGTAGGGGAGTAGGGGAGTAGGGGAGTAGGGGAGTACGAAAACGAAAGGAAGCGGCGCGTCCGCGCAATCCTACTGGCACTTTCTTCCTGCCCTATTCCCCTATTCCCCTATTCCCCTATTCCCCTATCTCACCACCCTCATCACCGTGCGGTCCGACAGCAGCGGCAGCAGCCGGGCCATCGTGCGTGCCGTCACCGCGACACAGCCCTGCGTCGGCGTGAAGTCGGGGCGCGCCAGATGAAAGAAGATGGCGCTGCCGCGTCCGCGGCGACGCGGCGCAATGTTCCAGTCGAGCACCAGGCAGGCGTCATAAAGGCGGTCGGCGCGCAGCATCCGCTCGTGGCTGGCGCCATAGGGAATCTTGACCGGACGGTTGTAGTTGCGGTCCTCAGGCACTTCGCACCAGCCGAGATCGCGACCGATCGGCGCCATCGCCAGCCGGGTTTTGCGGCCGCCGGGAAAATGATCGTTACGGAAATATCCCGACAGTATCCGCATCAACCCAAGCGGCGTGGCGCCATCGCCTTCGCGCTTGCCGGCCGATATGCCGCCGCGCCCCAGCGCACAGGAAAACACCAGTTTGCCAGCGTGCAGAAGTCCCTGGCTGGGGTGGCCGGGCCTGGCGCGCACGGTTAGAACACGAAGCCCTTTTCGCAAAAATGCGCTCGCCTCATTGCATGCGCGTTTTTTCTTGTATGATCGTGCCACGGAACAAATCATTGTGATCGGCTGTTGTGCCGGTCAGCTTCCGCATAAACAGGCAGCGGTCAACTGAATTTTCTTTTCAAAACAACGGATTGATCCATGACTTCACGCACCATTCTGATCGTCGATGACGATGACGACCTGCGCGGCACGCTCGTCGAGCAATTGTCTCTCTATGAAGAATTCGACGTCCTGCAGGAATCAACCGCTGCCAAAGGCATCGCCACGGCCCGCGGCGGCATCATCGATCTGCTCATCATGGATGTCGGCCTCCCCGACATGGATGGCCGAGAGGCGGTGAAGATGCTGCGCAAGGGCGGCTACAAGTCGCCTATCATCATGCTGACAGGACACGACACCGATTCCGACACGATTCTCGGCCTCGAAGCCGGCGCCAACGACTATGTGGTCAAGCCGTTCCGCTTCGCAGTTCTCCTGGCTCGCATCCGTGCCCAGCTTCGCCAGCATGAGCAGAGCGAAGACGCCACCTTTTCGGTTGGCCCCTACACGTTCAAGCCTAGCCAGAAGCTTCTGATCGACCAGCGCGGCGCCAAGGTGCGGCTGACCGAAAAGGAAGCCTCGATCATCAAATATCTCTATCGCGCCGACCAGAAGGTGGTGACGCGCGACGTGCTGCTCGAGGAAGTGTGGGGCTACAATTCCGGCGTCACCACGCACACGCTGGAAACCCATGTCTATCGGCTGCGCCAGAAGATCGAGCGCGATCCTTCCAACGCAGAAATTCTTGTGACAGAAAGTGGTGGCTACAAGCTGGTTCCTTAAATATTTAATCATTCAATCAGCGGTTAGGGGAGGCGCCGCTTTCGGGTACGATCCTGAGACTGGAGGTGGTTCTGGATTGAGCTCGCTGGCGCAACGGCCCAAAAACCCGATTCGTTTTTTGGAAAGCCCGATGCGTCGATTTCAAAGCGTTTAGAGCGTCCTTTGCCGCGTCCAAAGGAACGCTCGGCGCTCCAATGGAGGGATTGGACTGGCCGTTCGGGGACACAGCTAGATGGCGTTGGATGACGACATCCGCATCCTGTCCGCCGTGAGGCTCTTCGAGAGCTTCACCGAGGAACAGCTGCGTCTGCTCGCCTTTGGCGCGGAAACCACCAGGCTGCAGGCCGACCACAAGCTTTACCGCGAGGACGACGAGGCCGATTGCGCCTATATCGTGGTCAGCGGGCGCATCGTGCTGTATCGCGAGCAGGATGGTGCCCGTGTCCCGATAGGCACGGCCGGCCCCGGTACGATGCTGAGCGAACTGGCGCTGATCGCCGACACCAACCGGCTGACCAGCGCATCCGCCGAGATCGATTCGGAAGTGCTGCGGCTCAGCCGCAAGATGTTCCACCGCATCCTGGAGGAATATCCCGACATCGCGGTCCACCTGCACCAGCGCATCTCCGAGGATTTTCTGGCAATGATCCGCCGCATCGAGAAGCTGGCACCGCGTTTCGACGACTGATACCGGATGCTTTTGCAACTCGCTCTCGCAACAGACCGTGAAAGCCAATCGGATCAGGGGCGGCAGGGCTGAGGCGTGTCGAGATTCAGATCAGGCCGAGCCGAGAATGGTGGGATCCGAGAACCGGAGCGGAGCGTACTTTTGGGTACGTGAGCACCGGAAGGGCAGGAGACCACCATTCGCAGGCCGGCCTCATCTGAATATCGATACACCTAATCCAGGTCGAACCGAGCGATCACCGGCACATGGTCCGACGGCCGTTGCCAGCCGCGCGCCGGCCGCAGGATCTCGTAGCCCGCAAAGCTCGGCACCAGGTTTGGCGACGACCAGACATGGTCGAGCCGCCGGCCGCGATCCGACGCTTGCCAATCCTGCGCGCGATAGCTCCACCAGGTGTAGAGCTTCTGCTCGTAAGGCACGTTGAGCCGCATCAGGTCGACCCAGTCGCCGGCGAGCCGCATCGCCTCGAAATTTTCCGTCTCGACCGGCGTATGGCTGACCACTTTCAGGAGCTGCTTGTGCGACCAGACATCGTGCTCGAGCGGCGCGATGTTGAGGTCACCGACCAGGATCGAGCCGGACACTTCGTCGTGCTCGGCGCGGACGGCGTTCATTTCGGCGACGAAATCCAGCTTGTGCTTGAACTTGCGGTTGATAACTGGGTCGGGCTCGTCGCCGCCGGCCGGAACATAGAAATTGTGCAGCAGGATCGCCTTGCCGCCGGCCCGCACGGTGACCGACAGATGTCGGCAGTCCTCGATCTCGCAGAAGCGGCGCTTTTCGACAATCGCGATCGGCCGGCGCGCCACCGTCGCCACGCCGTGATAGCCCTTCTGGCCGTGGAAGGCGATGTGCTGATAGCCGAGCTTGCGAATCGCCTTCTCGGGAAACAGTTCGT
Source organism: Mesorhizobium sp. WSM4845 (assembly GCF_055811455.1). NCBI lineage: Bacteria > Pseudomonadati > Pseudomonadota > Alphaproteobacteria > Hyphomicrobiales > Phyllobacteriaceae > Mesorhizobium > Mesorhizobium sp. WSM4845. The sequence goes on from NZ_JBVVQA010000015.1 coordinate 95,992, forward strand.
CCGGAACTTTGGTTTCCTGCAGGCAGAGCACGTCCGGTGCCTGTTCGACAAGCAGGCGTTCGACGAGCGGCATGCGCAGGCGGACGGAATTGATGTTCCAGGTCGCGATCGAAAAGGGCATGTTTGGGATTCCGGGACAGCGCAAGGTCCGCCAGATGGCTCCGACGGGAACGAGGTCTTTCAAAGTCAATCCCGGAAACTACTGCCAGCCGCCCACCGCAAAAACAAGCCGGCAGCGGTTGGCCGGGCCTGTTGATGTTATGGTCGACCTCGGCGCCGCCCCACATCGCCCTACCGGGCACTTCTCCCCGTATAGTGACGGGGAGAAGGGGCTGACCTCACCCTTGGCGCTCGTTTTGCTACGCTGACAATTGGTTGGCGAAATCATTGATGAAGGGTCCCCTCTCCCCGTCCCTATACGGGGAGAGGATGCCGGCAGGCAGGTGAGGGGCAGCACCAACGCCTGGAACCTTCCGACAGCGTTGGCAACCTACCGCGACTTGGTGTTCAGTTCGCGGTTGGCCGTATAGTCGATGGCAAAAGTGTCGGGGGCGAAGCTTACGCCTTCCCTGACGTTGAAGATCATCACCGTCGTGTCCTTGCCTTGCGCGTCGGTAATCGTCCATTGGCGCAATTCGTAGGTTTTCGGATCGAACATCATGGTGATCTTCGAACTGCCGAACACCGATTTGTCGGCGAGTTGGATGGTGGTGACGTCGTTCTCTTCCTTGACGCTTTTGACGCGGCCGCCGGAGAGGTCGATCCTGGTGTCGAGCAGCAGCTTGAGCGGCGTTTTAGACAATGGGTAGAGATCGGACGTTTTCAGCCGCTTGTTGAGGATGACCACCGACTTGCCGTCGGAAATCACCCGGAAATTCGACGTCCCATCATAGTTGAAGCGTATCTTGCCCGGCCGTTCCAGAAAGAACTTGCCGCCGGTCTGCTCGCCCTTGGGTCCGAACTGCACGAATTCGCCGGCCATCGATTTGACCGAGGAAAAATGGTCGGCGATCTTCTGCGCGGTGGCTGGCACCGCCGCTTGCGCCGACGCCAGCAACTGGACCCCGGGCACGACATTGATGGCCGCGGCGCCGGCCAGGACCAGCCCGAGGCCAAGCAGTTGGCGGCGGGTCGGGGCAAAATCGCTGATCGTGGCGAAAGAAGAGTTTTTCATGCCGGTTACTCTCGTCTGGTTCTTCTGTTGTCGCAGTGTTTGGCCCGCAGTTGGGCTTAAGTTTGGCGGCCGAACAGCGCTTGGTCGTTGCAAACGCGCCAGAAGGTTCAAAGTTGCTGCCGTCAGGTTGCAGCCGCGAAAATCCTGTCGGCTTGGCGGGCGGATCAGAACTTGTCGTCCTCCGTCGGCACCAGAATTTCGCGTTTTCCGGCATGGTTGGCCGGGCCGACAATGCCTTCCTTCTCCATCTTCTCGATGATAGAGGCGGCGCGGTTGTAGCCGATGCCGAGCCGGCGCTGGATGTAGCTTGTCGAGGCTTTGCCGTCACGCAGCACGACCGCAACCGCCTGGTCGTAGGGATCGTCGGAATCCTCGAAATTGCCGCCGCCACCGCCCGAGCCACCCTTGCCCGACGGCTCATCGTCGTCCTCGTCGTCATCCTCGGTAATGGCATCGAGATATTCCGGCACGCCCTGCAGCTTCAGATGCGCGACAATCTTCTCGACCTCGTCATCGGAAACGAAGGGACCGTGTACGCGCTGGATGCGGCCGCCGCCGGCCATGTAGAGCATGTCGCCCATGCCGAGCAGCTGTTCGGCGCCCTGTTCGCCCAGAATGGTGCGGCTGTCGATCTTCGACGTCACCTGGAAGGAGATGCGGGTCGGGAAGTTGGCCTTGATCGTGCCGGTGATGACGTCGACCGACGGCCGCTGCGTCGCCATGATGACGTGGATGCCGGCAGCGCGCGCCATCTGCGCCAGGCGCTGCACCGCGCCTTCGATGTCCTTGCCGGCGACCATCATCAAATCGGCCATCTCGTCGATGATGACGACGATGTAGGGCATTGGCTCGAGATCGAGGTTTTCCGTCTCATAGACCGCTTCGCCGGTCTGCCGGTCGAAGCCAGTCTGCACGGTGCGCGAGATTTTTTCGCCCTTCTTCTCGGCCTGCTGCACCCGCGCGTTGAAACCGTCGATGTTGCGGACGCCGACCTTCGACATTTTGCGGTAGCGGTCCTCCATTTCGCGCACGGTCCATTTCAGCGCCACCACCGCCTTCTTCGGATCGGTGACGACGGGCGTCAAAAGATGCGGGATGCCGTCATAGACCGAGAGCTCCAGCATTTTCGGGTCGATCATGATCAGCCGGCAGTCCTGCGGCGTCAGTCGATAGAGCAGCGACAGGATCATGGTGTTGATGGCGACCGACTTGCCCGAGCCGGTGGTGCCGGCGACCAGCACGTGCGGCATTTTGGCGATGTCGACGATGACCGCCTCGCCGTTGATGGTCTTGCCGAGCGCCAGCGCCAACTTGGCCTTGGTGGTCTCGAAATCGCGGCTGGCCATGATTTCCCTGAGATAGACGGTCTCGCGCTTGGCGTTCGGCAGTTCGATGCCGATGGCGTTGCGGCCGGGCACCACGGCGACGCGGCAGGCGATCGCGCTCATCGAGCGGGCGATGTCGTCAGACAGGCCGATGACCCGCGACGATTTGATGCCGGGCGCCGGTTCCAACTCGTAAAGCGTGACGACCGGGCCGGGGCGGACATGGATGATCTCGCCCTTGACGCCGAAATCCTCCAGCACGCCCTCGAGCAGGCGGGCATTCTGCTCGAGCGCATCTTTGGACAGGCTGGCGTCGCGCACGACGTTCTTCGGCTCGGACAGGAAATGCAGCGACGGCATTTCGAATTGTTCGGAGCCGATCAGCGAGGACTGCGCTTCGCGCTGGACGCGCGCGCCCGGAACCGGCCGCGGCGCCGGTGCCGCGACACGGGTGGCGGCATCGGAGCGGAACGGCTGCACCTTCGCATTGGGCGCAGTGCTGCGTTGGCCCACGGGCTCCGGCGCAAAGTCCATGTCGTCGTCATTGTCAAAAACATCGGCGTCGTCGGGATCGAGCGAGGCGCTGCGGTCGTTGACCATGGCGGCGAAGAATTCCGGCTCGACGCGGGCGCGGCCATCGGCACTCATCCGCGATTCGGCGAATTCGGCCGATTCGACCCGTTCGGCAGCGCGCCGCCAGGCGCTGGCGCGCGGCTCCGGTTCGAAATCGTCGCGCGCGCGGCGGCGGGCGGCGCGGCGGCGGAGGTAGGCCCGCAACGATAGCCACCAATGCGTGATCGCGCCAAGCGCCAGAATGCCCTCGTCGCCCTCATCCTCGTCATTGTCGAAAAGCAGGTCGTCCTGGTCGGCTGCGGCCGGTTGCTCCAGGACGGCGAAACCGTTCTTGCGTGCAATCAGCGCCGAGCCGTAGGCAAACAGCCACAGTGCCGGCGCGGCCAGAAGCACGGCGAGCACGCTGGCGATGAGACCGGTCGGATAGCCGCCGACGACGAGCCCGGGAATCTTGAGCACCATGTCGCCGAACACGCCGCCGAGACCGGTCGGCAGCGGCCAGGTCTTGGGCGGCACCACGCAGCCGGCCATGGCCGCGGCAAGCACCGCGTAGCCGAACCAGGCGAGCCCGCGCTTCGGCAGCCTGTCGACGCCGCGTGCCGAAAACAGCAGAGATCCCCAGACCACCGCCGGCACCAGCGCCGCGACCGCAGCAAGGCCGAAGAACTGCATGGCCAGGTCGGAGAAGACAGCGCCCACATAGCCCATGGCGTTGGTGACGATGTTGTCGGTGGCATGGGAGAAGCTTGGGTCGGCGACGTTCCAGGTGGCGAGGCTGGCGACGCCGAAGGCGACCAGCGCAAACAGGCCGGCGCCGAGCAGCCGGCCGACCTGACGCCGCGCCAACGCCCTGATGCCGTGCTCCGTATCGGCCAGCGCAAGCGGTGCTGAAGCCCCTGAACGCATTCGTCGTTCCCCGTCTGTCTTGGACTGGCCGGACGCATGACGCACTCCGGCAGATTCGGATGCCAGACTATCGGCGGGAAGGTTAAGGCCGCATTAACCATGGGTGCGTGCCGGCGCTCCCCGAGTGGAAACCAGTCACACAAATGGCGGGCACGCTGGCCCGGCCGATGTTTCATCGCCCAAGATCAGGCGCCCGATCAAGCGATTGTGACCGAGCCTAGACTGCCACCGGCGCGGCATCGCACGAAAAAGAGGCCCGGAACCGGTCCGGGCCTCAATGCGTGAGCCCTTTTCAGGAGCGTCACGACGGGAGGGAAGGTGTTGGGCGACCGAGGCCGCCCCAGACAAGACCCACAGGTGGCCAGGCTTACGGGTGATAGGCCGCTTCGCCATGCGCGGTGAGGTCGAGCCCTTCGCGCTCTGCATCGGCTGTCGGGCGCAAGCCTACGACCATATCGACGATCTTGTAGAGGATGGCGCTGCCGATGCCCGACCACAGGACGGTTACCAGGACACCCTTGAACTGCGACCACAGCTGGGTCGCCGTGCCGGCATAGCCGGCGGCGAAGTCGGCCGTCGAATAGTCGACGATGCCGGCGCCGCCGAGGGCGGGGTTGACCAGGATGCCGGTGCCGAGTGCGCCGATGATGCCGCCGACGCAGTGGATGCCGAAGACATCGAGGCTGTCGTCGTAGCCGAACTTGTTCTTCACGACCGAAACGAAGAAGTAACAGACGCAGCTGGCGACGATGCCGAGCACGATGACGCCCATCGGTCCGCCAAAGCCGGCGGCGGGCGTGACGGCGACAAGTCCGGTAACAGCGCCCGAAACCGCGCCAAGCATGGAGGCTTTGCCGCGCAGCAGCGTTTCAAGCACGATCCAGGTCACTGCCGCCGCGGCTGTGGCGACGAAGGTGTTGACCATGGCCAGCACCGCATAGGCGTTGGCTTCGAGGTTCGAACCGGCATTGAAGCCGAACCAGCCTACCCACAGCAGCGACGCGCCGACCATGGTCAGTGTCATCGAATGCGGCGCCATGACGTCCTTGTTGTAGCCGATGCGCTTGCCGATCATCAGCGCGCCGACAAGGCCGGCGATGCCCGCATTGATGTGGACGACGGTGCCGCCGGCGAAGTCGATGGCGCCGAAGCTGAAGATGAGCCCCGACGGATCGCTGTAAGCGCTCGGGCCGCCCCAGAACCAGACCATATGCGCGATCGGGAAGTAGACGAATGTGACCCACAGGATGGTGAAAAGGATCACGGCCGAAAACTTGACGCGTTCGGCGAAGGCGCCGACGATCAGGGCAGGCGTGATGCAGGCGAAGCTCATCTGGAAGATGACGAACACCAGTTCAGGAATGGCGACGCCCTTGGTAAAAGTTTCCGCCACCGTCGTCACGTCGACGCCGGCGAGAAACATCTTGGAAAGGCCGCCGACGAAGGCGTTGCCGGGGGTGAAGGCAAGGCTGTAGCCGTAGAAAACCCAGACGATCATGACCACGCTGGTGATGGTGAAGACCTGCATCAGCACCGACAGCATATTCTTGGCGCGAACCAGGCCGCCGTAGAAAAGGGCAAGGCCGGGAATGGTCATCAGCAGCACCAGGATGGTGGAGATCATCATCCACGTCGTGTCGCCCTTGTCGACGGTAAAGGCCGGCGCTGCTGGCGCGGCCGGTGCGGCCGGCGCCGCTTCCTGCGCGAATGCGGCGACCGTGCCCAGCGCTGCGATAGCGAGTGAGCCCAGCAGCGCGGTGCGCGCCACCGACTTCAAAGTAAAAGGAATATTCATTGAACTCTCCATTGGAATACGTTTCCGCAGCTCAAAGCGCGTCGGTGTCTGTTTCGCCGGTGCGAATGCGCACCGCCTGGTCGATGCCGAAAACGAAGATCTTGCCGTCGCCGATCTGACCGGTCTTGGCCGCCGCAGTGATGGCTTCGACGGCCTTGTCGACCATGTCCAGGCCGACCGCGACTTCGATCTTGATCTTCGGCAGGAAGCTGACCGCGTATTCCGCCCCGCGATAGATTTCCGTGTGTCCCTTCTGACGCCCGTAGCCTTTGACTTCGGTGACGGTCAGGCCCTGGATGCCGACTGCGGTGAGCGCTTCGCGCACCTCGTCGAGCTTGAACGGCTTGATGATTGCCATCACGATTTTCATAAGGTTTCACCCTTTACTGTTGCGGGTCCCCCGCGTTTGCACGACTTCGCCGATCCCCATGAGAGCCGGAGAGTGCCCGCTAGGATTCAAGCTCCGTGCCAGTTGCCGAAGCAGGGTGTTAAGCTGCTGTTAAATAACGACTTGGGGGAGGTTTGTCGGCTGACTGTTCATAGTCGCGGCAGCGCAGCTGATTAAAAAGTAGGCAATTTTGCAAAATTGCCTATTCCGCGGGCGGCCGCTTCAGCCTGATGAGGCCTTCCTGGGCAACCGAGGCGATCAACGTGCCGTCGCGGGCAAACAGCGACCCGCGCGTGAACCCCCGCGACCCTTGCGTCGACGGGCTGTCCTGCGTGTAGAGCATCCAGTCGTCGAGTGGATGGCTGCGATGGAACCACATGGCGTGATCGAGGCTCGCCGCCTGGATGTCGCTATCGAAGATGGCGCGGCCATGCGCAAAGGTCGAGGTATCGAGCAGCGTCATGTCGGAAAGATAGGCAAGCACGGCCGCCTGCGCGGCGCGATCGCCCGGAACCGGGCCGGTCGTGCGGATCCAGATGTTCTGTTTCGGCTCCAGCTTCTCCCGGCTGGTGTAATGCTCCAGCATCACCGGCTTCATCTCGATCGGCCGGTCACGCTCCCAGTAGCGCCTGATGCCGTCGGGCACGGCCGCGCCGAACTTGCCGACCAATTCGCGCTGCGACAGCAATGTGTTGGGCGCCGGCACGTCCAGCGGCATCGGGACCTGGTGCTCGAGACCGACCTCGTCCTGCTGGAACGAGGCTTCCAGCGAAAAGATCGCCTGGCCGTGCTGGACAGCCACGACACGGCGCGTGGTGAAGGAGCCGCCGTCGCGGATGCGGTCGACCTCGTAGATGATCGGCACCTTGGTGTCGCCCGGCCGCATGAAATAGCCGTGCAGCGAATGCACGTGGCGTTCGGGCTCGACCGTTCGCTGGGCGGCGACCAGCGCCTGAGCGATGGTCTGGCCGCCGAAGACACGCTGCCAGTCGAGTTTGGGGCTGCGACCACGGTACAGGTTGTGTTCCAGCTGCTCGAGGTCGAGAATGCCGAGAAGCTCGTCCATGGCCGCCGTCATGTTTCGCGCCCTCGTGTCGTTTTGATTCCGAAGTTCGCCTTAATTTCGATATTTCACTCGAAGCGAGCTTCAGAAGCCGCAAAAGTGTTATGGCGGTTTCCGACAGGAATGACGGGCAGTCAAGGCCGGAAAGGAATTTGGCCGGAAAGGAATTTGCCATGCTCGACAAGGCGGATGCAAAAAACCGAACCGCGCTCGACATTCTGGTCGCCGGCGCCGGCTATGTCGGCCTTGCCGCCGCCGTATCGCTGAAACAGGCACGACCGAGCCTCGCGGTCGCTGTCGTCGACGCCGCGCCCGCCGGCATCTGGCAAAAGGACGGCCGCGCCTCGGCGATCGCCGCTGCCGCTTGCCGCATGCTCGACCAACTCGGCGTCTGGGCCGAAATCGCCCCCGAGGCGCAGGCGATCACCGAGATGATCGTCACCGATTCGCGCGCTTCCGATCCGCTGCGCCCGGTGTTTCTCACGTTCGATGGCGAGGTCGCGCCTGGCGAAGCGTTTGCGCATATGGTCGCCAACAGGGATTTGAACGGCGCCTTGCGCCGGCGCGCTGAAACACTCGGCATCGACATCATCGAAGGCGTCGCCGTCAGTGCCTTCGACGTCAATGGTGCCGGCATCACCGTGCATCTTGCCGACGGCGCGACGCTGAAGGCGCGGCTGCTGATCGCCGCCGACGGCGTCAACTCGAAGCTGCGCGACATGGCCGGCATCAAGACGGTGAAATGGGACTACGGCCAGTCCGGCATCGTCTGCACCGTCGCGCATGAACGGCCGCATAATGGCCGCGCCGAAGAGCATTTTCTGCCAGCCGGCCCATTCGCCACGCTGCCGCTCAAGTCGGACAAGGACGGCACCCACCGCTCGTCGATCGTCTGGGTCGAGCGGTCGGAAGATGCCGAAAAACTGGTCGACGGCGACGACCTCGTCTTCGAGCACGAGCTGGAACAGCGGTTTGGCCTGAAGCTCGGCGAAATTCGCGTCGCCGACAGGCCACGTGCCTGGCCGCTCGGCCTGACCATCGCCCGCGATTTCGTCGCGCCGCGCATTGCGCTCGCCGGCGACGCCGCCCACGGCATCCACCCGATCGCCGGCCAGGGCCTCAATCTCGGTTTCAAGGATGTGGCGGCGTTGGCCGAAGTGGTGGTCGAGGCCGACCGGCTCGGCCAGGATGTCGGTGCGCTCGACGTGCTCGAACGCTACCAGCAGTGGCGGCGCTTCGACACGCTGCAGATGGGCATCACCACCGATGTCCTGAACCGTCTGTTTTCCAACGACATCGGCCCGTTGCGCGCCGTCCGCGACATCGGCCTCGGTCTCGTCGAACGCATGCCGCGGCTGAAGGATTTCTTCATCCGCCAGGCGTCCGGTCTGTCCGGCGACACGCCGAAACTGCTCAAGGGCGAGGCGATCTGAACCCGACTGACGGGCCGGCATCACCTGAATATCAGCACACCCTTAGTTGACCTCGAACCCGAGCTTCTGGCGCAGCCGCAGTATCCTCTGGTCGGATATTTTTAGGGGTTGCTCACCAGCCTGCGCCGCGCGATTCACCATCAGCAGCAAATCGTTTCGCTCAGTCACATCGAGACGTTCGCGCAGGAACGGCGCCAGTTTGTCGATGACGATCGTGGCATCGTCGATCTGGGACGCCGCCCATTTGGCGTAGACCACGGCCTCATCGGCCTTCTTGTCGTCTGCAATCTCCGAAATCACCGACCGAATCACGGCTTCGCGCTGCGACAGGACAGGGCCGTTCTCGGCAATGATGGCGGTGATCAGCGTCGCGGCCGCCACGACCGGATCGTCGATCGCCGTCAGCGGTGAGAGCGCCGCCTGCTTGCGCAACCTCTTGCGCCGAATGTTGCCTTGCACACGCCCGACGACGTCCGCGACCTCGCGCGCCGCATCGTTCATGGCCTTCATCCGATACCACCAGAACGCCGCCGCTCCCAACAGCCCAATTGCAGCAATCAGTATATGCATGCCCGAAATCCCCCAACCGCAGCGACGATAGGAGAAGTGCTGTCTCGCTTCAACACGCAAAAGTTGCGCCCGCCGAAGAAATCGATTCCGCCGGACGCAACCGGAATAATGTTCAAGATCCCGGCACGTTGTAGATCGCCCTGACCTCGATGGTGCCGATTTCGGCCAGCGGAATCCCGCCGGCAATCTCCAGCGCCTCGTCGATATCCCCCGCCTCGATTATGACGAAGCCGAGCAATTGCTCCTTGGTCTCGGCGAAGGGACCATCGGTGATCAGCCGCTTGCCCTTGCGCCGGCGCACGGTTTTCGAGGTTTTTACCGACTGCAGTGCCTGCGCGATGATCAGCCGGCCGCTTTGCTCCACCGATTTGTCATAGGCCAGCGAGTCGGCGTCGAGCCTGGCCAGCCTCTCCGGGCTCATTGCGTAAAGGTCTTTTTCCTCACCATAAACCAGGCAAACATATTTCATCTCTCATCTTCCTTGTTGGGACGAACTGTTGGCGACCAAGGTCCGAGCCGGGCTTTTGACCGCCGCATGATCGAGAAGGGATACCGCAACCCCTATCATGGCGACCGCAGCAAGCAGTCGACCGAAACCGGAAGGGTGCCGATCCAACCGGTCAGGTTCCTGTTCAGCCGCCTTTCGGCCGGTGTCACCCCAGTGAGCAGAAAACAGATTATCCATGGTGTCCTCCATTCGGCCACGAAACCCGTGGCCGCCCGCAGGACGGCCGAGGCAGATGGAAGTCGACATTTTTGCACGCGGATTTTTTTACGCGTCGCCATTGGCGCGAAAGCACGGGTGGCCTTCGTGCCCGCGCGCGCTATAGTCGACCAGATGCCGATCACGGCTCAGCCACCACAATCAAGGAGGACTTCATGGACCGCACCGCAAACGCCGTCTGGAAAGGCAATCTGAAAGAGGGCAAGGGCACGCTCGACACGCAGAGCGCGGCTCTGAAAGGCACGCCCTACTCGTTCAAGGCGCGGTTCGAGAATGAAAGCGGCAAGGCCGGCACCAATCCGGAGGAACTCATCGCCGCCGCGCATGCCGGCTGCTACGCCATGCAGTTCTCTCACTTCCTGGCCGAGAACGGCACCCCCGCCACCGAACTCGACGCCAAGGCGGTGGTGACGCTGATCCCTGGCACGGGGATCACAGGCAGCGCGCTCACGGTGGTCGGCAAGGTGCCGGGCATCGATGCGGCGAAGTTCCAGGAGCTGGCCGAACAGGCCAAGGCCGAATGCCCGGTCTCGAAGGCGCTCGGCGCCATAAAGGTTTCGCTCGACGCCAAGCTCGGCTGAGCAGATGGCATGAGGTGATAAACGCCCGCTCCAAGGCCGGCGTTTTCATTTGTGGGGCGTAGGCGATCCTTCACGTCCCTCCAACGCCTCAAAAGGTCATCAGCGTCCGTCGCCGGTCAGCGCGTCGATGCGTGCGCGCAGCTGTGCGATCTCTTCCTCGAGAGCCTGCACGCGCGCTTCGAGATCCGAGGCCGGCGAAGGCGCTTGCAAGGGGGCCGCGGCAGCCGACAGCTGCACCGGCCCGCCCAGGAGATGCACATAGCGGTCCTCACGCTGGCCGGGACCACGATCGATCTGCTGAACGAGCGGCGGCTTGCGGCCGATCAACAGGTCGAGGTTGCTGCGAAGCTCGTCGATGGAGGGCAATCGCGCCATGCGCTCGCTTCGCGCCAGCAATTCATAGGCGGTTTGCGGACCGCGCAGCAACAGCAGCCCAAGCAGCGCAATCTGCGCCGAGGTCAGCGAAAAGCGCTGCGCGACGACATGCTCGTAGCGCTCGACACGCGAGGCAAAGACCTGCCTGACCAGCCCCTTGTGCTCGAGTTGGCCAAGCGCTCGTCTCACCTCGACAAGCTCGACCGACATCACCGGCTCGCGCGCCGTCTTCTGGTTGGCGGCGGCAAGTGCCGCATTGAGCGTCAGCGGGTAGATGTCGGGCGTCAGTTCCTTCTTTTCGATCAGGCAACCGAGCACGCGCGCTTCGAGGGGAGAGAGGATGGGGAGTTCGGTATCGGTCATGGGTCGGCTATCCTTTGAAGTCGGCGGGACAGCGCCGGCGCGAAGGATCACTACCGACGAGATGATCCCTGCAGCAACTCGTCCGAAGCTAAACCCTTCTCTCCACCATCATCTTCTTGATCTCGGCGATCGCCTTGGCCGGGTTCAGCCCCTTGGGACAGGTCTGGGCGCAGTTCATGATGGTGTGGCAGCGATAGAGCCGGAACGGGTCTTCGAGATTGTCGAGCCGTTCGCCCTTGGCCTCGTCCCGGGAATCGATCAGCCAGCGATAGGCCTGCAGCAGCGTCGCCGGACCGAGATAGCGGTCGCCGTTCCACCAGTAGCTCGGACATGAGGTCGAGCAGCAGGCGCACAAGATGCATTCATAGAGCCCGTCGAGCTTTTCGCGGTCCTCATGGCTCTGCAGCCATTCCTTGGCCGGTTCGGGCGACACCGTCTTCAGCCACGGCTCGATCGAGGCGTGCTGGGCGTAGAAATTGGTCAGGTCTGGCACCAGGTCCTTGACCACCGGCATATGCGGCAGCGGATAGACCTTGATCGCGCCGGAAATGTCGTCGCAGCCCTTGGTGCAGGCCAGCGTGTTGGAACCGTCGATATTCATGGCGCAGGAGCCGCAAATACCCTCGCGGCAGGAGCGGCGCAGCGTCAGCGTCGGGTCGATCTTGTTCTTGATGTAGAGCAGAGCGTCGAGCACCATCGGCCCGCAATCGTCCATGTCGACGAAATAGGTGTCCATGCGCGGGTTCTCGTCATCGTCCGGCGACCAGCGGTAGATGCGGTACTCCCGCAGATTGGTCGCACCCTCCGGCTTCGGCCAGGTTTTTCCGGCCTTGATCTTCGAGTTTTTCGGAAGGGTGAGTTCGACCATTATCTCAGGTCCTTTCGGATGACGAGCTTCAGCCCGGACCAAGTCCCGTTTACGGCGGCCATCATCAATACACCCTGGCCTTGGGCGCGATCTTGGCCAGGTTGATGCCGCCGTCTGCTTCCCTGAGCAGCGGCTCGGTGTGCACCGGCCGATAGCTGAGCGACACCTCGCCGGCCTCGCTGAGCCGGGACAGCGTGTGCTTGCGCCAGTTCGCATCGTCGCGCGCCGAAAAATCTTCTCGCGCATGCGCGCCACGGCTCTCCTTGCGCGCCTCGGCGGCGTAGACCGTGGTGATGGCGTTGGCCATCAGGTTTTCCAGCTCCAGCGTCTCGACCAGGTCGGAATTCCAGATCATCGAGCGATCGAACACTTTTACGTCCTTGAGCTCGCCCCAGATCTGCGAAATGCGCTTGCAGCCGCTTTGCAGTGATTCCTGGGTGCGGAACACCGCCGCATCGTCCTGCATCGCCTTCTGCATCTTTTCGCGCAAAACCGCCGTCGGCGTCGAGCCGTTGGCGTGGCGCAGCCGGTCGAAGCGGTCCATGATCTTGTCAACCGAGGCTTCGTTGGGCGACGGGATCGCCGCGTTGCGGTCGATCACCTGGCCGGCCCGGATCGCCGCCGCGCGGCCGAACACCACCAGATCGATCAGCGAGTTGGAGCCCAGCCGGTTGGCGCCGTGGACGGAGGCGCAGCCGGCTTCGCCGACCGCCATCAGCCCGGGCGACACCTGGTCCGGGTTCAAGGCGGTGGGGTTGAGCACCTCGCCCCAGTAGTTGGTCGGCAGGCCGCCCATATTGTAGTGGACCGTCGGCAGCACCGGGATCGGCTCCTTGGTCAGGTCGACGCCGGCAAAGATCTTTGCCGACTCCGAAATACCCGGAAGTCGCTCGTGCAAAACGGCCGGATCGAGGTGGTCGAGGTGGAGGAAAATATGGTCCTTGTTCTTGCCGACGCCGCGTCCCTCGCGAATCTCCAGCGTCATGCAGCGCGAGACCACGTCACGCGAGGCAAGGTCCTTGGCCGACGGCGCATAGCGCTCCATGAAGCGCTCGCCTTCTGAATTGACGAGATAGCCGCCTTCGCCGCGCGCGCCCTCGGTGATCAGGCAGCCGGCGCCGTAGATGCCGGTCGGGTGGAACTGCACGAATTCCATGTCCTGCAGCGGCAGCCCGGCCCGCGCCGCCATGCCGCCGCCGTCGCCGGTGCAGGTGTGCGCCGAGGTCGCCGAGAAATAGGCGCGGCCATAGCCGCCGGTCGCCAGCACCACCATCTTTGCCGAAAAACGGTGGATGGTGCCGTCGTCGAGGTTCCAGGCGACGACGCCGGTGCAGGTGCCATCCGGCTCCATGATCAGGTCGAGCGCGAAATACTCTATGAAGAACTGCGCGTTGTTCTTCAGCGACTGGCCGTAGAGCGTGTGCAGGATGGCGTGGCCGGTGCGGTCGGCGGCCGCACAGGTGCGCTGTACCGGCGGGCCGTCGCCGAAATTCATCATGTGGCCGCCGAACGGCCGCTGGTAGATCTTGCCCTCTTCGGTGCGCGAGAACGGCACGCCGTAATGTTCGAGCTCGTAGACGGCGGCGGGTGCTTCGCGCACCAGATATTCCATGGCGTCGACGTCGCCGAGCCAATCCGATCCTTTCACGGTGTCGTACATGTGCCACTGCCAGGAATCGGGGCCCATGTTGGACAGCGAGGCGGCGATGCCGCCCTGAGCGGCGACAGTGTGCGACCGCGTCGGGAAAACCTTGGTGATGCAGGCGGTGCGCAGGCCCTGTTCCGACATGCCGAGCGTGGCGCGCAGGCCGGCGCCGCCGGCGCCGACCACAACCACGTCGAATTTGTGGTCGACATAGCTGTAGGCGGACGCCGTGTTGGCGTTGTTCGCGTCCTTGGCCAAAATTTCAGCCTCCAAATGCCAGTTTGAGCAGGGCGAAGATCGAGGCGACGCCGACCACTACGGGAAAGAATGTGTTGAGGGCGAGCAGCGCCAGCCTCATGCCCTCGCCATGCACATAATCCTCGATGATCGCCTGCATGCCGAGCCGCATATGGTAGAGCCCGGACAACAGCACCAGGGCCAGGACCAGCGCCACGAACGGGTTGGCAAGTGCGGCGCGCACTTGCGCATAGCCGGCGCCGTTCAGCGCGATCAGAAAGCCGACGAAGAACAGGATCAACGGAATGTTGGCGATCGCCGTCAGGCGCTGGCGCCAGAAATGCTCCGTGCCCTCGCGGGCGGAGCCGAGGCCGCGGACCTTGGCCAGCGGCGTGCGCATGTCGGTGTTGTGGTGGCTCACGATCAGGCTCCCCGCGCCATGTAGCCGGCGATCCAGATCAGCAGCGTCAGTACGATCGAGCCGGCCAGCGTCGCCCAGGCGACCCTGGAGGCGGTGTCCTTTTCAAGACCGGCCCCGGTGTCCCAGATCAGATGGCGCACGCCGCCCAGCATGTGGTGCATTAGCGCCCAGGTATAGAACAACAGCACCAGCCGCCCCAGCCACGAGCCGAAGGCCCAGTTGACGGCATCGAAGGTGGATTGCGAGCTCGCCGCCGCCATCAGCCACAGCGCGACCAGCAGCGTGCCGAAATAGAGCGCCCCGCCCGTGATGCGATGGATGATCGACATCGTCATCGTGATCGGCGGTCGATAGACGGTCAGATGCGGCGAAAGCGGCCGTTCACGTCTGGCAAATTCGCGGGTGGTTGGTGATTTGCTCATGGCTCCCCCAGTTCGGCGTCTCTGGAGCCCCAGGTGGAAATGCGGCATTACCGCTTCCGGTTGCGACTTTGGACAGCCCGGTTTCTAATGCTCTTTTTGCACCGCGTCAAAGCCGGAAAATCGTTTCGAAAACGTAATTTAGTCTGACAAAAGGCAGTGTTTGGCTTCAATCGATTAGGGCGCGATCCAAAGCCGGCGCAACGTTCGCTGCAGCGCGGTATATGGTTTCGGTCCGGCGGCTTGGGGCATGTTTGAGATTCAGGTCAGGCCGCGCCGAAAATGGTGAATGCCGAGAACCGGAGCGGGGCGTACTTTCGGGTACGTGAGGACCGGAAGCGCAGGGATCCACCATTTGCAGACCGGCCTTACCTGAATATCGGCATGCCCCTAACGCTTGCAGGTCAGCGGCGTCCTCCCGCCCTTCATCACCAGCGCGTCGCGCCCATCGATCACGATTGCGTCATGCGCCGCGCCGAAGCGGCTGTTTTGATTGGCTGGCGAGGCCGGCAGGTCCTCGCTGGCGCCGTCCGGGCCAAGCACCCGCACCGAAGTGCCGAGGTTTTCGATGGTGATCCTGGCGCCATCGGCGCAAGTGTAAGTCGCGGTGCGCGGCTGCGGTGAATCGGCGAGCGGATTTCCAGCCTTCGGCGCATTGGTCTGAGACACGCAGGCAATTGTGGTCAGCAATGGACAAAGGGCCAGCGTCACCCGAAACGTCCGGCCTAACGCCATGTACTGTCTCCCTACGCGTCAATCCAGCCGCGATGCTTTGCCAAGATCACCGATGTCGCGCTCGACGCCGGCTGCGATGGTGGCGGCAAGCATGGCCGAAAGATGGCCGCGGTTATTAACCATGTTTGCCGAGACCTGGCGGCCAACAGGGCTGGCCCCTTAACAATGGTTAAGAAAAGGTTAATTTATGATTCGAGCAAGACTCGGTCTCTGACAAATGGGGGACGCCATGCGTTCGAATTCAGCCAGATCGCGCCTTCCGGCGCCCCTCTCGATGGCCATCGTCCTGGTGGCGGTGGCCATCGGCTTCGCAGCGCCGGCACGCGCCGGGACGCGCGACCGCGTCTATGCCGATTCGTTCGGCAATCTCGTCATCGAGAGCGCCGCCGGCTACAAGCGCATCCTCGTTGGCGAGGGCGAATTGGCCAAGGAAATGTCGGATTACGTCGGCGCCGGCCGGCCCAAAATCGTCTATCAAGACGAACCGGACGATGTCAGCAGCCGCGACTGCTACAGGCCGCCGGTTTTCGTCAAGGGCCGCAGCTATATGTACGGGCTTTCCGACGGCGAGATGCCGGAGCTTAGCCCCTGCCGCTGATCTTCGGCCCGGCATTGGCGACAGCCGGCTGCCGGGCGGCGATTGATCCTATCGAGATCCGCACGCAATTGCGTCCGCTGCCCTTCGCTTGATAGAGCGCTTCGTCGGCGCGCCGCAGCAGGTCGGAAAAATTCTCAGTCGGGTGGAGCTCGGCAACGCCGAAGCTGGCGGTGCAACGATGGTTCGCCGGCAGACAGTCGATCGGCAACGCCCCGAAAGCGCTGCGCGTGCCTTCGGCGAAGAGCCGCGCGGCGGCGAGGTTGGTTCCCGGCAGGATGATGGCGAATTCCTCACCACCGATGCGGCCGGCGACGTGATGCTCGGCGGCCGCATCACGCAGGAAGCCGGCAAAGGCCTCGATGACCCTGTCGCCGGATGCATGGCCGAAACTGTCGTTGATGCTCTTGAAATGGTCGAGGTCGGCGATGACCAGCGCGACCGGAATACCCCTGCGCACGGCGTCACGCATCGCAAGCTCGGCATGACGCTCGAAGCCGCCACGGTTGAGCAGCCTCGACAGCGTGTCCGTCTCCGACTTCGACGTCGCTTCGGCGAGCACGTCGCGGACCAGAATGATCAGGATGAGAAGCGCGATTGTCATGGCAAACACCGTGCCAAGCGATTGCGACACCAGAGCGTAATTGCTCTGCAGATAGGCCTGCGGATTGGCTCCCCAGCCGCCCATGGCATGGGCGATGAACGGCTTGCTCACGAATTGCAGGGCGCTGGCCGCCAGGACGGCCATCAGCGCATGGTCGAGCCAGTCGCGTCTTTGCCTTGACGACCCGACGATGCCGACGCCGACGAACTGCATGGCGGCATAGGGAAGCTGGTAGGCCATCATGCGGGCAAGCGACTGGCGCGGCAGATCCTGCACGAAATACACGGCCACGGTGGCCGCAAACAGGAAGACGAGCATCGGCACCCAAGGCGGCGCCACGCCGTATTTATGGTCAAGCCCGCCATTGAAGGCGATGGTGGCGCCCAGGAAAATGGCGAAGCCCGCGACGACTGCGGGTCGCGCATTGTCGAAGAGCGGAATGCTGAACTCGATGGCGAAATAGGCCATCCCGAGCAGATAACCGAAGACCAGCCAGCGAGCCGACGCGCGCGCCACATCATAAAACGAGATGATCATGAAGGCAGCCGCCAGTAGGCCGGCGACGAGCAGGTTGATTGCAAGAATGAACTCTGCGCCGCCCATGTGGTTCTATCACTCCCAGCGACAGCAAATCACGAACGGGCGAAAAAGACGTTAACGTGGCCCCAGGCGCAGATGATCAGCCGGCTTTGAGCGGTTCCACTACGAGCACCGTTTCCGACCGTTCATAGGCAGGCCGTTCATCAGATAGCCGCACGCTGTCGCGGCCGTTCCTTTTGGCCCTGTAAAGCGCCTCGTTGGCGCGGCGCATCAGCGGCTCCAGCCCTTCCTCGCCGGTTCGGGCCGCCACCCCGAAGCTCGCGTTTACTTCTTGTGCCGGGCGAAAGCCCATCGACGCCACGAAGCTGCTGCACGGAACTTGAACCCGCGACCGGCGTTTTCCGGCAGCAACCAGGAGACACTTTCATGGCCGATACGATCATGCTGACCGACCACGAGGCAATTCGCTCATGGGCCGCGGCGCGCGCTGGATTTCCGGCAATCGTCGACGTGTCGCCCGAAACAGGTACGCAAGCTATGCTGAGGCTGGTCTTCGGCCAGCATGCCTATCAGGACCTGGATGAGGCCGAACGCCCGGTCAACGCGGGCGGCTACGAACTGGTCGAATGGGACGAATGGTTCAAGCTGTTCGACGAACGGCAGCTGGCCCTGGTGGTCGCCGCGGAGCAACCCGGTCGGCGTGAGCAATTCCATGAGATCGTGAGGCGCCCGGGGTGAAGAAAACCCGAACCGCATCGCGGTTCGGGGTTCTCGCATATCGTCAAATACGGACTGTGGCAGCCCCGAGTTATTTCCACTCGCGGATGTCGACGAAATGGCCGGCGATCGCCGCCGCCGCCGCCATCGCCGGCGACACCAGATGGGTGCGGCCCTTAAAACCCTGGCGGCCCTCGAAATTGCGGTTCGAGGTCGAGGCGCAGCGCTCATGCGGCTTCAGCCGGTCGTCGTTCATGGCAAGGCACATCGAGCAGCCCGGCTCGCGCCAGTCGAAGCCAGCGGCGACAAAGATCTTGTCGAGACCTTCGGCCTCCGCCTGCTCCTTGACCAGACCGGAGCCCGGCACGATCATCGCATCGACGTGAGGGCTGACTTTCTTGCCCTCGACCACTTTGGCGACAGCGCGGAGATCCTCGATGCGGCCGTTGGTGCAGGAGCCGATGAAGACGCGGTCGAGCGCGATATCGGTGATCTTGGTGCCTGGGGTCAGGCCCATATAGTCGAGCGCGCGCTGCTTGGACGTACGCTTGTTCTCATCGGTGATATCGTCTGGGTTCGGCACGATGCCCTGGACCGAGACGACGTCCTCGGGCGAGGAGCCCCAGGAGACGATCGGCGGCAGTTTCGCCGCGTCGAGCACGACCACCTTGTCGAAATGCGCGCCCTCGTCGGACTGCAGCGTCTTCCAGTAGGCGAGCGCGGCGTCCCATGCCTCGCCCTTCGGCGCGCGCGGCTTGTCCTTGACATAGGTGAAGGTTGTCTCGTCAGGCGCGATCAGGCCGGCCCGGGCACCGCCCTCGATCGACATGTTGCAGATGGTCATGCGGCCTTCCATGGACAGCGCGCGGATCGCTTCGCCGGCATATTCGATGACGTAGCCGGTGCCGCCGGCAGTGCCGATCTCGCCGATGATCGCCAAAATTATGTCCTTGGCGGTGACGCCTTCCGGCAGCACGCCGTCGACGCGCACCAGCATGTTCCTGGCCTTGCGCTGGATCAGTGTCTGCGTGGCCAGCACATGCTCGACTTCCGACGTGCCTATGCCGTGCGCCAATGCGCCGAAAGCACCATGCGTCGAGGTGTGGCTGTCGCCGCAGACGATGGTCATGCCAGGCAGCGTAAAACCCTGCTCCGGACCGATGATGTGGACGATGCCCTGGCGGATATCCTTCTCGGAATAGTATTCGACGCCAAAGTCCTTGGCGTTCCTGGCCAGCGCCTCGACCTGGATGCGGCTTTCCTCGTTCTTGATGCCGAACTTGCGCTCGGGCGAGGTGGACACATTGTGATCGACCACAGCCAGCGTCTTTTCCGGATGGCGGACCTTTCTGCCGGTCATGCGCAGGCCTTCGAAAGCTTGCGGGCTGGTCACTTCATGGACGAGGTGACGGTCGATATAGAGCAGGCAGGTGCCATCGTCCTGGCGGTCGACGACATGGTCGTCGAATATCTTGTCGTAGAGGGTGCGCGGTGCGCTCATGTGCGTAAATCCGTCGATATGAAAATGGGAAGTGACTGGCGCCGGCTAGCCGGCGAACACGGCCTAGCGAAGTCGGCTGGTCAGAGCGCCGGAAACGCGCGCCGAGAAACGCGACGGCAGGCGTTTTCTGTCCTGCAGCACGAACCCCTTGTAAGCCGGATCGCCAAAAAGCTGTTCCATGGCCTGGCTCATATCAATGTTTTGACTTTTCGGCAATTGCGGCTGCCTGGCGCGGCTCTGCCTTCTCCCCTTGTTGTAGGAGAAGGAAGAAGGCGCTTCAAACCACCTCGAACACAAATGTCTTCACCAGCGCCTCAGGTTCGGCGATCGCATAGCAGCGAAACCACGGGCTTTCTTCGACCGGCCGCCACTTTTTCGCCTGCTCCAGTTCGTCGAACGTCGCCTGAAACCCGCCGCTCGCAAAAACCTGGTCGCGAACGGTGAAGATGGCGTGGCCGCCCTTCCTGGTGATGCGCACCAGTTCATGCAGGCCGGAGGGCGGTGCATGGCTGATGGTGAACACGCCGGTCGAGAAGAAGGCGCGGAAATGCCCGTCCGGCCAGGGCAGCGGATCGCCGAGCATCGCCTGTTTCAGCTCGCTGTAAGCCTGCCGGCTGCCGGCGATTTTCAGCATTTCAGCCGACAGGTCGAGCCCGGCGATGTCCTCATAGCCCAGCGCCTTGAGCGACGGTCCCGACAGGCCGGTGCCGCAGCCGGCGTCGAGCAGCGGCCCTTCGCCTGACGGCACATGGCGCGCCACCCAGGCGGCGATCAGGAACGGCAGGAGGTAGCCGAGCGCGGCGGTTTCGCTGTCATAGGTCGCAGCCCAGGCGGCGTAGGCCTTGGCAAGCGCTTCCGGCGTGTCGGCCGTATAGACCGCATCCAGCGCCGCATTGGCTTTGTCGATGTTCATGGAACTGACCCTCCAAAACGTATTGGCCGCAATCGTAGCGCCGCCTTCGCCTGCCGGTTATTGCTCATGCTGGCGGCGCAGCCGCTTCTCCAGCGCCCGCAAGGCCAGCGACAGGCCGACCGTCAGGATGAGATAGATATAGGCGACGATCGAATAGGTCTCGAAGAAGCGGAACGAGCCGGCTGCATAGATCTTGCCCATCTGGGTGATGTCGGCGACGCCGAGCACCGAGACCAGCGAGGAATCCTTGACCATGGCGACGAAATCATTGCCGAGCGGCGGCAGGATGGTGCGGATCGCCTGCGGAAAGACGATCAGCCGAAAACGCTGGGTGCGCGTCAACCCCAGCGCCTTCGCGGCCTCGATCTGGCCCTTCTCGACCGCCTCGATGCCGGCGCGGAAGACCTCCGAGATGAAGGCCGAATAGCCGATGGTCAGCGCCATGATGGCGCGCCATAGCAACGATACGTCGCGTATCATTAGCTCGCCGAACAGGCCGGCGCTTTGCAGCGGCGCCGTCAGCGCGTTCCATCCCGCGACGAAGGCCGGCGCGCCGGCGAAGGCGATCCAGAACAACAGCACCAGCATTGGCACGCCGCGAATGATCTCGACATAGAAGCGAGCGATCTGGCGCAGCCGGCGCGACCCCGACAGGCCCATCAGCGCAATGCCGAGCCCGATCGCCGAGGCCAGCGCGAAGGCGACCATTGTGACGAACACGGTGATGCCGATGCCCTTGGCAACGGTTGCGAAAACCTGGGCATAGAGGTCGCTTGCGGCGATGAAGATAGCCGCTGCCAGGGCGAGCGCCGCGGCCACGGCGAGCCACCAGGGGAAGTCGGACTTGGCGGTTGAAGATGCGGGCGTTGCCATCAGGGCGCGCCGACGAACCAATGTCGCGCCAGGCCACCCCCCTCTGTCCTGCCGGCCATCTCCCCCTCAAGGGGGGAGATCGGCAGCTTCGCTGGCCGCGCTTTTTCTCTAACGTTGAAGATTGGCGAAAGCGGAGGGTACAGCAAATGTCCCCCCTTGAGGGGGAGATGTCCGGCAGGACAGAGGGGGGTGTTCGAGCGCAGAGTCAGCGCGAGTTCCGGCGCGCAATTGTCATGAAAAGCGCGCCACAAAGGAAATCACTGCCCCATCTTGTAATCAAGGAACCATTTCTTGTTGAGCGCGTCGAGTGTGCCGTCGGCCTTCAGCGCGGCGATGGCTGCGTTGACCGGTTTCACCAGATCCGAGCCTTTCGGAAAAATAAAGCCGAAATCCTCGGTGCCGAGTGGTCCGCCGATCAGCTTCAGCCCGCCATTGGACGCCTCGACATAGCCCTTGCCGGCAGTGCCGTCGGTCAGCACGACATCGACGTCGCCGGTCTTCAGCGCCTGCACCGTGGTGCCGAACGTCTCGAAAAGTTTTATGCGCGGGTTCTGCTCATTCCCGTCGAGGACGCTGTAGACAGCGGTGTAGAACGGCGTGGTGCCGGCTTGCGCACCGATCAACCCGTCCTTGAAAGCGCCGAGCGTCTTGGCGTCGGTGAAGCGCTTCTCGTCGCCGCGCACCAGCATGAACTGTTCCGAGCGCATATAGGGGTCGGAGAAATCCACCTTCTGCTTGCGATCGTCCTTGATGGTGATGCCGGTCATGCCGATGTTGTACTGGTTGTCGGAAACCGCCTGGATCATCGCGTCCCAGGAGGTGTTCTGGTACTCGACCTGGAAATTCAGCCGCTTGGCGATCTCGTTCATCGCGTCATATTCCCAGCCGATCTGCTTGCCGGTTTTGGCGTCGATGAACTGCAGCGGCGGATAGGCGTTTTCCGTCACCACCACCACCTTCTTGCCGCCGAGATCGGGCAGCGCCTGCGCCAGGGCGGCGACGGGCGCAAGTACCAGAGCCAACAGGCCGGCCAACAGCAGTTTCGATTTGATCATGGTACACCCCGAGCATTTGAACGGCCTCGACATGGTCGAGGCTTGCAGGAAATCCGGCGCCGACTTTAGCTTTCCGCAGGCGCCTTGCAAGCCGGCTTGATGCGGCTTCGCGCGAAAATGGATTCCATGCTTTCACGGCATTACGGAACGATCCGTTTCGATTGCGCACCGGCGGCCCGGCAAAATCGAAACCCATTCCGCGAGGCAAAAAAGGCGGCCGAAGCCGCCTTTCCGAAACATGGTTTTTGAATTCGCCTTATTCGGCGGCAGCGGCTTCCTCGGCCTTGGCGGCCTCGTCGGCGGCCTTCTTCTCGGCGGCTTCCTGCGCGGCCTTCTCGGCGGCCAGCGCCTGGGCGGCTGCCACCTTCTCGGCCTCGATGCGGGCCTTCTCGGCGTTCAGCGCATCGCGCTCCTCATCGTTCAGCTTGCGGGCGCGCACGCCGGTGTTTTCCGAAATGCGGGCCGACTTGCCGCGACGATCGCGCAGGTAATAGAGTTTGGCGCGGCGCACCTTGCCGCGGCGCACGATCTCGACGCCCTCGACCATCGGCGAAAAGACCGGGAACACGCGCTCCACGCCTTCGCCGTAGGAAATCTTGCGAACGGTGAAATTCTCCTGGAAACCGGCGCCGGCGCGGGCGATGACGACGCCCTCATAGGCCTGGACGCGGGTGCGGGTGCCTTCGGTCACGCGGACCTGGACGCGTACGGTGTCGCCGGGCTGGAATTCGGGAAGCTTGCGCTTGGCTTCGATCTTGGCGGCCTGTTCGGCCTCGAGCTGACGGAGGATATCCATCTCTACAAATCCACTTCTTGTTCTTCCGACAGTCAGAGCGTCCGACACTCGCCTTGCAGTTCCATTGACCGCTCGGCTATGCCCTTTGTTCGAGAACATCTGGGTTCGAGAACATCGGGCAGGGGCGACTACACCGTCATTGTTGACGGGTCCGGCAGATTTTCTCCCGGTTCGGCGCGCACATACAGCTATTTCGACGCTTTGTCACGCCTTTGCCGCGTTCTTTTTTGGTCGTTGGTCAACGTCGCAATCTTCCGGCACAGGGGTTGCGTTGAAGGCCCAAGCTTTTTAAGTCGGGCAGAACGTGACTTTCCTCCGGCGGCAACACCCTCCATGCCAGTTCTCGATGCGGCCCTGCTCTTTTTCGCGGGCTTTCTCTCAGGTGCTGTCAACGCCATAGCCGGCGGCGGGACATTCATAACCTTCGGCGCCATGTCGCTGGTCGGCTTGCCGCCGATCGTCGCCAACGCCACCTCGTCGCTGACGCAATTTCCCGGCTACATCACCTCGACGCTCGCCTACTGGTCCGACATCAAGCATTTCTGGCGCACCGCGTTGCTGCTCGGCCTTATCTCGGTTTTTGGCGCGCTGGCCGGTGCGCTCATCCTTCTGGCGCTCGACAATCCGTCGTTCCGCGTCCTGGTGCCCTGGCTGCTGCTCGCGGCAACCGCGCTGTTCGCCGCCGGGCCGTGGCTGAAGCCGGCGCCCAAGCCGGGCCGTCAGGTCGCGATGGGTTCGCTGGTCGGTTCCCTGGCGCAGTTCGCCACCGCCGTCTATGGCGGCTTCTTCGGCGCCGGCATGGGCGTCATGATGCTGGCGACGCTCGGCCTCACCCAGGCCGGCGACTATCACCGCCTCAACGCGCTGAAGAACCTGCTGGCCGTGGTCATCGCGGCAGTAGCCATCCTGGTCTTCGTCTCCGGCGACGTCATCGCCTGGCGGCAGGCGATCGTCATGATACCGGGCGGCGCGCTGGGCGGCTATGCCGGCGTCTGGATCGCCAAGCGCGTGCCGCAAATTGCCGTGCGTGGCTTCGTCGTCGGGGTCGGCGTGTTTCTTGCCTTCTATTACTTCACCAAGGGCTGAGCGGCCAACAGGTCCGGCCGCCGCTCTTTCGTCAATCTTTCCGATTCGGCGCGTCGCCACGCGGCGATCTTCTGATGATTGCCCGAGG
This sequence comes from Mesorhizobium sp. WSM4845, assembly GCF_055811455.1. Lineage (NCBI taxonomy): Bacteria > Pseudomonadati > Pseudomonadota > Alphaproteobacteria > Hyphomicrobiales > Phyllobacteriaceae > Mesorhizobium > Mesorhizobium sp. WSM4845. The sequence goes on from NZ_JBVVQA010000015.1 coordinate 120,355, forward strand.
TGAGAACCTCGGGGATTTGCCGGCCCTCGAATTCCTGCGGACGCGTGTAGTGCGGATGTTCGAGCAGGCCGTTTTCAAAGCTCTCTTCATCGCCCGACACCGTATTGCCCATCACGCCGGGCAACAGCCGCACCACGGCGTCGAGCAGCACCAGCGCTGCCGGCTCGCCGCCGGAGAGGATGAAGTCGCCGACCGAGACCTCCTCCAGCCCCCGCGCATCAATCACCCGCTGGTCGACGCCTTCGAAGCGTCCGCAGACGATCACCGCGCCCGGCCCCGCGGCCAGTTCGCGCACACGCACCTGCGTCAGCGGTTTTCCACGCGGGCTCATCAGCAGCCGTGGCCGTGGATCGCCCGGTGGCGAGCTATGGTCGATCGCCTTGGCCAGAACGTCGGCGCGCATCACCATGCCGGCGCCGCCGCCGGCCGGCGTGTCGTCGACGGTGCGATGGCGATCGGTGGCGAAATCGCGGATCTGGATTGCTTCCAGCGACCATGTGCCGGCCTCCAGCGCCCGGCCGGCCAGCGACACGCCGAGTGCACCGGGAAACATTTCGGGATAGAGCGTCAGCACCGAGGCGGAAAAACTCACCGGTTGCCCCCGGCGTCCTTCGGCCCGCGCGGCCTGCCCTTCGGGTCGAAACCATCGCTGCCAGGAGCATCGCTGTCTTCGTCATCGATCAAGCCCGCCGCCGCCGGATCGATGCGGACGAAACCGTCCTTGATCGACACGTCAGGAACGGCAGCCTGCGTGAACGGGATCAGCACGCCTTTGCGCCCCGCCAATATCACGTCGAGGATATCGCCACCGCCGAAATTATGCACGGCGACGACCTTGCCGATGTCAGCACCGGTATCGTCCCGGACCGCCAGCCCGACGAGATCGGCATGATAGAACTCGTCCTCTTCGCCGTCGTCCGGCAGCATCGAGCGGTCGACGAATAATTCCGTGCCGGCGAGCGCCTCGGCAGCGTTTCGGTCGCTGATACCTTTGAAGCGCACCACCACGACGTTATTGGCCGGCCTGATGTCGACGATCTGGAAGGCGCGGCCGTCCCTGGCATAGAGCGGCCCGTAGTCGGCCAGCGCCAGCGGATCGCCGGTGAAGGTTTTCACGCGCAATTCGCCCTTGATGCCATGGGCGGCGCCGATCACGGCCATCTGGACAGGGTTTTGCGGTTTGGTCATCGGTGGAAAAATCCTTTGCCTTGCTCTAGCTCCACGCTCTTGTCATTTCAATGACGCGGCTCTTCACCGCTTCCTAACCCGGCTGCCGGAAGATCGCCCGGAAATGGAAGAGCGGCATATCGGAAGAGCGCAATGCAGGAATTCCTCATCCCGGCCAAGCCAGACCTTCAGGCGGCCCGCGAAAGCTGGCTCAAGATGCTGGCGCGCGAGCGCCGGCTGTCGCCGGAAACCGTGGAAGCCTATGAGCGCGACACGCGCCAGTTCCTGCACTTCCTGACCGGCCATTGCGGCGGCTCGCCCGGCATTTCGGATATCGCCGCTCTGCGCCCGGCCGATCTGCGCGGCTTTCTCGCTGCCCGCCGCGCCGGGGGCGCCGGCGCCCGCACGCTCGGGCGGGGGCTCGCCGGCATCCGCTCGCTGCTGCGCTTTCTGGAGCGGCGCGGCCTCGTCAATGCGGCGGGTGCTGCGGCACTGCGCGCGCCACGGCAGCCGAAGTCGCTGCCCAAGCCGCTGACGGCCAGCGATGCGAAACACGTCGTTTCGGTGGAAGGCCAGCTGGCGGAGGAACCCTGGATCGCCTCCCGCAACGCCGCCGTGCTGACGCTGCTCTACGGCTCGGGCCTGCGCATTTCCGAGGCGCTCGGCTTGTCCGGCGCCGATCTGTCGTCGCCTGATGAAACGGTGCTGCGCGTCACCGGCAAGGGCGGCAAGACGCGGCTGGTGCCGGTGCTGCCGGTCGCGCTGCGGGCGATCGCCCAGTACCGGCGGCTCTGCCCCTATCATCTCGATCCGAAGGGCCTGCTGTTTCGCGGCGCCCGCGGCGGGCCGCTCAACCCGGCTATCGTCCAGCGCGACATGGCCAAGCTACGCTCGGCGCTCAATCTGCCGGACACCGCCACGCCGCATGCGTTGCGCCATTCCTTCGCCACACACCTGCTTGGGCGCGGCGGCGATCTGCGCACCATCCAGGAACTCTTGGGCCACGCCAGCCTGTCGACGACGCAGATCTATACCGGCGTCGACACTGCGAGGCTGCTCGAAATTTATGAAGCGGCCCACCCGCGGGCGTAGCCGACGCATGATTTCGCAAAGTTGCAGCCAGGATATGCGCCGTGGAACGATGTCCGAGACAATTTTGCCGCGCCGGTTAACCGTTTCGCCGTTCTTTGTCTCTAAAAGCGAGCCATGAAACGCGTCCTTGCCATCGCCGACCGCACGGCCTTTGCTTCGCTAAAGCTGCTCGTCGCGCTGAACGTCCTGTTCTTCCTCACTTTCCTCGTCGTCGCGCTGCTCGCCGCCGGCAAGGCGCGCGCTGAAACCCCAAGGGCTGAAACCCAGGTCTGCGCCGGCGCCGACATGCTGTCGGCCTTACAGAAGGACGACCCGGCCGCCTACCGCAAGATCGAGACGGAAGCGGCAGCGACACCGAACGGCAAGGGCCTGTTGTGGAAACTGGAAAAGGCGGGCGAAAGACCGTCCTTCCTGTTCGGCACCATGCACATGACCGACCCGCGCGTGACCACGCTGCCGCCCGCCGCGCAAAAGGCCTTTGACGCCGCCGACACTGTCGTCATCGAGACCACGGAAGTGGTCGACAAGCAGAAGATGATGGCGGCGTTCCTGAAAGAGCCCGAACTGATGATGTTCACCGACAGCACCACGCTGTCCTCGCTGCTGTCGCCGGAGGATGCGGCGGCGGTGAACAAGGCGCTCGACGCGCGCGGCATTCCACCGGCGAGCGTTGCCAAGATGAAGCCTTGGATGCTGTCGACCATGGTCGCGCTCCCGGCCTGTGAACTGGCCCGCCAGGCCGGCGGCACGCCGGTGCTCGACATCAAGCTTGCAGAGGACGCCAAAGCCTCAGGCAAGGCGGTCGATGGGTTGGAGACGGTCGCCGACCAGCTTCGCGCCATGGCCTCGCTGCCGCTTGCGTTTCACATGAAGGGCCTCGTCGACACGCTGAAGCTCGGCGACAGGGTGAACGACGTCAATGAAACCATGATCGTGCTTTACCAGCGCGGCGACACCGGCATGCTCTGGCCGCTGTTTCGTGCAGTCCTTCCCGGCGGCGAAGACGATTCGGCAAGCTATGCCGCCTTCGAGGAAATCATGATCACCAGCCGCAACAAGGTGATGATCGACCATGCCAGGCCGATCCTCGCCAAGGGCAACGTGTTCATGGCGGTCGGCGCCCTGCACCTGCCTGGCTCAGAGGGCCTGGTCGAGGATTTCCGCAGGGCCGGCTACACTGTCACCGCCGTCGACTAGTTGCACGGTTGAGTTGCGGGTCCGGCAAGGCGTGATTCGGGACGACGCTTTGCCCGAGTCGCCGGAGGTTTGTCTCCGTGCAGGACGGTCGAAAGGTCTAATTTGGCTCGATCACGGTGAGTTTTGCGAGTAAAGTGCTTGCAGACAAACGATTCTCGGCGAAGTATGCCCCGTCGTCGGCGTTTTCGATTCCTAGCGTGAAACCTGTTCAACGATTGCGCGTTGATGTGTGTTGATTGATACTTTTCATCCACGGAGGACACTTTTATGGCGAATCCAAACGACCCGTACACCACTCCGACCCCCCCTCCCAAGTCGGGTGGCGGCAGCACCGGCTGGCTGATTGCCCTGGTCGTCGTTATCCTGGCCATTGTCGCTTATTATATTTTTGGAACAAGCGGTGAGGCGCCAGAGCCTGGTGAACCGCCAGCTGCAACCACGCCGGCCCCGGCGCCAGCGCCCGCTGAACCGACGCCTGCCCCGGCCCCTGCAGAGCCTGCACCTGCCCCGGCGCCGGCAGAACCAGCGCCCGCTCCGGCGCCAGCAGAACCAGCGCCTGCTCCGGAGCCGGCTCCGGCTCCGGCACCCGCAGAGCCAGCACCTGCTCCGGCGCCCGCACCAGCCCCGCAGTGATCGGCTGCTGACTTCAAATACGAACGGCCCGCTGAAAAGCGGGCCGTTTTTGTTTGAGCCGTCAGATGGCTGCCGGAGTTCCTTGGGAAGGCCTACATGTGGATCGGCTTAAAGAAGGTCGCCAGTGCCGCTTCCTTCACCGCTTCCGACATCGTCGGATGGGCGTGGCAGGTGCGGGCAAGATCTTCCGACGAGCCGCCGAACTCCATCAGCACCGCCGCCTCGTGGATCATCTCGCCGGCGCCGAAGCCGACGATGTGGACGCCGAGCACGCGGTCGCTCTGCTTGTCCGCCAGGATCTTCACGAAGCCGTCGGTATGCAGCATGGCGCGCGCCCGGCCATTGGCGCTGAACGGAAACTTGCCGGCCTTGTAGTCGATGCCGGCCGACTTCAGCTCTTCCTCTGTTTTGCCCACCGAGGCGATTTCCGGACTGGTGTAGACGACGTTCGGGATCACCCCGTAATTCACATGGCCGGCCTGGCCGGCAATGATCTCGGCCACCGCCACGCCCTCGTCCTCGGCCTTGTGGGCGAGCATCGGCCCGGCGATGACGTCGCCGATGGCGTAGATGCCGGGGACATTGGTCGTGAGATGGCCGTCGGTCTTGACTCGGCCGCGCTCGTCGACCTCGACCCCGGCATCCTTCAGCCCGAGACTGTCCGAATAGGCCCGGCGTCCGGTCGCGATCAGCACCCCATCCGCCTCAACCGTCTCGGCCGCGCCGCCCTTGACCGGCTCGAAGGTGACGGTGGCGCCCTTTGTGGCCTTGGCGACACCGGTCACCTTGGCGCCGAGCCTGAATTCGATGCCTTGCTTGGACAGCATGCGCTGGAACTGTTTGGCGACCTCGCCGTCCATGCCGCCGAGAATGGTGTCGAGGAACTCAACGACGGTCACCTTGGCGCCGAGCCGCGCCCATACCGAGCCGAGCTCCAGCCCGATGACGCCGCCGCCGACCACCACCAGGTGGCCCGGCACCTTGCCCAGCGACAACGCGCCGGTCGACGACATGATTACCTTCTCGTCGATGTCGACCTTTACCCCCGGAATGCCGGCGACGTCGGAGCCGGTGGCGATGACGATGTTCCCGGTCTCGATCTCCTCGACCTTGCCGTCCTCGCCGGTCACCGACACTTTTCCGGCGGACAGGACCTTGCCGGTGCCGCGAAAGCTGTCGATCTTGTTCTTCTTGAACAGGAAGGCGACGCCGTTGACGTTGGACGCCACTGTCGCGTCCTTGTGCGCCATCATCTTTTCCAGATTGAGCTTCGGCTTGCTGATTTCGACGCCGAGTGTATCAAAGGAGTGGCCGGCCTCAGAAAAAATCTCGGAGGCATGCAGCAGCGCCTTGGACGGGATGCAGCCGATATTGAGGCAGGTGCCGCCGAAGGTCGGGTTCTTCTCGACCACCGCCGTTTTCAGGCCGAGCTGCGCCGCCTTGATGGCGCAGACATAGCCGCCTGGTCCCGATCCGATGATAACGACGTCATAAGCCATGATTTGTCCTTCTGGTCTGCACTCAGCCTTGGCTGGGATTAGCGGCCGCCGCCCACTTCCAAATTCGCGCCTGTCGTATAGGACGCCCCGTCCGACAGGAGCCAGAGAATTGCCGCGGCGACCTCTTCGGTGGTCCCCGCCCTTTGCATCGGCACGCCGTGACGCATCCTCTCGACGCGATCCGGCTGTCCGCCGGAGGCATGAATTTCGGTATCGACAATCCCTGGACTGACCGCGTTGACGCGAATGCCTTCGCCGGCTACCTCGCGCGCCAGGCCGATCGTGAAAGAATCGATCGCGCCCTTCGAGGCAGCGTAGTCGACATATTCGCCCGGCCCGCCAATTCTCGCTGCAATCGAGGAGACATTGACGATGGCGCCGCCGTTGCCGCCATGGCTGGTCGACATGCGCTTCACCGCTTCGCGGGCACAGAGCATGGGGCCAATGACGTTGATGCGCATCATGCGCTCCAGCCGTGCTCCGCTCATTTCGTCGACACGCGCCCTCTGGTCGACCACGCCAGCGTTGTTGACGAGCGCATCGAGCGGCCCGAAGACATGATCGATCCTCTCGAACATCGCCTGGATATCGGCCTCGCTGCCAACGTCGCCCTTGATGGCCAGCGCTTCGCCGCCGGCCTGTTCGATTGCCTCGACAAGCGCCGTGGCAGCAGCCTCATTCGATGCGTAGTTGATCGCAACACGGTATCCAGCCGTGACGGCAAGCCTGGATGTGGCAGCGCCGATGCCGCGGCCGCCGCCGGTCACCAGCAGCACTTTTTTGGCCGCGCTCATTCCTGACAGCCCCTCAACGAAAAAACATCCCACGGCACCTTCGAAAACCCGTTGGCGCCATAGGCGGTCGACCTCTGCAGCGACGGTCCGAGGTCGGGAAAGATCAGGGTCTTCGGAGCATCTACCCCTTCGGCCGGCAACAGAGCGATGTTGCCCTTGTCATCCGCACTGTAGACGACCCCCTCCCACAGCGTGCAGGCGGCGAGCTCGTCGCCGGTGACGTCGCCTGTCGGGCATTTGTACATCAGCGAACCATGCGGCCGCGCCACGCCTTGCGTCCACATGACGATCCCGTCGAGAACGACATCGTTATCGAGCACCATCTTGAAGGTGTTGGTGACGACAGCCGATCCCACGGTCGGCCTGAAATCGATCTCGGCCGCACTTTCGGCATCGCCATAGACGGCGAGTTCGAGCGGGCATGCGGCAAAGGCTGCCGATCCCGCCTGCGCAATGCCGGCCGCGAGCACAGCTGCGAAAAACATTCCGGAGTGCAAACGAGAGGAACTCATTCGGTGGCGCAGATCCATTCTCCGGCTCACCTCGACCGGGCCTAGAGATCGAGCACCAGCCGTTCCGGATCCTCCAGGCTTTCCTTGACCCGCACCAGGAAGGTCACCGCTTCCTTGCCGTCGACGATGCGGTGATCGTAGGAGAGCGCCAGATACATCATCGGCCGGATCACGATCTGGCCGCCGACCACCACCGGCCGCTCCTGGATCTTGTGCATGCCCAGAATGCCCGACTGCGGCGCGTTGAGGATCGGCGTCGACATCAGCGACCCGTAAACGCCGCCGTTGGAAATCGTAAACGTGCCGCCCTGCATGTCGGCGACCGACAGCTTGCCATCACGCGCGGCGATGCCCAGCCTGCCGATATCTTTCTCGATCTCGGCTATTCCCATCTGGTCGGCATCGCGCACGACAGGCACGACGAGGCCTTTTTCGGTGCCGACTGCGACGCCGATATGGGCGTAATTCTTGAAGATGATGTCGGTGCCGTCGATCTCGGCATTGACGGAAGGGATTTCCTTCAGCGCATGGGTGACGGCCTTGGTGAAGAAGCCCATGAAGCCCAGCTTCACGCCGTGCTTCTTCTCGAACACATCCTTGTATTTGGTCCTGAGCGCCATCACCGCGCTCATGTCCACCTCGTTGAAGGTGGTCAGCATGGCGGCGGTCGACTGCGCTTCCTTGAGGCGGCGGGCGATGGTCTGCCGCAGCTTGGTCATGCGCACCCGCTCTTCACGCGACGCGTCGTCGGCCGAGGACGGCGCACGGGCGGCGACCGGTGCAGGGGCCTTCGGCGTCTCGGAAGGCTGCGACGGAGCGCCCCTGGCGATCGCGTCGAGCACGTCGCCCTTGAGCACCTGGCCGCGCTTGCCGGAACCCGAGATCTGGTCGACCGCGAGATTGCTCTCGGCCAGCAGCTTCGCCGCCGCTGGCGCCGGCGGCATCGCGCGCGCCTCGATCGGCCCGGCATCGCCGGCGATCTTTGCGGTCTCGGCCGCGGCTTGCTTGACGGTGGCTGCGGCGGTCGGCGCCGAGGCCTGCGATACCGCGTCCTGCTTCGCTTCGGATGTTGACGGCTTCGCGGCTTCGGGTGCCGCCGCCTTTGCCCCGTTGCCCGCCGAAATCATGCCGAGCAAAGCACCGACTTCGACCGTCTCGCCTTCCTTGACGGCGATCTCGCTGAGCGTTCCTGCGGCCGCGGCCGGCACTTCGACCGTGACCTTGTCGGTTTCGAGCTCGACCAGCGGCTCGTCGGTGGCGATCGCGTCGCCCACCTTCTTGAACCATTTGCCGATGGTCGCCTCGGTGACGGATTCGCCAAGAGTGGGGACGCGGATTTCGGTAGCCATTGTGCCTGTCCGTTCTTCTGTCGGTTCTGTTCTATTCGCCGAACTCTGTTCTATTCACCGAGCGCGTCTTCGAGCAAGGCGGCAAGCTGGGCGAGATGCTTCGACATCAACCCGGTCGCCGGCGACGCGGCGGCCGGCCGGCCGGTATAGCGCACCCGCTGGTGCTTGGCGTCGATATGCGCCAGCACCCATTCCAGATACGGATCGATGAACGACCAGGCGCCCATATTCTTGGGCTCCTCCTGGCACCAGACCATCTCGGCGTTGCGGAAGCGTGACAGTTCGGTGATCAGCGCCTTGGCCGGGAACGGATAGAGCTGTTCGACGCGCAGCAGGTAGATGTCGTTGATGCCGCGCTTCTCGCGCTCCTCGTAGAGGTCGTAATAGACCTTGCCCGAGCAGAGCACGACGCGGCGAATCTTCGAATCCTTGGTGAGCTTGATCGCCTGGCCGGGGAGTTGCTGGGCATCGTCCCACAACAGCCGGTGGAACGCGCTTTCGCCCGACATCTCCGGCAGTGTCGACACCGCCCGCTTGTGGCGCAGCAGCGACTTCGGCGTCATCAGGATCAGCGGCTTGCGGAAATCCCGCTTCAACTGCCGGCGCAGGATGTGGAAGTAGTTGGCCGGCGTCGTGCAGTAGGCCACTTGCATGTTGTCTTCGGCGCAAAGCTGCAGGAATCGCTCGAGCCTGGCCGACGAATGTTCCGGCCCCTGGCCTTCATAGCCATGCGGCAACAGGCAGACGAGGCCCGACATTCTGAGCCACTTGCGCTCGCCCGACGAGATGAACTGGTCGAACACCACCTGGGCGCCGTTGGCGAAATCGCCGAACTGCGCTTCCCAAAGCGTCAGCGCCTTCGGCTCGGCCAGGCTGTAGCCATATTCGAAGCCGAGCACGGCCTCTTCCGACAGCATCGAGTTGATGACCTCGAAACCGGCCTGCGCCGCCGACAGATTGTTGAGCGGGATGTAGCGTGTCTCGTCGCGCTGGTCGTAGAGCACGGAGTGGCGTTGCGAGAACGTGCCGCGCTCCGAATCCTGTCCGGACAGCCGGACCGGATTGCCGTCGAGCAGAATGGCGCCGAAGGCCAGCGCCTCGGCCGTCGACCAGTCGATGCCTTCGCCCGACTCGATCGCCTGGCGGCGGTTTTCGAGAAACCGCATGATCGTCTTGTGGGCCGCGAAATCCTTCGGCACCTCGGTCAGCTTCTTGCCGATTTCCTTCAGCGTCTTGACCGGCACGGCGGTCTTGCCGCGCCGCTGTTCGTCCTGGTTGTCGGCTGTGCGCAGGCCCGACCAGGCGCCATCCAGCCAGTCGGCCTTGTTGGGCTTATAGTGCTGGCCGACCTCGAATTCCTGCTCGAGATGTGCCCGCCAGTCGGCCTTCAGCTTGTCGAATTCGGCCTGGCTGATGTGGCCTTCGGCGATCAGCCGGTCGGCATAGATCTGCACCGTCGTCTTATGGTTGCGGATGTTGCGATACATGATCGGCTGGGTGAAGGCCGGTTCGTCGCCCTCATTGTGGCCGAAGCGGCGGTAGCAGAACATGTCGACCACGACAGGCTTGTGGAACCTCATGCGGAATTCGATGGCCACCTTGGTGGCATGGACCACGGCTTCCGGATCGTCGCCATTGACGTGGAAGATCGGCGCCTCGATCATCTTGGCGACATCCGACGGATAGGGCGACGAGCGCGAAAAGCGCGGGTTGGTGGTGAAGCCGATCTGGTTGTTGATGATGAAGTGCAGCGTGCCGGCGACGCGGTGGCCGCGCAAGCCGGACAAGCCGAGGATTTCGGCAATCACGCCCTGGCCGGCAAAGGCGGCGTCACCATGCAGGAGCAGCGGCAGCACCTTGGCGCGCTCTTCCAGCGGCACGATCTCTTCGCGGCTGCGGCCGAACAGAGAGTCCTGCTTGGCCCGCGCCTTGCCCATCACCACCGGATCGACGATTTCCAGGTGCGATGGATTGGCGGTCAGCGACAGGTGCACCTTGTTGCCGTCGAACTCGCGGTCCGACGAAGCACCGAGATGGTACTTCACGTCGCCCGAGCCCTCGACCTCGTCGGGCGCGGCCGAGCCGCCCTTGAACTCGTGGAAGATGGCGCGGTGCGGCTTGGCCATCACCTGGGAGAGCACGTTCAACCGGCCGCGATGCGCCATGCCGAGCACGATCTCCTTCATGCCGAGCTGGCCGCCGCGCTTGACGATCTGCTCCAGCGCCGGGATCAGCGCCTCGGCGCCGTCGAGGCCGAAGCGCTTGGTGCCCTTGTACTTGACGTCGATGAACTGCTCGAAGCCTTCCGCCTCGACCAGCTTCTGCAGGATCGCCTTTTTGCCGACGGCGGTGAAGGAGATCTCCTTGTCGGTGCCCTCGATGCGCGCCTGGATCCAGGCCTTCTCCTCGGGATCGGAAATATGCATGAACTCGACGCCGAGCGTCGAGCAATAGGTGCGGGTCAGGATGTCGAGCATCTGCCGGATGGTGCCGAATTCGAGCCCGAGCACATTGTCGAGGAAGATCGGGCGGTCGTAGTCGGCTGATGTGAAGCCGTAGTTTTCCGGCGACAGCTCGTTGTAATCCTCGAGCTTGGCGATGCCGAGCGGGTCGAGATTGGCGTGCAAATGGCCACGCATGCGGTAGGCGCGGATCATCATGATGGCGCGCACTGAATCGCGCGTCGCCTGATGGACGTCGGCGTCGGACAGGGCGACGCCGTTCATCACCGCCCTGTTCTGGACCTTCTTCTCGATGTGCTTCTCGACGATGCCCCAATCGCCGTCGAGCGCCGACACCAGTTCGCCATTGGCCTGCAGCGGCCACGAGGGCTTGGCCCATGAGGCGCCCTTGGCATTCTTGCGGACATCGCCGGCATCGTCCTTCAGCGCCGCGAAAAAATCCTGCCATTCGGGATCGACCGAAGCGGGATCGTCCTCATAGGCGGCGTAGAGCGCGTCGATATAATCGGCATTGCCGCCATAGAGGAAAGAGGTAAGCGAAAATTGGTCGTTGGCCTGATCTTGTCTTGCCATTTTTTCCGCGGAGCCTGGCTCCGTCTCCTGTTTTGGAGGGGAGTAAGGCAGTAAGGCAGTAGGGCAGTAGGGAGAACCAGGCACTTGCCATCGTTCGTCCCGTTCTTCCTATTCCCCTACTCCCATACTGCCCTACTCCCTTACTGCCTTAACCTTTTATCGCTTCGACCAGCGTCGTGCCGAGCCGAGCCGGCGACGGCGAAACCTTTATTCCGGCCGATTCCATCGCCGCGATCTTGTCCTCGGCGCCGCCCTTGCCGCCGGAAATCACCGCGCCTGCGTGACCCATGGTGCGGCCGGCCGGGGCCGTGCGCCCGGCGATGAAACCGGCCATCGGCTTCTTGCGGCCACGCTTGGCTTCGTCCTTGAGGAACTGCGCGGCGTCTTCCTCGGCCGAGCCGCCGATCTCGCCGATCATGATGATCGACTGTGTCTCGTCGTCGGCGAGGAACATCTCCAGCACGTCGATGAACTCCGTGCCTTTGACGGGGTCGCCACCGATGCCGACGGCGGTGGTCTGGCCGAGACCGACATTGGTGGTCTGGAACACTGCCTCATAGGTAAGCGTTCCCGAGCGGGAAACAACGCCGACCGAGCCCTTGCGGAAGATGTTGCCGGGCATGATGCCGATCTTGCATTCGTCGGGGGTCAGGACGCCTGGGCAGTTGGGACCGATCAGCCTCGACATCGAGCGGTCGAGCCGCGCCTTGACCTTGATCATGTCGATCACCGGGATGCCCTCGGTGATACAGATGATCAGCGGGATCTCGGCTTCGATCGCTTCCAGGATCGCCTCGGCGGCGCCCGCCGGCGGGACATAGACGACTGACGCATTGGCGCCGGTCTTCGCCTTGCCTTCAGCGACGGTGGAAAAGATCGGCAAGCTCTCGCCCGCGGCGCCGGTCCACGTCTCGCCACCCTTCTTCGGGTGGATGCCGCCGACCATATTTGTCCCGTGATAGGCCAGCGCCTGTTCGGTATGGAACGTGCCGGTCTTGCCGGTCAGGCCCTGCACGAGCACCTTGGTGTTCTTGTCGACGAGAATGGACATTTTTTTACGACCTGATCAGTGAGTGCGGAAGGGGTTGACGGCGACCACGGAGCCGTAGGCCTGCCCGGGGTTGAGGTCTTCGGTGTAAAGTGTGTTGACGCCAAGGCGCTCGGCGGCGGCGATGATTGCGCCATACTCCGCGCGCTTGGAATCGTGTCCGATGGCGGCACAGACGAGAATGTTCGTGTCGAGGCGGCACTCAGCGGTCATGGAGAGCTGCCCGGTTCCAAGTCTTGCTGCCCATGTCGCCTGAAGCCTCGTAGGCAAGCCTAAGCAGGGCTTGCCGAGCCCCGTCGTTGGCATGGCGCTTCGCGGCCACTGTCGCGAAAAACTCCCGCACCAAGGCGTCGACGGTCGTGCCCTGTTCAGCGGCCGTCAGCTTGACCTGCTCCAGAACCTCGTCTTCGACCGCCAGAGTGATGTTCTTCATTTCTCTTCCCCGCACAAGCTCCCTAAAGCCGCTTGAGATCGGCGACTGTGAGGTCGCTCTTGGCGTTGCCGGTGTTGAGCGTCGTCGCCGGCTCGAACATCAGCACCACCGGCTGTTCGCTCAGCGAGCGCGGCCGGTGCTCAATGGCGCGCGGCACGACGATGAACTCGCCGCTGCCAAGCTCCACCGTGCCGTCGCGGAAATCGATGGCGATGCGGCCGCGCAGCACCAGGAACGCTTCGTCCTCGTTGTCATGCGCGTGCCAATCGAAGATATCGCCGAACTTGGCGATCTTGACCTGGGCGTCGTTGACGTCGCCGGCGATATGCGGATCGAAGACCTTTTTGATCTTCTGATCCGCCGCCTCGACCAGGTTTATCTTGTGCGGAGGCACCAGATCAGCCCTTCACCGCCGCCACGATTTTCTTGGCCGCGTCGTCGAGGTCATCGGCCGAGACGACGTTGAGCCCGCTGTCGTTGATGATCTTCTTGCCGAGCTCGGCATTGGTGCCTTCCAGCCGCACCACCAGCGGCACTTGCAGGCCGACTTCCTTGACCGCCGCGATAACGCCCTCGGCAATGATGTCGCACTTCATGATGCCGCCGAAGATATTGATCAGGATGCCTTTGACCGCCGGGTCCTTGGTGATGATCTTGAACGCCGCCGTCACCTTCTCCTTCGACGCACCGCCGCCGACGTCGAGGAAGTTGGCGGGCGCGGCGCCGTAGAGCTTGATGATATCCATCGTCGCCATGGCGAGGCCGGCGCCGTTGACCATGCAGCCGATATTGCCGTCGAGCGCGACGTAGGCGAGGTCGTATTTCGACGCCTCGATCTCCTTCTCGTCCTCTTCGGTAATGTCGCGCAGCTCCATCACGTCGGGATGGCGGAACAGCGCGTTGTTGTCGAACGACACTTTTGCGTCGAGCACGCGCAACCGGCCATCCTTCATGACGATCAGCGGGTTGACTTCGAGCAGGCTCATGTCCTTCTCGACGAAGGCTTTGTAGAGGATCGGGAACAACGTCTCGCCGTGCTTGGCGGCGTCGCCGTCGAGCTTCAGCGCGCCGTTTAGTTCCTTCAAATCATCCGCCGTTATGCCTTTTTCCGGGTCGATGGCGACGGTGATGATCTTTTCCGGCGTGTCGTGGGCGACCGCCTCGATATCCATGCCACCCTCGGTCGAAACGACGAAGGCGATGCGGCCGACGGAGCGATCGACCAGCAGCGACAGATAGAGCTCGCGCTCGATGTCGGCGCCGTCCTCGATGTAGAGGCGGTTGACCTGCTTGCCCGCCGGGCCGGTCTGCTTGGTGACCAGCGTGTGGCCAAGCATTTCCTTGGCGTTGGCGACGACCTCGGCCACCGATTTCGCCAGCCTGACGCCGCCCTTGGCGTCGGGGCCAAGCTCCCTGAACTTGCCCTTGCCGCGGCCGCCGGCATGGATCTGGCTTTTCACCACATAGAGCGGGCCGGGCAGTGCCTTGGCGGCGGCTTCCGCCTCGCTTGCCCTAAACACCGGCACGCCTTCGGCCACCGGTGCGCCAAAGCCCTTCAGCAGCGCCTTGCCCTGATATTCATGGATGTTCATGCGCGTTGTCTCCAGATCACTTTACTGGCGGGTCACTTCGGATCATTTGGCGGCGAGTTGCGGAGCGATCTTGACGCAAGCCTCGCACAGGCCCTGCACCGCCGCCACCGAATTGTCGAACATCTTCTGCTCGGCCTTAACGAGCTCGATCTCGATGACGCGCTCGACACCGCCGGAGCCGATCACCACCGGCACGCCGACATAGGTGTTCTTGACACCATACTGGCCGGAGAGATGCGCAGCACAGGGCAGCACGCGCTTCTTGTCCTTGAGATAGGCTTCGGCCATCGCGATCGCCGAGGCGGCCGGTGCGTAGAAGGCCGAGCCGGTCTTGAGCAGGCCGACGATCTCGGCGCCGCCGTCGCGGGTGCGCTGCACGATTTGGTCGAGCTTTTCCTTCGAGGTCCAGCCCATCTTGATGAGGTCGGGCAGCGGGATGCCGGCGACCGTCGAATAGCGGATCATCGGCACCATGGAATCGCCATGGCCGCCGAGCACGAAGGCGGTGACGTCCTCGACCGACACCTTGAATTCTTCGGCCAGGAAATAGCGAAAGCGCGAACTGTCGAGCACGCCGGCCATGCCCACGACATGGCTCTTCGGCAGGCCGGAAAACTTCTGCAGCGCCCAGACCATGGCGTCGAGCGGGTTGGTGATGCAGATGACGAAGGCTTTCGGCGCGTATTTCTTGAGACCCGCGCCAACCTGCTCCATGACCTTCAGATTGATGCCGAGAAGGTCGTCGCGGCTCATGCCGGGCTTGCGCGGCACGCCGGCGGTGACGATGCAGACGTCGGCACCCTCGATGCCGGCATAATCGTTGACGCCGGTCAGCCTGGAATCGAACCCATCAACCGGCGACGACTGCGCGATATCCAGCCCTTTGCCTTGCGGGATGCCCTCGGCGATATCGAACAGCACAACGTCGCCGAGATCCTTGAGGCCGATCATGTGGGCGAGCGTGCCGCCGATCATGCCCGAGCCGATGAGCGCTATCTTGTTGCGTGCCATGTCAGGATGTTTTCCCTTTAGACTGTGACGGCGCCCAATCCCTTAAGGAATTGGATGACGGCGTCGAGGAAGGAGGCCGGAATGCTGCGGGGAAGCCGCGAAGATTTCGCCGCACCCAATAGCCCCGGCGCATAAAATATTCAAACGGTTATTTTGGAGTGAGATTTTTCAATCGGTTAGATGGATTGGGATTTACGTAAACGTCAAAAGAATTGAGCCGACTTGGGAAAGTTACGCAATGAAGATGGAAATAAGAAGGCTGTTTTCCGGCGATGACGCCCTTGTGATGCGGGTCGCCGAAGATGTGTTCGATGAACCCGTCAGGTTGGATCGGTTGGCAGCGTATCTCCGCGAACCCGGTCATTTCATGATCGTGGCATTGGCCGATGGCACAGTCGTCGGCCAATGCGCGGCCGTCATCCACCGCCACCCGGACAAGGTGAGCGAACTCTACATCGACGAAGTCGGCGTGGCGCCGGCCTTCCAGCGCCAGGCCATAGCGACGAAGATGCTCGACGCCATGTTTGAGCTCGGCCGGGAGCATGGCTGCGAGGAGGCCTGGGTCGGCACCGAGCCGGACAATGTGGCGGCCCAGGCGCTTTATGAGTCGCGCAAGGAGCCGCGCGGGCCGGCGGAGGCGTTCGTCATGTATGTGTATCGACTATAGTCGCCGGCGGGACAGCGCCCCCTCTGTCCTGCCGGACATCTCCCCCACATGGGGGGAGATCGGCGGTTTTGACGACGGGCTTCTTCCACAACGCTGGAAACTGGCGAAGGTCGAGGCGACATCTGATCTCCCCCCTTGAGGGGCCCTTGAGGGGCCCTTGAGGGGGAGACGTCCGGCAGGACAGAGGCGGTGTGCCGGAACTCTACGAAACGAGGTTCAGGCCCGAACCTGCCTCGCCTCCGCAGGCACCACCCGCGCCTTCTGCCTCTCCACCCAGTCTTCCAGCCATTCGTGGCTCTGCATCTCGATCAGCCGCGACGCGGTGCGCTCGAACTCGAAGACCTCGTTGCCGCGCCTAGCCGTATACAGCTCCGCTGGCGGTGCGGCGGCGCTCACCACCAGCCGCACATGATCGTCGTAGAGCGTGTCGACCAGCAGGATGAAGCGCTTCGCCTCGTTGCGCATGCCTTCGCCAAGCACCGGCACATGATCGATGAAGACGGTCGAGAAGCGGCTGGCAATCGCCAGGAAATCGCGGGCACCGAGCGGGTTTTCGCAGAGATCGGCAAAGGAAAACCGCGCCGCTTCGCCGGCGGCGCGCGGCACGACGACCTGCCGGCCCTTTACCGTCAGGGCCGCTGCCTGCGTCGGCCTGCCATGCGTCATCACTTTCCAGGCCTCGTCGAGGACAGCATCGGCCGCGGCATCGGCAGGGGTGACATAGACCGGCAGGCGGCTGAGCTTGTCCAGCCGATAGTCCTTGTCGGCATCGAGGGCAATCACCTGCGCATGCCGCTCCAGGATGCCGATGAAGGGAAGGAAAAGCTTGCGGTTCAAGCCGTCGCCGTAGAGATCCTGCGGCGCGACATTGGACGTGGCGACCAGCACGACGCCGTTGGCAAACAGCGCCGAGAACAGCCGCGACAGGATCATGGCATCGGCGATGTCGGTGACGGAAAACTCGTCGAAGCACAGCACCCAGGCTTCCTCGGCCAACGCGCGGGCCACCGGCGCGATCGGGTCGTCTTCCCTGACGGCGCCCTCTTTACGCGCCTGCCGGTGCTTCTGGATGCGGTCCTGCACATCGGCCATGAAGTCGTTGAAATGCACACGGCGCTTGCGCCGGACCGGCACCAGCTCGAAGAACATGTCCATCAGCATGGTCTTGCCACGGCCGACGCCGCCGTGGATATAGAGGCCCTTGACGGCCTCGCGCGTCTCGCGCTTGCGAGCGAACAGCCAGCCCAGCGCGCTCGATTTGTGCGCCAGCCGTTTTGCCGAAATCTCGTCGATCAACCGATCGAGTGCCGCGACGACCCGCTCCTGCGCCGGATCGCGGTCGATCACGCCCGTATCGACCCAATGGTCGTAACGCTGCCGGACGGTCGCATGGGTCTGAAGGCCGTCACGCAGATGCATCGGTCACGTCGTTCCGGAGCAATTCCAATATGTGTAGCGGTTTTCTGTCCGGAATTGCGTAAAAACAAAAGAGAGCAATTCCGGGAAAGCGTGTAGCGGTTTTCGGAATCGCCTAAAAACAATAAGGGCGGGCGGGTCAGCCTCTTGTAAGCGAGATCGGCAGGCCGTTGGAAGTCTGGCCGTCGAATTTCTCTCCGCCCGAGGAATAGAGCCGTGCCAGCGTGCCGCCATTCGCGTCGTACAGCGTCAACTGCTTGCCGGCGACGTTCCAGGATTTGATGCCGTCGATCGGCGCCGGGCAATGCAGTGGTCCAGCCCGATAGCCGGAGCCGAATTTGGTTTGCGGCGTCGCCACCTGGCAGCTCTGGCCGGACACGCTGGCCTTCCACACGCCGGCGACGCTGCTTGCGGTAAGATCCGGGGCTCCGGCCGGAGCCGTTCCGTCCGGCGGCAGCGAGGCGACCTGAGGGCCTTGCGGCGCCGTCGGAAATTTCGACGGGTCGGCGGTGCCAGGCGACGCCGGCGGCGGCAGCTGGTTTGCGGTCACCGTGCCGGAGGGCGCGGCTTGCAGCGGCGCCGGCTGCTGGTCCATCGGCGAGAACCGTGACGTTGAACAGCCGCTCGCAAAGAGCGCGGCCAGCGATACGGCCAGCAGACCGGTTTTCGAAAAATTCATTTCAAACCTCCGTCGGGTCCGGCCGGGCTGCCGTCCGCACAATATCCCCCTTACCAAGACGGAGAAGGTGGCAAAATTTCAACCCTGTATGGTTAAAATAGCATTTGCGGCGGCACCTGTTGCAACTTTGCCACAAATGCGTGCCGCCCGAAAACCTGTCCTGGGGGTCTGACGCGAGACTGCGCAGCGGTTTGCCAGGACAGGCCTGCCCCTGGCGTCCGGCCGCCAAATGCTTGCGCCAGCCCGCTTCGGTCCTATCTCTGATGAAACCGAACCTTGCCGGAGGCGAAATCTTGGCTGCGAGGAAAAGGGCGGCCAACCGCTACTATAGCGGGCCGCCCAGCGATCATTTCGACGGCACCTTGTTCTTCAATCCCAACGGCAAGTTGCCTGCCCGCTTTTCCGATCTTTTGAAGTGGCAGCTGGGCGGCGAACGCTCGAAATGGCCGTCGGCGAATCCAAGTCCGTTTCATCAGGCGACACCGGCCAAACGGATCGACGGCTCTGAACTGAGGCTGACCATGGTCGGCCATTCCACGCTGCTCATCCAGACAGCCGGCCTGAACATCCTCACCGACCCGGTCTGGTCGCGGCGCGCCTCGCCGCTCCCCTTTGCCGGGCCGAAACGGGTCAATCCGCCCGGCATCGCCTTTTCCAGCCTGCCGCCGATCGATCTCGTATTGGTCAGCCATAACCACTACGACCATCTGGACCTCGCCACGCTGAAGCGGCTGAAGACAAAGCATGACCCGCTGGTGCTGACGCCGCTCGGCAACGACGCCATCATCGACGATGGCGTTCCCGGAATGCGGCTTTCCGTGCATGACTGGGGCGAGCGGGTCGAGATCGGCAAGGACGTCGCCGTCCATGTCGAGCCGGTGCACCACTGGTCGGCGCGCGGCACCCGCGACCGGCGCATGGCGCTGTGGGCGGGTTTTGTGGTCGAGACGCCGGGCGGAAAGGTCTATTTCGCCGGCGACACCGGTTTCCACGATGGCATCAACTACCGGCTGATGGCCGCAAGGCACGGTGGCTTCCGCCTCGCCATCCTGCCGATCGGCGCCTACGAGCCGCGCTGGTTCATGGCGCCACACCACCAGAACCCGGAGGAGGCGGTGCAAGGCATGCTGTTGTGCAACGCCGCCAATGCCGCCGGCTGCCATTGGGGCACGTTCCGGCTCACCAACGAGCCGATCGACGAGCCGGCAAGAAAGCTGGGCGAGGCCCTCAACGATCAAGGTGTCCCGCAAGAACGCTTTCGCGCCCTGCGTCCCGGCGAAGTCTGGGACGTGCCGGCGCTCTAGGCTGGCGACCCGGCCCCCCAGAGGCCCCCGGGGGAACCCGGGACGTCGTAAACGCGTTGATGGTGGTCCACAACCGTCGGCTGCGAGGGATTTCCCATGATCAAATGGATTGTGATTCTTCTGATAATCGCGGCCGCGGCCAGCCTGCTCGGCATGCCGGCATTGGCCGGAGCCGCTGCCACCGGCGCCCGCATTCTCATCGGCATCGTGCTGATCATCTTCCTGCTGGTCATGCTTGGCGTCTTCGCTGTGGCGTAGACGCATCGGCCCGAAAATCGGAATCGATTTTCAGAAGGCACGATGCGCGGGTTCAAAATGTCGGAGCGCACTTTGTGCGTCCAAGTCGACGCACGGCGTGCTGGCGTCTCGCACTGGTAATTCCGGCCGCTATCCGCCATATAGGCGCCAAACCGGCATGAGACCTTTCGATCCATGGCAAGCACTGCCCCCTTCGCCAAGATGAACGGCATCGGCAACGAAATCATCGTTGCCGACATGCGCGGTCGCGCCGACCGGGTGGCGCCGGCTGCCGCCCTTGCGCTCAATGCCGATGCCGCGACGAAGTTCGATCAGATCATGGCGATCCACGACGCCAGAACGCCGGGCACTGCCTTTTTCATCGACATCCTGAATTCCGACGGAACCGGCGCGCAGGCCTGCGGCAACGGCATGCGCTGCGTGGTGCAGGCGCTTGCCACCGAGACCGGCCAGAAGACATTCGCCTTCGAGACCGTCGCCGGCATCCTCAACGCCGAAGAACATGCCGACGGGCTGATCTCGGTCGACATGGGCAAGCCGCGTTTCGGCTGGCAGGATATTCCGCTCGCCGAGGAATTCCGCGATACCCGCATGATCGAGCTGCAGGTCGGCCCGATCGACGCGCCGGTGCTGCACTCGCCCTCGGTCGTGTCGATGGGCAATCCGCACGCCATCTTCTGGGTCGACCGCGACGTCTGGTCCTATGAGCTCGACCGCTTCGGTCCGCTGCTCGAAAGCCACCCGATCTTCCCCGAACGCGCCAACATCACCATCGCGCGGGTGACCTCGGCCGAGACGATGGTCATCCGCACCTGGGAGCGCGGCGCCGGCCTGACCAAGGCCTGCGGCACAGCGGCCTGTGCCGCCGCCGTCGCTGCCGCGCGCACCAGGCGGACCGGACGCAGCGTCTCCCTGGTGACGCCCGGAGGTGGCTCCTTGCATGTCGAGTGGCGCGGCGACGACCACGTCATCCTCACCGGCGCCGCCGAATGGGAATTTTCCGGCAGCTTCGACCCGGCGACCGGCGTGTGGGCCCGCGACACCGAAAGCGCCGCCTGATGGCTCCCCTTGCCAAGAAGGATCCCGCTCTTCCCAAAAGTGTTGACGTCGTCACCTTCGGCTGCCGGCTGAACACCTACGAATCCGAGGTGATGCGGCGAGAGGCGGAAAGCGCCGGCCTTGGCGCGCTGGAAGGCGGCGCCATCATCTTTAACACCTGCGCCGTCACCGGCGAGGCGGTGCGCCAGGCAAAACAGTCGATCCGCAAAGCCCGCCGCGAGAATCCGGCCGCCCGCATCATCGTCACCGGCTGCGCCGCGCAGACCGAGCCGCAGAATTTCGTCGCCATGGACGAGGTCGATCTCGTCCTTGGCAACGAGGAAAAGCTGAAGGCGCATTCCTATCGCGCGCTGCCGGATTTCGGCGTCAACGACACCGAGAAGGCTCGCGTCAATGATATCTTTTCGGTGCGCGAGACGGCCGGCCACATGGTCGACGCCATCGAAGGCCGGGCGCGGGCGTTCGTCCAGGTTCAGAACGGCTGCGACCACCGCTGCACCTTCTGCATCATCCCCTATGGCCGCGGCAATTCGCGCTCGGTGCCGATGGGCGCCGTGGTCGAGCAGGTCAAGCGGCTGAGCGGCAATGGTTATGCCGAGATCGTGCTGACCGGCGTCGACATGACCAGTTTCGGCGCCGACCTGCCGGGCAGCCCGAAGCTCGGCAAATTGGTCAAGACAATCCTGAAGCAGGTGCCTGACGTGAAACGCCTGCGCCTTTCCTCGATCGATTCGATCGAGGCTGACGACGATCTGCTCGACGCCATCGCCACCGAGCCCCGGCTGATGCCGCATCTGCATCTGTCGCTGCAGTCCGGTGACGACATGATCCTGAAGCGGATGAAGCGCCGGCACAACCGGGATCAGTCGATCCGTTTTTGCCAGGATTTGCGCAAATTGCGTCCCGGCATCGTCTTCGGCGCCGACATCATCGCCGGCTTCCCGACCGAGACGGACGCCATGTTCGAAAAATCGTTGGAGATCGTCGAGGAATGCGGGCTGACGCATCTCCACGTCTTTCCGTTTTCGCCGCGCGAAGGCACCCCCGCCGCGCGCATGCCGCAGCTTCGCCGCGAACTGGTCAAGCAGCGTGCGGCACGGCTGCGCGCCGCCGGTGACGCCGCCTATCGCAGCCACCTTTCCTCGCTCGCCGGAACACGCCAGTCGATCCTGATCGAGCGCGACGGGCTCGGCCGCACCGAAGGGTTTACGCTTGCCGCGATCTCCGAGGGTGCGCCGGGCGAAATCGTTAAGGCCGATATCGCCGGCGATGACGGCTCGCGGCTGATCGCGGCGCCGCTTGCCGCCCGCGCCGCCTGAGACGCAAGAACATGGCTGGTTTTCTCAAGAAGATATTTTCGTTCGGCAAGAAGGAAGTGGTCGAGGAGCGGATCGACGAGACCGCACCGCTGCCGCCGATCAAATGGGACGCGCTCGAGGCACTGAAACCCGCGGCCGAGCAAGCCGTTCCGGAATTTTTGAAACGCGAAGAGCCTTGGCCCGAAGCAGAAGCTGCGCCTCCGGCACAGCCGGTGCCTGTTGAAGAGGCCGAGCCTGCTCAGCCGGAGCCTGATCCGGTCGAAGAGCCAGAGCAGATTCCGGCTGCTCCCGTGATTCCCGAGCCAACTCCGGAGCCGCAGGACGTTCCTGAGCCCGAGCAGCCGGAAATCGCCCCGAAGAAACAACCCGAACCTGCGTCCGTCGAAGCGTCCACTCAGCTTCCATCATCAGCGGCTGGCGCCGCCCCTCATCCGCCTGCCGGCACCTTCTCCCCGTATAGGGACGGGGAGAAGGGTGCTGATCGCGCCGCCGGAACCACTCCCGCAGAGGCCGAGGAAGAAGCGGCTGCGCTGACGCCCCCCTCTCCCCGTCCTTCACGGGGAGAGGGTAAGGGTGAGGGGCAGCGCGGACCTGCGCAAGATGCCGCACCGACGGCCGAAATCCCGCCCCCCATTCGCCAGCCAGCGCCGATCGAGGCGAAGCCGGTCCTTACCGAGATCGCGCCCGAACCTGAAGCCATACCGGCGCCCCGCCCTCCCCTCGATGGGGAGGGTCGCCGCGAAGCGGCGGGGTTGGGTGACAGCGCCGGCGCCAGTCACCCTCACCCCCGAGCTTCTCTCGGGACCTCCCCCATCGCGGGGGAGGTAAAGCGCGAGCCCGTTCCGCAACCACCGCCGGAGCCAAAGCCGGCTGCCGGCAAGGTCACCGTCACCAGGAAGGTCGGGCAGAGAGCCGAACCGCAGAAGGCGCCGGAACCGGCACCGAAACGCTCGTGGTTCCAGCGCATGAAGGAGGGGCTCGCCCGCTCTTCCCGGGAACTGTCAGGCAACATCGCCGGCGTCTTCACCAAGCGCAAGCTCGACGAGGACACGCTGCAGGATCTGGAGGACGTGCTGATCCGCGCCGATCTCGGCATGGAGACGGCTTTGCGCATCACCGATTCGCTGGCTGCCAGCCGCTACGGCAAGGACGTCTCCGAGACGGAAGTCCGCGCCATAATGGCGACCGAGGTTGAGAAGGTGCTGACCCATGTCGCCTTGCCGCTGGAGCTCGACCTCAGCCACAAGCCGCATGTCATCCTTGTCGTCGGCGTCAACGGCACCGGCAAGACCACGACCATCGGCAAGCTGGCGGCAAAGCTGACCGACGGCGGCCTGTCGGTGATGCTCGCCGCCGGCGACACGTTCCGTGCCGCCGCGATCGAGCAATTGAAGATCTGGGGCGAGCGCACCAGGTCGCCGGTCATCGCCTCGAAGCTTGGCGCCGACGCCGCCGGCCTCGCCTACGATGCCTTCGAACAGGCCAGGCAAGCCGGCTCCGACGTGCTGATCATCGACACCGCCGGGCGGCTGCAGAACAAGACCGAGCTGATGGCGGAACTCGAAAAGATCGTCCGGGTGCTGGGCAAGCTCGATCCGGAGGCGCCGCACACCGTGCTGCAGACGGTCGACGCCACCACCGGCCAGAACGCGCTCAACCAGGTCGAGATCTTCCGCAATGTCGCCGGCGTCAACGGCCTGGTGATGACCAAGCTGGACGGCACGGCACGCGGCGGTATTCTGGTGGCGATTGCGGCAAAGCACAAATTGCCGGTTTATTTCATCGGCGTCGGCGAACAGGTCGACGACCTCGAACCATTCTCCGCAAGCGAGTTCGCCAGGGCGATCGCTGGAGTGGCATAACAAGCTTGATCCCAGGAAGTTGCAGACTTTTTGGACAGGATCATGCGCAAGAAGGAAAGCCTATGAACCCGCGCATCCTCGAACGCGACCCGTCCGACCCGCAGAAACAGAAGAAGGAAGGCGTCAATCCGCTGCTCAAGCTGGTGCTGGAGCTCGGCCCGTTGATGGTGTTCTTCTTCGCCAACGCCCGTGGCGCATGGCTGTCGCAGAAATTTCCGGTGCTGGCCGAATTCGGCGGACCGATCTTCGTCGCTACCGGCCTGTTCATGGCCGCGACCGCGATCGCGCTGGCCGCGTCCTGGCTGCTCACCCGCACCTTGCCGATCATGCCGATGGTGTCGGGCGTCGTCGTCTTCGTCTTCGGCGCGCTGACGCTCTACCTGCAGGACGACATCTTCATCAAGATGAAGCCGACAATCGTCAACATGCTGTTCGGCGGCGTGCTGCTCGGCGGCCTGTTCTTCGGCAAGTCGCTGCTCGGCTACGTCTTCGATTCGGCCTTCAGCCTCGATGCCGAGGGCTGGAAGAAACTCACCTTCCGCTGGGGCCTGTTTTTCCTGTTCCTGGCCCTTGTCAACGAAGTGGTCTGGCGGAATTTTTCCACCGACGCCTGGGTTACCTTCAAGGTCTGGGGCATCATGCCGATCACCCTTCTTTTCACCTTCAGCCAGATGCCGCTGATCATGCGCCATTCGCTTGAAGGCAAGACCGGAACGGAAGGGAAGCCCGGCAAGTAACGATTTTAAGGAGAGGGCATGGAATTCGTCACCACGCGCGAAGAGCTGAGAACGATCTACAAGACGCCTCGGCCGACCGACGGCTCGATCCGCAAGGAACTGAAGGCGCTGGATGGCCACGGCCGTTCCTTCATCGGCAAAAGCCCCTTCGTGCTGATTGGCTCCTCGGACGGCGCCGGCAATGCCGATGTGACGCCAAAGGGCGATAGGCCGGGCTTTGCCGCCGTGCTCGACGAGAAGACCATCGCCATCCCCGACCGGCCCGGCAACAACCGGCTCGACACGCTGGAGAACATTCTTCTCAACCCTTCGGTCGGGCTGCTCTTCCTCATCCCGGGCATGAACGAGACGCTGCGCGTCAACGGCGACGCCCGCATCACCGTCGATGCGGCTTTGCGCGAGCGGCTCGCCGTCGACGGCAAGGAACCGCAAAGCGTCGTCCTTGTGACGGTCAAGGCCGCCTACATGCATTGCGCCAAGGCTTTCATGCGCTCCGATCTGTGGAAGCCGGAAACCTGGTACGACCGCGCGACGCTGCCGACGCTCGGCCAGATCCTGCGCGACCAGCTGGCGCTTGCCGATTCGGCCGAGGCGACCGATCGCTGGCTGGACGAAGAATACAAACACACCATGTGGTAGTGTGCCCGGCAACGAATCGTCCAAGCTGATCTCCATTCCTTTGCTCAACATCCTTGCAATCTCTGGCAGCCTGCGCGCCGCCTCGACCAATTCGGCGTTGACCGCGGGTTTGGCGCAAAATGCGCCGACTGGCTGCCGCGTCATCGTCTATGACGGGCTAGGCCGCTTGCCGATTTTCAATCCGGATGACGAAGGCGAGCGGACGCCACCGCAAGCATCCGCGCTGATCGACGCGGTCACCGCCGCTGACGGTGTGATCGTCTCCTGCCCTGAATATGCCCATGGCGTGCCGGGCGGGCTGAAGAACGCGCTCGACTGGCTGGTGTCGCGCGACGCCGCTGTCGCCAAGCCGGCCATGCTGG
Organism: Mesorhizobium sp. WSM4845; assembly: GCF_055811455.1. NCBI lineage: Bacteria > Pseudomonadati > Pseudomonadota > Alphaproteobacteria > Hyphomicrobiales > Phyllobacteriaceae > Mesorhizobium > Mesorhizobium sp. WSM4845. The sequence goes on from NZ_JBVVQA010000015.1 coordinate 146,019, forward strand.
TGCACGCCTCGCCGCGCTCGCTGTTTGCCCGCGCGGCTCTGGCCGAGATCATGCGCACCATGTCTTTCGCGCTTTTTGAAGACACCGCGCTCGAAATCGCCCTGCTCGGCAAAAGGCCACCGGAGATGGACAAAATCCTGTCGGAGCCGGCAAGCCAACTGGCAATGCACAACGCCATTTCGGCCTTCGCCGATTTCATCCGGTCGCGTTAAGCGGCGGCCACCGTGCTTTCGTTATCCCGGGCGGAGCGAACGCTAAGCGCGTCGGCGACGAAGCCCCCAAGTGGGGGAGATGCCCGGCAGGGCAGAGCGGGGCGCTGTCCCGCAGCCTCTCGCAAATTTCCCTTCGGTCTCAACGCCGCGACATTGGTCTCGCCGACGAACCAGTCACGCGCAGCGACCTCTTCGAAGACCCCAGGGCCGCTCAAAATGTCTTTGCGCCGTTGACCATCAGCCGGACCATGTAGAGCGAGGTCGTGCCGGCGATGTAGAGGCAGTTCAGCTTGCCGCCGCCGAACACGCAATTGGCGACGACTTCCGGCACCTTGATCTTGCCGATCAGCGTTCCGTCGGGATCGTAGCAATGGATGCCGTCGGCGGCACTGGTCCAGATCCGGCCTTGGTCGTCGAGCCTAAAACCATCGAACAGGCCGGCCGTGCAATCGGCGAAGACCTTTCCGCCTGAGATCTTCTTGCCGGCCCCGTCGACATCGAACACCCGCATATGCGCCGGATTCTGCGCGCCATGCGTGCGGCCGGTATCGACGACATAGAGCTTGCTCTCGTCGAGCGAGAAGGCAAGCCCGTTGGGCCTGACCATGTCGGTGATCACCGCTTCGATCTCGCCGGTGCCGGGGTCGGCCCGGTAGACATGGCAGGCGCCGATCTCGCTCTCGGCCTTGTCGCCCTCATAATCCGTATCGATGCCGTAGGTCGGGTCGGTGAACCAGATCGAACCATCGGACCTGACCACCGCATCGTTGGGCGAGTTCAGCCGCTTGCCGCGCCATTTGTCGGCTATGGTGGTGATCGAGCCGTCATGCTCGGTGCGGCTGACGCGGCGGCCCGAATGCTCGCAAGTGACCAGCCGGCCCTGCCGGTCGACGGTGTTGCCATTGGAATTGCCCGACGGCTGCCGGAACACGCTGACGCTGCCGTCGGTCTCGTCGTAGCGCAGCATGCGGTTGTTGGGAATGTCGGACCAGACCACATAACGGCCGGCCGCAAACCAGGCCGGCCCTTCCGCCCACCGGCATCCGGTGAACAGCTTGTCCACCTGTGCGTTGCCGTTGAACAGCCGCGCAAAGCGTGGATCGAGAATTTCGTAGTCTTCGGCCATGGTTTTCTCCCGGGTCATGCAAATCGTTTGTGCCGGCGCGATCAAGCCAGCCGGCGATCGATATGGCAAGATCGTTGTATCGGGACAGGCAATGCGGCCCTTGCTCGAGTGATGGATGGAAGGACGGGCCCATGCGCCGTTAACCGGCTATGCGCCCAGCGCAATGGTGCATTGCAACATCTTCTTTTTGCGATGCACCATAACTATGTCATGCTGCGTATCGATCAGGGAGGAACAACCTGCCGCAACAATGCGGCACAGAAGGAACCTCGCTATGATTCTCGACAGCCTAATGAGCCGCGCTCGCACCAGCATCGCCAAGCGCCGGCAATACAACCGCCTCATCGCCGAAATCGATTCGTTTTCCAGCCGCGATCTGGCCGACATGCGCGCCGACCGCAGCGAAATGCTCTACCAGGTCCACAAGCAGGTCTACGGCTGAATCTTCGGTCGACCTATCACGTTCGTAATCCTTGGGCGTAACGACGCAAAGCGGAGTGAAGACCCAAGGATGACGAAACGGAGGGGCCATCAGCCGGGTGCTGCCAGCGCCTTCTCGATCTCCGGCAGCAGCAGCGCTTGTGCTGAGCCCGGCGTCAGCGGGCCGACGTGCTTGTAGGCGATCTTGCCGTCCTTGCCGACGACGAAGGTTTCCGGCACGCCGTAGACCCCCCAGTCGATCGCCGCGCGCCCTGCCGTGTCGACGCCGATCGCCTGGAACGGGTTGCCGAGATCGCCGAGGAACCGGCGGGCGTTTTCCGGCTGGTCCTTGTAGTTGAGGGCGGCGATGACGAAGCGCTTGTCCTGCGACAGCGCCAGCAGCAGCGGATGTTCGTCGCGGCACGGCCCGCACCACGACGCGAAGACGTTGACGAGCGTGACCTTGCCGGCAAACTGCCTGGAATCGAGCCCCGGCAAATTCATGCCCTCCAGCGCCGGCAGATTGGTCTGCGGCGCCGGCAGGCCGATCAGCGCCGATGGCACTTCCGAAGTGTCGCGGCCGGACAGCAGCTGCGTCAGGAACAGCCCCGCCAGCCCGAGGAATATCAGCAGCGGCAACAGCACGATCAGGCGGCGTGAGCGCGCCGGCGTTTCCGTCTCCATGCTCATGATTTCCCCGCCTTATCGGAGCGCCGCCGCACGCCGGACGCTTCCAGCTCGGCGAGGTCTCGTCTGCGTGCACGCTGGTCGAGCAGGATCCAGCCGATCAGCCCGGCCAGCACCATGGCCGTAATGGCATAGGCAGCGGTCACATAGAGCGCATGCGCGCTCATAGGGGTCGCTCCTCCGGTGCAAAACCTTTCAGCCGGACCATTTCGCTTCGTTCCAACATGCCTTCCTTTAACCCTGCGCCATCGGCTTCGCAATCGACAGCAGCGCCGCAGCCTTTGACGCCCTGTAATCACCAACATGGCCGGCCAAATCAGTCGGTTCCATGGCGCAGCGCCAACGCTGCCGCAACCGGCCCCAGCACGGCAAGAAACAAGGTCAGCGCGGCAAGAATGAGGAAAGGCTGCAGAAACGGATCAGGGTTCGCCACCGCGCCATAGCTTGCCGAGACGCCGAAGATCAGCACCGGGATGGTCAGCGGCAGCACCAGCACCGAGATCAGCAGCCCGCCGCGCGGCAGTGCCACCGCCACCGCCGCACCGGCAGCGCCGATGAAGGTAATCGCCGGCGTGCCGACCAGAAGGGTCAGCGCCGTGGCGCCGATGCCGATCGGCTCCATGTTCATGAACAGGCCGAGCAGGGGTGCCGCGATGACCAGCGGCAGCACGCTTCCTGCCCAATGCGCCAGGCATTTTGTCAGCACGGTCAGCGCCAGCATCTGCCGGTCGTCGCCGAGCACCAGCAGATCGAGCGAGCCGTCTTCCCGGTCGGCCTGGAACAATCGGTCGAGACCGAGCAGGCAAGCCAGCAAGGCGCCGATCCACAGGATCGCCGGGCCGATGCGGGCAAGCAGATTGAGGTCCGGCCCGACGCCGAACGGGATCGTGGCGATCACCGCGAGAAAGAAGATCACGCCGGTCAGCGCCCCGCCGCCGGCCCGGATACTCAGGCGGATATCGCGCAGGAAGAGGGCTAGCATGGTTTTAGATGCCCTTGCCCAGGCACCCCCCTCTGTCCTGCCGGACATCTCCCCCTCAAGGGGGGAGATTGGCTGTCAGGACAGAGGGGGGTGGGCGGGAACGCCGACATTACCGAGTTTGGGGGGGGGGGGGGGGGGGGGGGGGCGGCGGGGGCGGGGGGGGGGGCGGGGGCG